>NZ_NCTH01000004.1:0-244181 GCF_002105475.1 Vibrio sp. ArtGut-C1 | reverse complement strand
GTGACTCTTCCAGAGATCGCAGGCTCTTTGGCATCTCGAATTAATGATAATTTTCAGGTTCTCAAGCCTGCATCTTCAAGTTGATTCGGTATAAAGAAATAATGAATAAAATTTTAGCTTTTTTTTGTGCAGTGATAATTGTAGGTTGCTCTTCTATTGATGATGGTATTAATAATCCAGATGCGGGAAGTAATAATTTAAAATAACTTGATACCTTCACTTTTGATCCCTTAAGTAAAATCCAAAAAGTAGAAATACCAACTTATTATGATGGCTTGTTTGATACAGCAAGACCCTATTTAGATGAAAAGTACCCTTACACTTATGTCAGTAAACCTCAAGCATACATAATTGATGACGAGATTATTTCTTTTGCTCCCTGGTTTCCTGTCGAAGGAAGGTTTACGGTTTTTCCAACCGCTCACTATATAGTTATAACTCAAGAAACCGAGAGTGGCTTAGTCTCCGCACGATTTAATCATGAACAAGTAATTAAGCTGTTAAGTGAAGAGTATAAAATTACTGAGCATACAAGTCCGTTTTTTCATTATGTTCTAGAGGTTTCTCCAAGTGAACAAGCCAATTTTGTAGAAGATATCCATAAAAAATTGAGTAGACTTCCTTCAGAATAAGGATTTCTGGTTAAATTTTGATCAATAAAGTCAGGGGTTCTGGCTTTATTGATTGCATGGAGTTCTATTTACATTGATTTGGGCTTTGTAATAGGTAGTACGCCATAATAACAAGAGCCGATCTTGTAGGGTTTCTGGATAAATATTCAGCTGTGCGTGATAAATAAGAATAAGTAAACGCGAGGTCTCTGATGAAATACAAAAAGCGTCAGAAGTATAAATACACTCTCCATTCTGAAGAAAAGATTGAGACTCACATTTCAGTGAGTAACGCGTATGACAGCCCTTTTCTTAGTTTGTCCAAACAAGGCGTGTTAACGATTAAAAAGGGCTACGCATGGGATGGAGCGAGTGGGCCGGCGTTAGACACAAAAAACATTATGAAAGCTTCTTTAGTTCATGATGCTGTTTACCAACTCATGAGGGAAGAGGTGTTGCCACAAAGTGCTCGAAAGCATGCGGATATGTTGCTGAGAGAAATATGTTTAGAAAAAGGAATGTCTAGCTTCAGAGCGACTTATATCTACTATGGCGTCAGAGTTGTCGGTGGCTTCTTTTCCAGACCCGACACTTTGTGTGCTTAATGGGAACATCTTTCCAATTTTAACTGTTTATTTATACAGTTTGGTTATGTAAGCTCCAAGGTGATACAAAGGAGTCGTACATAATGACAATAAGATATGAAGAGCACGTGCCAAGCCCGAAAGAATACTGTGATATGCGCGTCAAAGCCGGGCTATCACCCAAATCGTTGAAAGCTGCTGAAATTGGTCTACCCAATTCGTTGTATGGCGTATCTGTCCGGGATGAAGGAAAGCTCATTGCAATGGGCCGGATTGTTGGTGACGGGGCGTGTAACTTCGAAATTGTCGACGTTGCCGTTGATTCTGATTATCAAGGTAACGGTTTAGGTAGAAAAGTCATGGAATACATCGACGGTTATCTTTCTTCTGTTGCACTTGAAGGCTCTTACGTTTCTATGATTGCTGATGAGCCGGTCTTTTACGAAAAGCTTGGTTATAGGCTGGTGGCTCCTAAAAGCCAAGGGATGACAAAAAAGTTTAAGCCGAAGGCGTAATACGTATTCAGCTGTGAAGATAAGTACTTGAAAACAGGAGTTTAATCTCCTGTTTTCTATATTAAATTTCCATTTAAGCCACTTCTGGAATTGGTTTGGGTGGCTGCTCTAAATCAGGCTCTTTTTGAACAGTAGGAATTTGTCCCTCACCCACAGCACTGATGTAACAGCCACTAAGTTTAATGGCAAGGTACATATCGGCTCGCAGTAAGATGCCTCCTTCACTGGTGCTGATACCAGTAAGCTCACACCATTGACGTAAGCGTCGTTTCCTTCCTGCGAGGATTAAGCGTACGCCTCTCTTTTTTAAAGTATTGTGAATATCTGCCAGTGTTGCCATCACACTGAGATCTAAGTGAGTAAAGCTCGATACGGCGTCGATGACAACGCAACTTGCGTCTTTGTGATGTTCTACTTGCTCTAACACTCGGCGTTTAAAGTAAGGTGCGTTGAAGTAAGTCAGCGGCGAGTTAAAGCGGTAAATCACCATTCCAGGAATAGGCGAAGCTTTTCCTGAGTCGTCGATAGTCCGAATGGTGCCTTTTTCATCCAAGCCAAGTAGCTGATCACTCGGTCGCATGACAATACGTAAAAATTGAAACAGCCCTAGCAGTACCGCCAAAGTGATCCCCGGTATTACGCCTACGATCAAAACAGAAATAAAAGTGATGATTGCTAGATAGAACGCATCTTTGTCACGAGATTTTAATTTCCAAATGGCTTTGAGATCGAGCAGCGACAGGGATGCGATGATCAACACGACACCAAGTGATGCGATGGGAATAAACTGTAAAGGCTCATAAATAAATACCGCAATAATGGCAATGGTGATTGCGGCGACAATCGAAACTAATTGAGATTTACCGCCATTTGCATCATTTACCGCTGTGCGTGAGTCAGCGCCGCTTATCGCGAAACCTTGCGAAAACGCTGAGGCAATGTTGGCAAAGCCCAACGCCTGAAACTCTTTATTTGCATCAATATCATAACCGTTTTTAGCGGCGAAACTGCGCGCGGTGAGCATCATGCTAACAAAGCTGACAATCGCAAGGTTGAGCGCCGGGACCACTAGCTCACGAACTTCACCTAGCTCAAACTCCGGCGTTTGAAACTGAGGGAAACCACCTTGAGTGAGCCCAACTACGGATACGCCCATCTCTTTTAAATGGAAAAACCAAACTGACGCGGTAGTCACGAGTATCGCCAGCATGGCAGCAGGCCAAGTTGGTCGGTAGCGTTTGGTGAGTAAATAAATGACAACCGTCACGATACTCAGAGTTACGGTAGGCCAATGAAGCTCGGTTAATCGTTGTGGAGCCTCCCATAAGCGTTCCAGCAAATAACGTTGTTCGTATTTCAAACCGACCACTTTGGCAAACTGACCAACGATAATTGTGAGAGCGACACCGTTGAGTAGACCCAAAAGAATCGGGCGAGAAAGGAAGTCTGCAAACACCCCTAACTTGAAACGACTGGCCAGTACACACCAAATACCAGTCATCGCTGTCATGGTCATGACTAACTGCCAATGCTTTGTAGGATCACCCGCGGCAAGCGGCGTAACAACGGCGGCAATCACTGCACAGGTTGCTGCATCGGGTCCGACAATGAGTTGTCGAGATGTGCCCATCATGGCGTATACCAACATTGGCAGTACACACGAGTACAGACCGACAATTGCAGATACACCGGTTAGCTGTGCATAAGCTATGGCAACTGGCAGGGCAACCGCGACAACAGAAAAGGCGGCTCTAAAGTCGTTAACAAACCATTCTTTTTGATAATGCTTAAGCTGAACAAGCCCAGGGAACCACTGTGCGAATAATATTTTAGCCAACGGATTTACCATATATGTGAGTGAGTTACTTAAAAGTATACACCGCTTGCTTGGAACGTCTGTGAGTTAGTTATCACTGGAAATCGGGGGAAGGTTCGGAGTGCGTGGATTTTATTGCGCTTGCGCAGAGGTTCTTCGTGGTGTGAGGTGTTATGAACGCTATTCTGGTAGCTATAAAAAAACGGGAGTTGTTACTCCCGTTTTATGGTTTCAGATTAGAAAGTTAGGCAACGCTATCCATCTGAGGGTATAGCGGCTTTGCGGCGAGCAATTCCGGCTCAAAGTCGTCAACGTTGATTGTATCCAGACGATGCTGTTCAGCTTCTCTTAGTAGGTCGGCTTCTTCTTGCGTGATCAAGCCTTGCTCTAGCCCTTCCTGAGCAATCATATCCAAACGTAGGAATGGACGACGTTTGCCTTGCGCTTTACATACTTTGTCGAACACTGGCTCAGCTTGAAGAATGACTGACAGGGCAAGCTCAATCTTACCTGCTGCGTTGTGCTCGGTTGGTTCAAGGTACTGACCGCGACCAATGCGTGAGCGCGTTGCACTAGGCGTTTGTAGAATGCGCGCCACTTTGCTGTCTAGTTTATCGCTTGGCGCTTTGCGTACACGACCGAATGGCATGATTAACACGCGCAGTGCACGACCAATCACTTTGTTCGGGAAGTTTGCTAAGAATTCGTCTACCGCCACTTCCGCTTGTTTCAAACTGTCTTGTAGACCCCAGTGTACTAATGGTAAATCTTCGACTGGGCGGCCATCTTGCTCAAAACGTTTCAACGTCGCAGAGCTCAAATATAGCTGGCTTAGAATGTCACCAAGACGCGCTGATAGACGCTCTTTACGCTTCAAAGAGCCACCTAGCACTGCCATTGAGATATCCGATAGCAGAGCAAGGTTTGCGCTGTAACGGTTCAATTGTTGGTAGTAACGCTTGGTTGCATCTTTGGTTGGTGATGAAGAACCTAAACCATCGCTCAAACCAAACCAGATACTGCGCACGAGGTTACTCATTGTAAAGCTCACGTGACCAGCAAGCGCTTTATCGAACTTCTCAACTGCATCGCCAGCCTCAGAATATGCTGCGTTCATTTCTTCAAGAACGTAAGGGTGACAACGAATCGCACCTTGACCAAAGATGATCATTGAACGAGTTAGGATGTTTGCACCCTCAACCGTTACCGCGATTGGTGCACCTTGGTAACCACGCGCTAGGAAGTTAGAAGGTCCCATACAGATCCCTTTACCGCCTACGATGTCCATTGCGTCGATGATGCTTTGCTGACCGCGATGAGTACAGTGGTACTTCACGATAGCTGAGATAACCGAAGGTTTTTCACCTAGGTCGATACCTGCCACGGTTAAGTTACTTGCTGCATCCATCACATAAGCATTACCACCAAGACGTGCCAATGGCTCTTCTACGCCTTCCATGTGACCGATTGGCTGTTTGAACTGGCGACGAATGCGTGAGTAAGCACCTGTGGCCATTGCGGCAGTTTTGATACCACCTGTTGAGTTTGAAGGTAGTGTGATACCACGTCCAACCGACAAACACTCAACCAGCATACGCCAACCTTGGCCCGCCATTTTTTCACCACCGATAATGAAATCGATAGGAACAAAGATGTCTTTACCGCGCGTTGGACCATTTTGGAATGGCACATTGAGCGGGAAGTGTCGGTTACCAATCTCAACACCTTTGACATCAGTTGGGATAAGCGCACAAGTGATGCCAAGATCTTCTTTGTCGCCTAGCAAACCTTCAGGATCGCGAAGTTTAAATGCTAAGCCTAGTACCGTTGCGACTGGCGCTAGGGTGATGTAGCGCTTGTTCCAAGTCAGGCGCATACCCAGTACTTCTTTTCCTTCCCATTCGCCTTTACAGACCACACCGTAATCTGGAATAGATCCAGCGTCAGAGCCCGCTTCTGGACTCGTTAAGGCGAAACAAGGGATTTCCTTACCTTCAGCTAGGCGCGGTAAGTAATGGTTTTTCTGATCTTCAGTACCGTAGTGTTGCAGTAGCTCACCAGGACCCAAAGAGTTAGGAACACCAACGGTAGACGATAGAACGCCAGAAACACCCGTTAGTTTTTGTAGTACTAGTGATTGCGCGTATGCTGAGAATTCCAGACCACCGTACTTTTTCTTAATGATCATGGCGAAGAATTTGTGATCTTTCAGGTATTGCCATACTTCTGGCGGTAAGTCTGCGAGTTCGTGAGTCACTTGGAAATCGCTCACCATGGCACACACTTCATTCACTGGACCGTCTAAAAAGGCTTGTTCTTCTGCACTTAATTTAGGTGCTTGAATTGCGTGAAGCTTTTGCCACTCTGGTTTGCCTTTAAATAGCTCGGCTTCCCACCAGACGGTACCTGCGTCTAACGCTTCTTTTTCGGTTTGAGACATAGCTGGCAGCACTTTCTTGAAAAGCGCTAATGCTTTGCGGCTTATCAAAGACTGACGTACGCCAGGAACCGCGAATACAGCGGCAGCAAGAACGTAAATCGTCCAACCAGCAACGCCAACCGCGCCTGTTACTGTAAGCGCTAACATAGCTGCTGTGAGTAAACTAATAGATTTCACGAGAGACATGCGGTGGTAGAGCGTAATGCCTAACACGACCGTCATCGTGATGATTGAGAGCAAGATGTCCATATGTATTTTCCTTTTCAGACTTTATAAGTGTTGTACGTCTGTATGTTAGGTAAGAGGTCTAACCAGTTGGTTTAAGTGTAATCAAAATATTAAGGAAATGTAAAACATAAGATTGGATAAAAAGTGATCTAAGTAGAGTTAAAGTTCTAAAGTTGCGATTTGAGTGATGGTTTCATGAGCAAGTTGACAAGTTTATTACCATCACCAATCTAAATCTGTTGGTTCACTATCGACACTAATTCTCGTTTGTGGGTAAACTCAGAGTAATCAAACCCGAGTTCAGGTTTATGAAATGTCCGATACCAAATTGGTATCAGAACAATTTGCTCAGTGAATCTAGGACTGACTGAAGCCGAAATAATAAAGAGAACGTCTTATGTACCATGATCTGATTAGAAGTGAATTAAACGAAGCTGCTGAAGTGCTCAACAAATTTTTAAGCGATGACCATAACATTGCGCAAATCGAAGCAGCGGCGAAAATGATTGCTGACTCATTCAAGCAAGATGGTAAAGTACTGTCATGTGGTAACGGTGGTTCTCACTGTGATTCGATGCACTTTGCCGAAGAGTTAACAGGCCGTTACCGAGAAAACCGTCCTGGCTATGCTGGTATTGCTATTTCAGATCCAAGCCACCTTTCTTGCGTGAGTAATGACTTTGGTTATGACTTCGTGTTTTCCCGTTATGTAGAAGCGGTAGGCCGAAAAGGTGACGTACTGTTTGGTCTGTCGACTTCAGGTAACTCAGGTAACATCCTGAAAGCGATTGAAGCGGCGCAAGCGAAAGGCATGAAGACGATTGCGCTAACAGGCAAAGATGGCGGCAAAATGGCAGGGCTTGCCGATATTGAAATCCGCGTGCCACACTTTGGTTATGCGGACCGCATTCAGGAAATTCATATTAAGATTATTCATATCATCATTCAGTTGATTGAAAAAGAGATGGAATAGTCGTTTCACAGCCACCTTTTCGAGCTGTGTTGTTAGGGAGTTTTTTAAATCATGTGTGAATTGCTCGGTATGAGCGCTAATGTTCCGACGGATATTTGTTTCAGTTTTACCGGGCTCATGCAGCGTGGAGGTCGAACTGGCCCACACCGTGACGGATGGGGAATTACCTTCTACGAAGGGAAAGGTTTTCGAACTTTCAAAGATCCCAAGCCAAGTTGTGAGTCGCAAATTGCAGAGTTAGTGCAAAATTATCCTATCAAGAGTCGTGCTGTCGTTAGTCATATCCGGCAGGCGAATCGTGGTGGTGTTAATTTAGAAAACACTCACCCTTTTACACGTGAGCTGTGGGGGAGGTATTGGACGTTTGCGCACAACGGTCAGCTCTCAGGCTATCAAGACTTACATACGGGTCGACACCGACCTGTCGGCGAGACAGATAGCGAACTGGCCTTTTGTTGGTTGCTGAAGCAAATGGAAGATCGATATCCTGAGCCGCCAAAGGATATGGAATCGGTATTCTTATATGTTGCTAAATGTTGTGATGAGCTAAGAGAGAAGGGTGTATTTAACATGCTTCTGAGTGATGGTGAGTATGTAATGACGTATTGCACCAATCATTTGTATTGGATCACGAGACGTGCACCGTTTGGTAAAGCCGCTTTGCTTGATGAAGATGTGGAAATTAACTTCCAAGAAGAAACAACGCCACATGACATTGTGTCTGTGATCGCGACTCAACCTTTAACGGGCAATGAAGCTTGGCAGCGGATGAAGCCTGGCGAATACGGCTTGTTTCACCTAGGTGAACTTGTGAAAAACAATGCCTCTGAACTGGTGAATGTGCCGTTTGCAGCGGTGAAACCGGGCAATCAGGCGCCAACTGAGCCGTTAGAATAGCGGTTCATTCGGAACAACTCGTAAAGCTCGCTTAATCGCGAGCTTTATTTTTATGCGTTTAAATCGAGGGCGGATACTGGTGAACTCTCATACTTTCTAGCCTCCTAGTCTCGCTAAGGCTTGCCGGAAAGATGGAACTGATAGAAATTTCTCATAAAACACCACGTCATTCTGAACGGTGAGGAACGAACCAGATTCAGAATCTACTTTCCGAGTGTCGTGTTACTCAAGTGGTTATGGGATTTTTTAGAATGTTGGGTTTTAGGTTTCTAGTCTCACTACGGCTTTCTTGAATCAAGTTTATATGTTTCAAAATAACAAAAGGCAGCTCTCAGGCTGCTCTTTTGTGTTTGGAGTTTGGTGTTCAGGACTACTCATCGGAGGCGTAGCCGTGTGCGCCAAGTTCTGCGCCATCTAAATAGGCTTTACCATCCTTCATGATCAACCGCTCGTCTACCAGCCACTTAGCCACCATAGGGTAGATTCGGTGCTCCTGAGCCTGAACACGTGCTGCAAGTACACTAGCATTATCGTCTTCGAACACCGGAACTTTTGCTTGCAGTATGACAGGGCCACCATCAAGCTCTTCCGTTACAAAGTGCACACTCGTACCATGTTCTTTGTCGCCAGCATCTATTGCTCTCTGGTGTGTGTGTAGCCCAGGATATTTTGGTAGAAGAGAAGGGTGGATATTGATCATCTTACCCATGTAATGAGAAACAAACTCGCTGCTCAGAATACGCATGTAGCCCGCCAGAATAATCACGTCTGGTTGGTATTCATCGATTTGACTCATTAGCTCTGCATCAAAGCTTTCACGCGAGTCGAATGCTTTAGGGTCGACAAAGTGACCGTCTACATCAAATTTTTTTGCACGTTCTAAACCAAAAGCATCTGCTTTGTTAGAGAACACGGCTGCCACTCGTGCGTTTGGCATGCTGTTTTCGCAAGCTTCCAAGATAGCTTGCAGGTTACTTCCGTTACCCGAGATGAGGACCACAATGTTTTTTAGGGTATGGTTTTTCATGATGTCGAGAGTGCCTTGGTATTGTAAGTTAGAGTTATGTAGCTTCTAAACTACCTACTAATAGAATGGTTTTTATTGTTCTAGATAGCAAAATGAGGACCTAGTCATCTAGTGTCCTCATTCTTTTTATCTTGTGAGCTCGATTTGCAAATTATTGGATTTCAACTTGCTCTTCATTCGCTTCAGCTTGCGCGATTTGACCAATCACCCATGCGTTTTCACCTTCTTCTTGAAGAAGAGCAACCGCGGCTTCCGCTTGGTCTTTAGGTAGTGCAACGATTAGACCCACACCACAGTTGAACGTACGGTACATTTCGTGTGTGTCGACGTTGCCTTTCTCTTGTAGCCACTTGAAGATCACTGGCCATTCCCAGCTGCTACCATCGATAACTGCTTTTGTACCTTCAGGCAGCACACGTGGGATGTTTTCCCAAAAACCACCACCAGTGATATGAGAAATCGCATGGATGTCGTGTTTCTCAATCATCTTAAGTGCTGATTTGATGTAAATCTTAGTTGGTTCTAGTAGGTGCTCACCGATAGTGCGACCTGCTAGTTCTTCGTTCTTATCTGCACCTGATACTTCTAGGATTTTACGGATAAGGGAGTAACCGTTTGAGTGTGGGCCGCTTGAGCCAACAGCGATAAGTGCATCACCAGCAGCGACTTTCGTGCCGTCGATCACGTCTTCTTTTTCGACTACGCCAACACAGAAACCAGCTACGTCGTAGTCTTCGCCTTCATACATGCCAGGCATCTCCGCAGTTTCGCCACCAATTAGGGCACAACCTGCTTGAATACAGCCTTCCGCGATACCTGAAACAACATCCGCTGCGGTATCAACGTCTAGTTTGCCTGTTGCGTAATAATCTAGGAAGAACAGTGGCTCTGCGCCTTGCACGATAAGATCATTTACACACATCGCAACAAGATCGATGCCGATAGTGTCGTGCTTGTTCATATCCAGTGCTAGGCGAAGCTTAGTACCTACGCCATCAGTACCAGAAACCAGTACAGGTTGTTTGTATTTGGTTGGCAATTCGCATAGCGCGCCAAAACCACCGATACCACCCATAACTTCAGGGCGACGAGTACGTTTTACCGCACCCTTAATACGATCCACAAGCGCGTTGCCTGCATCAATATCTACACCAGCGTCTTTATAGCTAAGAGAAGAGTTGTTACCACTCACAGGGAAGTCCTCGGTATTAAGTTGGATATGAAAACCGCGCTATTCTAACAGTGCTTAAACATAGATAGCAAACGTTTGCGTCTGTTTTTTTCTTTAGTGATTTATCCTGATATCCCTGTAAAAATCATGTATAATCTGAAGGTTTGTTTAAATATTGCCAACTATAGCCGGAGATGGACATGAAAGTTGTTGAAGTAAAGCACCCTCTAGTAAAACATAAAATTGGTCTAATGAGAGAAGGTGACATCAGCACAAAACGTTTTCGTGAGTTAGCGACTGAGGTCGGTAGCCTACTTACTTACGAAGCAACGTCAGACTTTGAAACAGAAAAAGTGACCATTGATGGTTGGAACGGTCCGGTAGAAGTAGACCAAATTAAAGGTAAAAAAGTAACCGTAGTACCAATCCTACGTGCAGGTCTAGGCATGATGGACGGTGTTCTTGAGCACATGCCAAGCGCACGTATCAGTGTTGTTGGTATTTACCGTGATGAAGAAACACTTGAGCCAGTTCCTTACTTCAACAAGCTTGCTTCTAACATCGATGAGCGTATTGCGCTTGTTGTTGACCCAATGCTTGCAACGGGTGGTTCTATGATTGCTACGATTGATCTTCTAAAAGAGAAAGGTTGTAACCAAATCAAAGTGTTGGTACTTGTTGCTGCACCAGAAGGTATTGAAGCGCTAGAAAAAGCACACCCAGATGTGGAGCTATACACTGCGGCCATCGATGAGAAGCTAAATGACAAAGGCTACATCGTACCGGGTCTAGGTGATGCAGGTGATAAGATCTTCGGTACTAAGTAATTCTTTAATGTATTACTACGACTGAACAGAAAAAAAGGCTTGGTGAAAACCAAGCCTTTTTTATATCTATAATACGAGAAGAATAAAATGCGCCACTCAGTAAAGCAGCGCAGACGCACTATTTCGCGTTCTCTTCTTCCATTTGTGCGTTATCTACAACGTGGTTTTCACCTAAATCGTTTGGTAGCACAAGGTTAAGAATAATTGCCACGATACCGCATAGGCTCACACCTTGTAGGCTGAACTCGCCAATACCGAAAGCCATACCGCCAATACCAAATACAAGTGTTACGGCAACGATCACTAGGTTGCGAGACTTATGTAAATCAACGTTATTCTTGATCAGTGTGTTGAGGCCTACTGTGGCGATAGAGCCGAACAGCAGAATCATGATACCGCCCATGACAGGTACTGGAATCGTTTGAAGAACCGCGCCTAGCTTACCTACCAATGCAAGTACGATTGCAGTGATCGCAGCCCAAGTCATGATCACAGGGTTAAATGCTTTGGTTAGCATTACCGCTCCTGTAACTTCACTGTAAGTGGTGTTTGGTGGAGCACCCACCATCGAGGCTGCGATAGTTGCCACCCCGTCACCTGCGATTGTGCGATGAAGGCCAGGTTTTTTCAGGTAGTTTTTACCTGTAACGTTTGAGATAGCAAGCATGTCACCTACGTGCTCTACCGCAGGTGCGATAGCGACAGGAATCATGAACAAGATTGCGTTTATGTTGAACTCTGGCGCGGTGAAGTTTGGCATAGCTAGCCAAGCCGCTTGTGTTACTGGAGTGAAATCAACCACCCCATAGAATAGAGAAACAGAGTAACCAGCAAGAATACCACCAACAATAGGAACGAGCTTCAAGAAGCCTTTTGCAAACACGCTTAGTACAATAGTTGTGAGCAGTGAGACCGCCGAGATGATGATCGCAGCATCACCATTCACAAGCTGTGCAGCACCATCACCGGTTTTACCTACCGCCATGTTCACTGCTGTTGGAGCAAGGCCAAGACCAATCACCATGATCACAGGGCCAACGACAACAGGCGGGAGAATTTTATGGATAAATCCAACACCACGCACTTTGATCATCGCCCCTAGAGCCACATAAACCAGGCCTGCTGCCATTAAGCCGCCCATCGTTGCGCCGATACCCCAAGTTTGGATACCGAACATAATAGGAGCAATAAACGCAAAAGAAGAGGCAAGGAAGATGGGAACAGAACGTTTAGTCATTAATTGGAAGAGGAGAGTACCGACACCGGCACCAAAGAGGGCGACATTTGGATCAAGGCCAGTTAGCAGCGGCACAAGCACCAAAGCACCAAAAGCGACAAAGAGCATTTGAGCGCCTTGTAACGCGTTTTTCATAATAATTCCCTATTTTCAAGATACGCAGACAAATCCGGCGAATACTATCATCCTGCAATCGTTTGCAACGTTGCATGGATCAAACTTTCGATTGAATCTTTCCCATAAATAGCATTTTTGAGAGTTAGTTGCTTGCAAATTGGTCTCTTTTGCGAGTCTTGCGTGACGAAGAAAAATGAACTGTCTAACTCGTTGAGATAGCTGGATAAGCAATGAGTTTATTATGAAAAACAACACTAGAGTGCTCGTTGAGACCCGAGTTAACAAAGCTGGTCATAATACAGACAATTTACTCAGTACTTACCTTGCTCAAGATTTGATAGTTGCTTATTATTCGGGTTCTTGTTCAGAGGATTATAAAAACTATGCGCTATTTAGCTCTCTTACTGATAGGTTGGTTGTCCCTACCAGTATATGCATTAACTCAGGTGGATATCTATCGTGCCGAAGTGGTTATCGACAGTGAGCAGAACGACGGTGAGTCTCTGGCTCGTCAACAAGGTATGCAGGATGTGATTGTTCGAGCGACCGGTTCTCAATCCTCTTTAAGCAATCCAGTGATTAAAAAGGCACTTGGTTCAAGTGCGCGTTACATTTCCCAGCTGAGCTATGGGCAGGTTGATGGAAAAGCGAGCTTAAAAATGTTGTTTAACAGCGACCAAATCAGCTCGCTTTTAACACAAGCACAATTGCCATCTTGGTCGCCAAATCGCGCCAATATTTTGGTTTGGATGGTGGAAGAGCAGGGCTACGATCGTAATATTGCTTGGGAGCATTCCGACTCTTCAAACGTTGTAGCACTTCGCAGTGCTGCGAAATCGAGAGGCTTGCCGATTACGATCCCGGTTGGTGATTTTGATGATGTAACTGGTGTTAATGTTTCTGATCTTTGGGGCGGCTTTATTGAGCCAATTGGCCAAGCGAGCCAGCGCTACCCAGCGGATGCCGTTTTAGTTGTGCGTGCTCAAGGTGAACAAATTCGCTGGACGTTATACGATCAATCACCAATGAGAATTGTTGAAGCACAGCGCTCTCCGCGTAACGGTTCCGCATCAGGCGCCAATGCCATTGCTGAGATGGTTGATGGCATCGCTGACTACTACGCGAGTAAGAGCGCAGTGGTAGTATCTGGAAAATCTTCAAAAGCGTTGGCGGTGAAAGTCCTTAATGTAACGTCTGCCACGGACTTCTTCCGTTTAGAGAATGCGTTAAAACAACTTAATTCGGTTGCGGGTACGGAAATTAAGCGTGTCCAAGGTGATGAGCTGACGCTCAACATCCATCTTTTGGCATCTCAACAAGCTTTTGAGAAAGAAGCTTCTTCTATTTCTCAATTAATGGTTTTTGAAGATCCTTTAGGTGAAGTTGATGCCCCAGCTTTAACTCAAGAAGCAGAGCCAATTGCTCCGATGAATGAAGCTAAAGATACAGCTATGGTAGAAAAAGTGCAGTCTGAAGTGCCTGCGGATATCGCGGCGGAAGCAAAGGACGAAACGCACCCAACTCAGCCGATGATTGTGGAGCCTGCCCGAGAACAGTATGACTTGATCTACGAGTGGCGCTCGGCATCGTAATTGCGTTGATAGCGTTCCAGGCGTCAAGCGCAAGGATCAAACACCAATGTGGTAAGCGTAAAAAAGAGTCGCAATAGCGACTCTTTTTGTTTTCTAAATTCGTATTCGAACCAATGCTCAGTGATTGAATGAGATTGGCGTTATTTATTGAATTTCGCTTTTTCTTCTTTTTCTACTTGAGAGAGGCGCTTCAACTTAAGACCTAGCTCTTTGCCTCTCGCTCTAGCAAACAAAATATTGCCAGCGAAACCGAGTGAAGTCAGGAGCAACTCTACTGCCGCAAGCCAACGTTCTCCACCATCCACATAAAGGATGGTCAGCGCATGCAAGAAATACAGCATAAGAACAAAGTTAGCCCAAGCATGAGTGTAAGGCTTACCAGCCAAAATACCAGGCAACGGAAGTAATAGCGGAATACACCAAGCAATAGCAAGTGTTGTGCTGCTGAGGTGAGGGTGAGGGGACAACGCAAGCTGCCAAATTGCGACCCAGGCTAATAAGGCTAAGTTGCCAAATAAAGCTAGGTAACGATAGGTTTTAGCCTGTGTACCGAGTGGTGTTTGGTCTAAAGAGTCAGACATCGATTAACTATCCTTGATTTTACTAACAGACTTTTAGTTTTAACGCTGCAGTTGCCAGCCTTTTGCCTAATTGTTGTGCCAGACGAATCTCTTCACTGCTGAGGGTTGCCTCATGGCCTACACTGCTGGCGCCATACGGAGTGCCTCCGGACTGCGTAGTGTGTAACTCTGGTTCGGCATAAGGAATGCCCAAAAACATCATCCCGTGATGCAACAAAGGGGTCATCATGCTTTGTAACGTTGTTTCTTGACCACCATGCATCGAAGAGGAAGAGGTAAAGACACAAGCTGGCTTATCGATTAAGTCACCACTGACCCATAAAGATGTAGTCTGATCCCAGAAGTGCTTTAAAGGCGCAGCCATGTTGCCAAACCAGACGGGACTGCCAAACGCTAGACCGTCGCACGTTTTCAGTTCCTCTAGAGTAACAATTGGATCAGAAGGGGAGTGTGAGTGAGGTGACAATTCTTCAACTGTACGCAAAATTGCTTGGCATTGAGGAGTCGATTCGACTCCTCTTGCTATCTGTCTTGCCAGTTGTTTTGTCGAGCCGTGACGGCTGAAATACAAAATAAGGATCTGGCAATCCATTTATAGAATATCCAACACTTGCTCTGGTGGTCGACCAATTTTCGCTTTGCCGTTGGCAACTACCACCGGACGCTCAAATAATTTTGGATTTTTCGCCATTGCTTCGAACAATTGCTCATCGCTAACAGAGTCTTCGCCTAGGCCAAGTTCTTTGTATTCGCTTTCTTTGGTGCGCATCATTTCACGTACAGATGAAAAGCCAAGTTGTGCGTACAGCGCTTTTAGCTCATCTACGTTAAGTGGTGTGTCTAGGTATTTGACGACTTCCGGTGTAACACCATTTTGCTCAAGCAGTTCAAGTGTTTGACGGCTCTTTGAGCAACGAGGGTTGTGATAAATCACGACTGACATGGTTTTCTCCATTTCGTTATTGTAATGCCATGAATCGATCTCTTTGGATCATGAGTTGGTCAATACGGGCATCGTATCGAGCTTGCTCTAAGCTGCCCAACTTGGCCATTTTACTTGCTTCACTATAATATTGAATCGCTTTATTCCAGTTTGCTCGCAACGCCAAAATTTCCGCTCGCGCAGCCAACTCTTCATCACTACGTCCTAGCGCGTGGTAGCTCTTCGATATTAGGTGCCAGCCATTTGTATCTTCAGGATAATCATGAGTGTATCTTTGAAGAACTCGCGTGGCTTGATCGTTTTTATTGTCCTCAAGTAGCGCATTGGCATAGTTAATGGTCAATACTTTATTTTGAGGGTTCCGAGATAACGCTTTACGGAGCATCTCGGTTGCTTTTTCTGGCTGCTTCTTCTCGATATATAAATCCGTCATAGCATCCAGGTAGAACGGGTTACTTGGGTCCTGCTCCAGCAACTTTTTCAAAATAGGTTCCGCTTGAGACAAGCGTTTGCTGTCTAAATGTACGAGTGCTCGCCCATAGTCAAAAGCAGGTGTAATGTCCGCAGAGGCTTTCTTTTGAGTTCGCTCAAACCAGCCTAAAGCAGCTTGTCCGTCAATGCCGGCGTACCGCGCTACAATGCGCGCACGCGCTAGGTGATAGTCTATTGAAGGCACTACTCGCATTGGTGGATAGGTCCTTGCTCGCGCACGGCTATCGGTAATTCGATCTTCAGGTAGTGGGTGAGTCAGTAGCATTGGCGGCGGTTTACTCGCATAACGATATTCATCTGCAAGACGGCCAAAAAAACGTGGCATTGCTTGAACATCAAAACCAGCTTTTGCCAGTGTTGAAATACCAAAGCGATCCGCTTCTTTTTCATTCGCGCGAGTGTAGTTGATTTGGCTTTGCATGTTACCTGCGGTTGCCGCCGTAATTGCAGCCATCCCCGCTTCTGGTGAGGCAATCGAAAGCAGTAATGCGCCAGCGAGTGCAGCTAATGTGGCCGGAGAGCGACGTGCTTGCTCTTCCATGCTGCGCGCAAGGTGGCGTTGTGTGACGTGCGCAATCTCGTGAGCAACAACAGAGGCTAACTCGCTTTCTGAACGTGCATGAAGAAACAACCCAGAGTGCAACGCTACGTAACCACCAAAAAACGCGAACGCGTTAATATTGCGGTCGCGAATCATAAAGAAGTGAAACGGCGTTTTTACATCGTTCGCATTGGCTACTAATCTGTGCCCGAGAGCATCAATATACTCATTGATAACAGGATCATTAACGATAGGTTTACTGGCTCTGAGCATACGCATATAGGCGTCGCCGTAAATCAACTCTTGGTCTATTGAGAGCGTGCCACCAGCAGCCGTACCAATGTCTGGCAAGTCAATGCTATTGGCATAAGTTGTCGGCGAACTGATTGCAGCTGCAAGACATAAGCAAACTAGCGAGCGAGTGCGTTTTAACATACGTTTAAAAGGTTCTCCAAAATACATAAGCATGTGGTTAGAGGCTGAGAACCTCTCAACAGCGCCACATGCGTTTTGGTTATCCGCGAGGATATAAGCTAGCAATAAGACCGGAAATAAATGAATTGGTTTCGTAAATTATTTTATATCCGAGTCATTTCAGCATGTGGTTAAATCATGTCAGAAGTGCTAGCACCAGCTCAAAAAGCCGTTACAATACAACCCTATCATAAGTGCAGAGCAATACAATGGAATCCATGTTACTTGATTTGCGTGAACAACGTTGCCCTATGGCACTGTTACTTGCAAAGCGTCACGCTGCTGAAGTCTTTCAAGGAGAAACGCAGCAGTATCATCAACTTGTTATTCAAGTGGTGGATAACAGCTCTAAACGAGACATTGTGAACTATCTCAGTGCCCAAGGGTACTTAGTGGATTGCCAATCTACATCAGAGCACTACACATTGACTGTATTCAATAAGGAATCCGCATAAGATGTTTGAAATGGTTAGTCGTTGGTATAAACGACGTTTCTCAGACCCTCATGCAGTAAGTCTCGTCGCGATCTTGCTGTTTGGTTTTATCACCATTTACTTCTTTGGGCATTTGATTGCGCCATTGCTTGTCGCGATCGTTTTGGCTTATTTACTTGAATGGCCAGTCGTAAAAATGTGTCGCATGGGCGTGCCGCGCACTTTGTCGGTCATCATCGTGATCTTAATGTTCGTCGGATTGATGTTGATCGCTTTGTTTGGTTTGGTTCCGACGATTTGGACTCAGGTCGGCAATCTAATTAACGATATTCCAAATATGTACAACGGGTTACAAAAGTTTATTGTCACGCTACCAGAACGTCACCCTGAGTTAGCAAACTTAGAAATTGTAGAAACTGTGGTGACAAATGCCAAAAACCAAGCGTTGGGACTTGGTGAGAGTGTAGTAAAAGGCTCACTTGCGTCATTAGTCAGTATTGCGACGCTAGCGGTATACTTGATTTTAGTGCCACTACTTATCTTCTTCTTACTGAAGGACAAAGAAGAGATGCTAAGAATCGCGAGTGGTGTTTTGCCGAAAAACCGTAAATTGGCGAATAAAGTTTGGCATGAAATGAACGAGCAGATCTCCAATTACATTCGCGGTAAAGTGCTCGAGATTTTAATAGTGGGTGGCGTGAGTTACGTGACTTTTGCCATTTTAGATCTTCGCTATTCGGCGCTGCTTGCCGTAGCTGTCGGTCTATCTGTGTTAATTCCTTATATCGGCGCGGCAGCTGTAACTGTGCCTGTCGCCATCGTTGGTCTGTTCCAATGGGGTCTTGCGCCTCCGTTTTATTGGTTGCTGCTTGCCTACGGTATTATCCAAGCGCTGGATGGTAATGTGTTGGTTCCTGTTCTGTTTTCTGAGGCGGTAAATCTACACCCAGTTGCCATCATTGTGGCAGTGTTAGTCTTCGGTGGCTTGTGGGGTTTTTGGGGCGTATTCTTCGCCATTCCGTTGGCGACACTAGTTAAAGCCGTATGGCATGCTTTACCAAGTACGGAAGAAAACGAACCAGTCGAACAAGAGTAGGCGTTACCAAAGTACAATGCTCAAAAGAAAGCCCAGCAGTTTGCTGGGCTTTTTGTTATTTGAAGAACGGATCGCGCTTATGCGTTTTCGTTGAGGTAATTTAATACGACTTCGTGGTGATCTTTGGTTTTGAACTTGTTGAACACGTGTTCGATCACGCCTTCTTCATTGATCAGGAAGCTAATGCGGTGAAGACCATCGTATACTTTACCCATGAATTTCTTTTCGCCCCAAACGCCAAATTGGTCTGCAACGGCATGATCTTCGTCAGAAAGCAGGGTGAAGTTTAAATCATCACGCTCGATGAATTTGCCTAGGCGTTTTACAGGGTCGATGCTTACGCCAAGTACCACCACGTTGTGTGCATCGAGTTCAGCTTTGATGTCACGAAGACCTTTTGCTTGTGTAGTACAACCCGGAGTCATCGCCTTAGGGTAAAAGTAGAAAAGTACTTTCTTGCCTTTAAAGTCTTCAAGAGAAACGGTATTTCCGTCTTGGTCGAGCAAAGAGAAGGCTGGCGCTGGCGAGCCTGCTGTCAGCGTATTCATGGTGATTTCCTTTACTTTATAGTGTGTTTTTAATGAAATTCAGAGAACCTTGTACGTTGAGCGACTGACAAAGTTCATCGAAATCTTCTTGTAATTGCATTAAGTTACAATCCGCACTTACTGATGCGGTAATCGCAATGTGGAATTGGTCGGCATCAAGTTGAATTTTCGACTTACTGATAGTTTGGGCGCTAAGAGAGTCCAAACCAATCTGTTGATCCGCGAAGAACTTAGTAAATTTTTCAGTCAGACCTGGGCGGTCTTCAGACTCAATAAACACTTCCATTGTGTAGCTGTTGTCGAGCAATTCGTGCGCCGCCGTACGCTTCATAATCGTAATCAGATCATGCTCTTGGCCAAGTAGGGGCAATTGCGTCTCTACTCGAGTCACACTGCTGGCGTTCCCAGTTAGGAGCATGATCAGGGTAAATTCACTTCCAAAGATAGCGATACGGCTATCGACTATGTTACAACCGGCTTGAGTAACGAGGTGTACGACTTGGTTACAAATGCCTGGACGGTCCGTTCCAACTGCTGTAAGTACCAGATGTTGCTTCATAAATGAGCTTCTTGTCCTTTCTTCAATAGAGAGATGTTAGCACAGATATTGCGGAGAAATATCGAGTCAGTTCTTTTTTAGTTTACAAAAAAGCAGGTTGGCTCTTGAGGTGAACGATTGGAGGCAAGCAGTAAACGAGGGAGTTGGGGGAATAAAACGTTTGCATGATGTGCTTGCGTGTTGTTTGGTCTTTTTATTCACTCAGGTCTGACTTGGTGAGCACGACCAAAGAGTATATTTTCCTGGCTTGTGCACTTCAGTATTTTCCAAATCACTGATAGATTCTAAAGCCACTCGAAAGCCCAACACGATTATCAATATTGCCGCTAATCAAACCAAATAGAGCAATTAAGTTGCTAGACCTCTAACAACTGATAATTATTCATTCATTTGTACTTTGTAAGCGAGTTTACGCTCTTGTGTTTTTCAATCGCATTACAGTACCATGCAGAAAGAGTTAAATGAGGGAGATAAACATGTTTTCAGGAAGTATCGTAGCGCTGATTACGCCATTCAAAGCAGATGGCGAAGTAGACTTTGACAGTCTGCAAAAGCTAGTAGAGTACCACGTTGAAGCGGGTACAGACGGTATTGTGGCAGTAGGCACAACAGGTGAGTCAGCGACACTGACCATTGAAGAGCATGTAAAGGTCGTTAATAAAACTGTTGAGTTTGCCGACGGTCGCATCCCTGTGATTGCTGGCACGGGTGCAAATGCAACCCACGAGGCAGTAACATTTAGCAAATTACTGGCTGATTCTGGTATTGCTGGCTTCCTGAGTGTGACACCGTATTACAACAAACCAACTCAAGAAGGTTTGTTCTTGCACTACAAGGCAATTGCTGAAGCGAGTGATGTGCCTCTAATTTTATACAACGTACCAGGCCGTACTGCTGTTGATATGCAGCCAGAAACAGTGGCACGCTTGTCAAAGCTTGATAATATCGTGGCTTTAAAAGATGCAACGGGCGATTTGGACCGAATTGCAATTCATCGTGAACTTTGTGGCGAAGATTTTATCTTACTAAGTGGCGATGATGCGACGGGGCTCGATTTTGTGAAACTTGGCGGCAATGGTGTTATCTCGGTAACGAACAATATTGCAGCTAAAGACATGGCAGACATGTTCCATTTGGCAAGTGAAGGTAAGTACGAAGAAGCAGAAGCGATTAACCAACGCTTGATGACTCTACACAAAAACCTTTTCATTGAAGCAAGCCCTATCCCAGTAAAATGGGCAGCGCAAAAGCTTGGTTTAATTGAAGAAGGTGGTTTGCGTCTTCCTTTAACCACACTTTCTGAAAAATCGCAGCCGATCGTTGAACAGGCGTTAACCGACGCCGGTATTTATTAAAATTGAGCTATTAAGATTGAGTTACTAGGATTGAAGTTCATACTGGGGGCCAAAGCGCCCTCGGTGTTTTAGGAGTATAGATGAAGCTTTCAAGCCAGTTAGTGTTAAGTTCATTAGCTGTATTCGTATTGACTGCCTGTTCAGGTGGTGCCAATCAACGTCGTCAAGCAAAAGATGACTTCGAGTATTTGAACTCCCCCAATTTGGGTGAGTGGAATGTCCCACAGGGTGCACAGCCTCAGTTTTACCCTAACTATGAGATCCCTCAGGGTAACTATGCTGGTGGTGTAGGTAAAGATGTCGACATTCGTCCACCTCAACAAGTCCTAGAGCTTATTCCTGGTGCACGTCTGGACCGCAGTAGTGATGGTGAAGTGACACTTTGGCTACTTCGTAAAGATGAACTAGACAAGGTTTGGCAAACCGTACAAAACATGGTTTCTGCCAACGAAATACCAGTTGAAAGCCAAACAGATTCTCGCATCGAGACGGGTTGGGTGACGTGGGATTCGCCAGACGAAGAGCTGGAAATTGGCAGCCGATATGAGATCGTGCGTGCTGAAGCAAATGGTCGACACGGCTTTAAAGTGAGTCTTATTGACTGGCGTGAAGGCAATCAAGTGAAAGAAGTAACGGCGACCAACCGTGAGCGCTACAATGTGTTCATGACGAACTTGGTAACCGCTCGCTACGATCAAGAAGTACGTGAAGAAGCACAACGTAAAGCGCAAGAGTTGGTTAAACAGATCCCAATTACAATGGGTAAAGACCGCAGCGGGCTTCCTGTGATTGTCGCGCGTGCGCAATACAACATGCTTTGGCAACGTCTGCCTAATATTCTACCTAAGATGGGCTTTAAGATTGAAGAGCGTAGCCAGTCTCAGGGCACAATCACTGCGAAATATGCGTCCCCGGATGATGAATTCTGGAACGATATCGGCGTTAAACCAGTGGCGTTAGACGCTGGTAAGTACACATTCTTACTTGGTGATTTAGGCAACCGTACGTCTATCAATATTACGGATTCCTCTGGTAAGCCAGTAGAAGAAGAGTTTTTGAAATCACTAGCGCCTGTATTGGCTGCGACGGTGAAGCAGTAACCAAAGCGAACTTAACGCGATACGTTTACACAATAATTGAAAAGGGACCCAGTGGTCCCTTTTTTGATGCTTATATTTTGCGTGTCGAGATAAAGTAGGTGTGTAACTAACGAGGCTCGTCTTTGTTGCTCTCCTCGTCAGCGGAGCGCTGTTTATCCAACGTGTTCAGCTTATCTAAATCGTTCTTACGGCTTTTATCCATCTGACCAAACTTCATTTTTGCGGTGTATTTGAGTGCGGCAATGTTACCAATGACCACGCTCAGCACTACAATGATAATAACCCAAGGATTGGTGAGTATTTCTATCATAGAGCCTCCGGCGGCGTGATATTGTGAATAAATTTGGCAACGACGTTATCCAAATTATTCAGTATGACGTCAATCCCTGCAATGTTGTCGGTCTGATTTTGCTGAATCAGCTGGTTTCTGAGCACATTAGGCGTCAATTGCGCGAGGCACTGTTGCCCGACAGTGCGGTGGCTGATGTGCCAAGGCTCAATCGAAACGCCACCTAAATCTTGCTGATAAGGGAAGAAGAAGCCGAATCGACCAAGGTTGGCTTTTAACCATTGGTAGAACGCTTGCTGGTGGCCTTCAAGGTACTCCCAAGGCTCCAGCTTGAGTTTGGTGTCAGTAGGCAATAAATTGCGCGCATAGACATCAAAATCGCAACCCCAATGATGACGACTTCCTCCAGGCAGTGCCGACCAGCGCAAAATGGCCATCAACTTCTCTTCGTCATTTAACTCTGCTTTGTTTAAAGGGCGGGAGTTGACGTCGAGAATTGGCAACTCACCAGAAAACTTCCCGTTCCAGATCGCTTTTTGGCGGTTGAAGTCACGAAAACCACTGGCGATTTCCATTTTAAAACCTGCTTCTGTTGCCGCTTCAGTCATCTTTAGCAGATCGTCAGCTACTTCAGGGTGGAGTAGAAACGCTTTTTGACCCACTAAAGTGGATTGCAGATGAGAATCTGTGGTGCCGGTGAGTTGCTCTGGTGTCATGGTGTTCTCGCTGATTACTTCGCTAACAGGTGTTTCAACGTGTTCTCGTACATGTCAGTCAACTTTTCTAGATCGTCCACTTTCACGCATTCGTTCACTTTATGAATCGTAGCATTAACAGGGCCTAACTCTACGACTTGACCTCCCATTCGAGCGATAAAGCGACCATCAGACGTACCGCCAGTTGTAAGTAGTGCTGGCTTCGTATCATTCACTTCGGCAACAGCAGCAACAACTGCATCTAGCAGCGCGCCTGTATCGGTCAGGAATGGGTCGCCGTTGAATGTCCATTTTAGGTCGTAGTCCAGCTCATGCTTGTCTAGTGTTTCGGTAACACGCTGAACAATTGCGTCATTGTTAAGCTCAGTACTAAAACGCAGGTTGAACTGAACATGGAACTCGCCAGGAATGACGTTAGACGCACCAGTGCCAGCCGATACGTTCGGGATCTGGAAGCTGGTTGGTGGGAAATAATCATTTCCTTTGTCCCACTCGGTTGTTGCGAGTTCATGAATGGCGAGTAGAGACTCGTGCACTGGGTTATTGGCTAGGTGAGGATAGGCCACGTGGCCTTGTGTTCCTTTTACCGTTAAATCGCCCGTGATAGAACCGCGACGTCCATTTTTCACCACATCGCCAACTACTTCGGTACTGGATGGTTCCCCGACGATACACATGTCGATATTTTCGCCACGTGCCATCAACGTTTCTACAACACGAACGGTACCATTGATAAATGGTCCTTCTTCATCCGACGTAATTAGAAAGCCGATTGAACCTTTGTGGTCTGGGTTTTCTTCAATGAAGCGTTCGACAGCAACGACCATAGCAGCTAGCGACCCTTTCATGTCCGCTGCACCGCGACCGTGTAGGTAACCATCAATAATAGTTGGTTCAAACGGATGTGTATCCCAGTGCTCCAGTTTGCCAGCAGGTACCACATCGGTGTGGCCTGCGAACGCAAATAGTGGCGCTTCTGAACCTCGGCGAGCCCAGAAGTTCGTGGTGTCTTCAAACACCATTACTTCAATTTCAAACCCGAGTGCTTTTAAGCGCTCGATCATCAAATCCTGACAACCTGCGTCTTCCGGCGTTACAGATTGTCTACTGATCAGATCTTTAGCAAGTGCCAATACTGGACTGTCTGTCATCCTTGAGTATTCCTTTATTTAAGAGTTGAAAATGGTAGCGTATTGATCAGCTTTAAAACCGATATGAAGTTGATCATTCACTTTTAAAATTGGGCGCTTGATCATCGCCGGATTTTCTACCAAAAGAGCGATCGCGTTTTCTTCGTTAAGCGTGTCTTTCTGTTCTTGTGTCAGTTGGCGGTAGGTCGTGCCACGTTTGTTGAGCACCTGTTCCCAACCTAAAGCGCGACAAAATTCGCTTACCATAGCTACATCAACGCCTTGCTTACGGTAGTCATGGAAGTCGTAAGCAATATCCTCAGCTTCTAACCATTTTTTGGCTTTTTTGATCGTATCGCAGTTGGGAATACCAAACATGGTAATCGACATAGTGTTTCCTTTTTTCTTTGTTCTATTTTTCACTGGCGCGGTTAAGACGCACTTAAGTGATTTGGGCTGCTATAGCATCCTATCAAGAAGCAATCAAACTGACAAAATGCGGTGGAAAATATTTTCAGATAGATTGAGATAACTGATGTTACGTAACTTATTTACGATGAATTCACTATAAATCGAATAAAAAATCGTCTAAATCAAATGGAAAAGTCGAGTTATTGATCAAACGCAACATCTCGCTGAGCAAAAACGAAATAATGAATCAGCACAATTTTAGGAGGTGTCAATGGAATTGAGTCCTGTTTTTGCAAGGCGGCTATATTTGGCCTTGTTGGTGGAAAACCTAGAAAGGCCGAATGTGCCAAAGTTGATCGAAAAAACGGGGTGGCCTCGTCGTACAATTCAAGATGTACTCAAGGCGTTACCTGGGATCGGCATTGAACTCATATTCGTTCAAGATGGCCGACGTCATAATGACGGCTATTATCAACTTTCAGATTGGGGACCTTTTGATAGCCAATGGGTTCTAGAGCGGGAGAGAGATATCGCTAGCAGTCTTGGATTTCGTGCATAAGCCAGCAATTGCTGGCTTTTTTCATATTCAGGCGTCATCCATTGCAGCGGTAAGCGGAGCCCAGCACGCTAAATGAGGTGATAAAATCTTGTGGGGAGACCATAAAAACGGTGTCCGCATCGATAGCCGCGGCATTGTTTTTTAAATCATTCATTGCGCCTTGCATCATCGCGTCATTGGTCATGAAAATGTAGTTATACCAATGACCCTCGCTTCCGGTGACTTCGCCTTTGTATTCGCATAGATCAGGGTTGAACTGAGCGTCAATGCGAATATGAACATCTTGGCTTTGAGCATGAGTAAGGTGAGAAGGCATCGTGCAACCAGAGAGAAGTACGACAAAAAGTCCAAGTAACAGGCGTCTCATCAGCTATTTCCCCAATACTATGTAAGCAGCAAAGCCAATCCAGCTCAGAGCGAGCAGTATCCAAGGCAGTTTTCTTGATACATGGTTTGGCGCATCGTCGGTGATGTTGTCTTGTTCGATAGTCTCTTCATGCTGACGTTGTTTTTCACGTTGCTGTTTTTTCTTCGCTTTATCGGCTTGACGATTGCGCTCTTTTTGCTGCTTCTTATATTGAGCGATGCCTTTTTCGATACCTTGAGCGATAAGCTTGGTTTGCTCTTTGGTTTGCCCCGGTTTCTGCGTGGATTTGGCAATTCTCATCGCTTCGGCTTGAGTTTCTTGAGAAGGCGCTGGGGTAGCTGGAGTTCTTTTTTTCATGTTTCTCATCAACGTCATTGTAAATCTTTGTTTAGTTTACCTGTGTAAGATGATGAAATGAACTTTAGTTCTCATCTTTGCTGGCTTGCAACTCTGAAATGATAGGTTAAAGTGGCGTTTTATCACATTAAGAAGAAGATGTTGTGCGCTACTCGTTTGACCAATATGACGCCCATGGATTTTTAAAAGCGCCGATTATTTTATGGTTTGGATGGATGTTTCTTGTGCGTTCATGGGTTGTGTTTGCGATGGCAGGCGTAAGTCGTGATAGTGGCAGTAAGCTACTCGCTATTGTTTACCCAGACTCAAGTACGCTGTATTTGGGTTTGGCTATGGGCATTCCAAGCCTGCTTCTCATGTGGTTGATGGGGCTCCGTCACCCCGATAGAGGATGGGTAAACAGAATTACTCGCTATGGTCGAGAGATCACTTTGATCTTGTGCGGTATCCAACTGGCTCAGACCATGTATCATGTGTATCTGGAACATGGTGTATTCAACTGGGCAAACGCCCTTACCATTACCTTATTAGCTTGGTTTATGATCTATCTTCTAAATGGAAGATGGGTAAAAGACTGTTTTCATGTGCCACAATTGGAGCGCAATGAAGAACAGCCTTCGAAGAATTAAAAACAATAACTTCCCACACCGGGGCAAAGTATAGAGGAAACCTCAATGTCACAAGCTCAAACGGCGATCGTGCCAGAAGCAGGGCCATTTGCACTGTACACTCAACTTAAAGTGAACCAAAACCGTGAAAACGTATTGGATAAGCTGAAAGCACTACCAAAGTTAGTGGAAGAGTTAAATATTACCCAGCCAGGCGCGGCGCTGACCCTTTCTATCGCATTCACAAAATCGTTTTGGCAACACCTCAATGTAGACGCGCCAGAAGAGCTTATTGATTTTACTCAACTTGGCGAAGGAGACATCGTAGCGCCTGCAACGGATGTTGATGTGCTGATTCACTGTCACTCTACTCGTCACGACTTGCACTTTTATGTTCTGCGTAAGTTTCTAGAAGAGACGGCGCAAGATGTCACCATTGTGGACGAAACGTATGGGTACCGTTACCTTGATGCTCGTGATATGACAGACTTTATTGATGGGACAGAAAACCCGAAAGGGGAGGCTCGCGCTGATGTGGCTCTAGTAAAAGAGGGCCCATTTGCTGGAGGTAGTTATGTCATGGCTCAACGCTTTGAACATAACCTTGCCGCTTGGAATCGCTTGAATGTCAAAGCGCAAGAAAAAGTGATTGGTCGTACCAAACCAGACTCTATCGAGCTAGAAGACGTACCGGCAGCATCTCACGTTGGTCGAGTTGATATTAAAGAAGAAGGTAAAGGTCTCAAGATTGTTCGTCATAGCTTGCCATACGGCACTGTGACTGGTGCGCACGGTCTGCTGTTCATCTCTTACTGCAATACCCTTCACAATATCAAAGTGATGCTAGAGAGCATGTACGGTGTAACCGACGGTAAAACAGACCAACTGCTTCGCTTCACTAAAGCGGTAACTGGTGCGTACTTCTTCGCTCCTTCACAAGAAATGCTAGCAGAACTGGCCATTAAGTGATTAATAGTTAAAAGTTTCCAAAGCCCTCCACTCGGAGGGTTTTTTGTTTTCTATTCTCTCATTCCAATCTCTTTTCAAAAAACACTAAATCTTTCTGTTTCTTGGTCGATAAGTATCCAAAGCCTTAATTTATTTGGAGTCTGTGTCTCTTGGCTATCACCGTTAATACCAATGTTGCAGCACTTGTCGCACAACGTCATTTGACCAGTGCAACGGATATGCTGAATCAATCCATGGAGCGTTTGTCTTCAGGGAAGCGTATTAACAGCGCAAAAGATGACGCGGCAGGCCTGCAAATCTCCAATCGTCTGCAATCACAAATGCGTGGTTTGGATGTGGCGGTTCGTAACGCGAATGACGGCATTTCTATCATGCAAACCGCAGAAGGCGCGATGAATGAGGTGACCAACATCATGCAACGTATGCGTGATTTGTCGTTACAGTCAGCCAATGGTTCAAACAGCAAAGCGGAACGCACTGCACTGCAAGAAGAAGTGACGGCACTTAACGATGAGCTAAACCGCATTGCCGAAACGACCTCCTTTGGTGGGCGTAAACTGCTCAATGGCAGCTTTGGTAAGTCGGCATTTCAAATCGGTGCAGCGTCAGGTGAAGCCGTACAGATTGAGTTGAAATCGATGCGCACTGATGGGTTGGAAATGGGCGGCTTTAGTTATGTCGCTCAAGGGCGTGCTGATTCTGATTGGCAGGTAAAAGAGAACGCCAATGATCTGACGATGTCTTTCACCAACCGTTCTGGCGAGACGGAAAAAATCCAAATCAATGCCAAAGCCGGTGATGATATTGAAGAACTCGCGACTTATATCAATGGTCAAACCGACAAAGTGACGGCATCGGTGAATGAAAAAGGTCAGTTACAGATCTTTATGGCAGGAGAAGAAACCGCCGGAACGATTTCATTCTCAGGAGATCTTGCGAGTGAGCTTGGGATGTCGTTGAAAGGTTATGATGCGGTCAATAACCTGAACATCACAACCGTTGGTGGGGCGCAGCAAGCTGTCGCTGTACTAGACACGGCGATGAAATTTGTCGATAGCCAACGTGCGGAGTTAGGCGCGTATCAAAACCGCTTTAATCACGCGATCAATAATCTGGATAACATCCACGAAAACTTAGCCGCTTCCAACAGTCGTATCCAAGACACTGACTACGCGAAAGAAACCACGCAAATGGTGAAGCAGCAGATTTTGCAGCAGGTCAGTACTTCTATTCTTGCGCAAGCAAAACAAGCGCCCAACCTAGCATTAACCTTACTTGGCTAATGATCGAACTCGCTCGAATTTAACGTAAAACCTGCCTGTATCGACAACTCGAAAAGAAGCTTTAGCGAAAATTTGACGTTTTTTTGCTTTTTTATCTGCTTCATCACGATTCCTTCTCCAAATGAACTTTTTCCAAAAAAATCCAAAAAATTCCCTAAAGAAATCAGTTTGAGCGCCGTTAATAAAAGTAACTTTGAGAGAACTACTTGGTTTTCCGAGACGTCGGAAACCGCTATACCGGAAAATCAATTGGAGAAATCACCATGGCAGTGAATGTAAACACTAACGTATCAGCGATGACCGCTCAGCGTTACCTAAACAACGCAAACTCAGCTCAACAAACTTCTATGGAGCGTTTGTCTTCGGGTTTCAAAATCAACAGCGCAAAAGATGACGCTGCGGGTCTGCAAATCTCGAACCGTTTGAACGTACAAAGCCGTGGTTTGGATGTGGCGGTTCGCAACGCGAACGATGGTATCTCAATTGCACAAACCGCTGAAGGTGCAATGAACGAGACCACTAACATTCTTCAACGTATGCGTGATTTGTCTCTACAATCAGCAAACGGCTCAAACTCGAAATCAGAGCGTGTGGCGATTCAAGAAGAAGTGACCGCGCTAAACGACGAACTAAACCGTATCGCAGAAACCACGTCTTTCGGTGGTAACAAGCTACTAAACGGCACACACGGCGCGAAATCGTTCCAAATCGGTGCGGATAATGGTGAAGCCGTGATGCTTGAGCTAAAAGACATGCGTTCAGACAACAAAATGATGGGCGGTGTGAGCTACCAAGCTGAAAGTGGTAAAGGTAAAGATTGGAACGTTGCTGAAGGTAAGAACGACCTAAAAATCAACCTAACGGACAGCTACGGTCAAGAGCAAGAAATCAACATCAGCGCAAAAGCAGGTGACGATATCGAAGAGCTTGCGACTTACATTAACGGTCAAACTGACCTAGTGAAAGCCTCAGTAGACCAAGACGGTAAACTGCAAATCTTTGCTGGTAACAACAAAGTCGAAGGTGAAGTCGAATTTTCAGGCGGCCTATCTGGCGAGCTAGGTTTGGGCGAAGGTAAAAAAGTAACGGTAGATACTATCGACGTAACCTCAGTTGGTGGCGCACAAGAATCTGTTGCTATCATCGATGCGGCACTGAAATACGTAGACAGTCACCGCGCAGAGCTGGGTGCATTCCAGAACCGTTTCAACCATGCAATCAGCAACTTGGACAACATTAACGAGAACGTGAACGCGTCGAAGAGCCGTATCAAAGATACTGACTTCGCGAAAGAAACGACTCAAATGACCAAATCACAAATTCTATCGCAAGCGTCAAGCTCAATCCTTGCGCAAGCGAAACAAGCGCCAAACTCAGCGCTAAGTCTGCTAGGTTAATTTCAAACCTAAGACGAGAACCTCATTGGCTCGTGGTGAGAGATGAGCGAGTAAACCCAGCTTCGGCTGGGTTTTTTTCTGTTTGTTTGGGACTCAGGATTTCTGCGAATCACGACATTAGAGCTTCATCACATTTCAGTAAGCCAAAGAAAATAATCGCAAAAAATTGAAAATTTCTTCTAAAGGATATTCATCGGTCGCCGTTAAAGGGACTGAGAGAAATGAGATGTACCTAAGTGAGGTGAGAGACACGACGGTACATTCACTAAAGCCTTAAGGAGATCAATTATGGCGATTAACGTTAATACTAACGTTTCTGCGATGACTGCACAGCGTTACCTAAACCAGGCAGCTGACGGTCAACAAAAATCAATGGAGCGTTTGTCTTCGGGTTATAAAATCAATAGCGCGAAAGACGATGCTGCAGGTCTACAGATTTCAAACCGCTTGAATGCACAAAGCCGTGGCCTAGACATGGCGGTGAAAAACGCAAACGACGGTATTTCTATTGCACAGGTTGCTGAAGGTGCAATGAATGAATCTACCAACATCCTACAACGTATGCGTGACCTATCGCTTCAATCTGCGAACGGTTCTAACTCAAAAGCAGAACGTGTTGCGATCCAAGAAGAAGTAACAGCGCTAAATGACGAGCTAAACCGTATTGCTGAAACTACCTCTTTCGGTGGTAACAAGTTGCTGAACGGTACATACGGTACGCAATCTTTCCAAATTGGTGCAGACTCAGGTGAAGCAGTTATGCTTTCTATGGGTAGCTTGCGCTCAGACACTTCTGCAATGGGTGGCAAGAGCTACGCAGCAGAAGAGGGTAAAGATGCATCTTGGACTGTTGGTGAGAAAACTGAGTTCAAAATGAGCTACACCAACAAACAAGGTGAAGAGAAAGAGCTATCGATTAGCGCAAAACAAGGCGACGACATTGAGCAGCTAGCAACGTACATCAACGGTCAAAACGATGATGTAAAAGCGTCTGTTGGTGAAGATGGTAAACTACAAGTATTTGCTTCTTCTCAAAAAGTTCAAGGTGATGTTGAGTTCTCTGGCAACCTAGCGGACGAGATCGGCTTTGGCGGCCCGAAAGACGTAACAGTGAAAGACATCGACGTAACAACAGTAGCAGGCTCTCAAGAAGCCGTGGCTGTTATCGACGGTGCGCTTAAGTCAGTAGACAGCCAACGTGCGTCACTTGGTGCTTTCCAAAACCGCTTCAACCACGCAATCAGCAACCTAGACAACATTAACGAGAACGTTAATGCGTCTAACAGCCGTATTAAAGATACTGATTACGCGAAAGAAACCACTGCGATGACTAAGTCGCAAATTCTTCAGCAAGCAAGTACTTCAATCCTGGCTCAAGCGAAGCAGTCTCCATCTGCAGCGCTAAGCTTGTTGGGCTAAGTGGTTGACCCAGCCTGAGGTAAATACCTTAGTGCTGGGGCACCAAAGCGATAGGTTCTATCGTTAGCCCATAAGGTGGAAGGGAGATTGTAATGGATATATCCTCCTACGCATCGAACATCCAGCCTTACGGCACGCCAAGTGGCACAAAGTTTGCAAATAAAAATGGCAATGATATAGGCACGTCTAGCCCAGCAAATTCAAATGGTGAGGTTTCGCCGCAAAAAGCGAAAGACACCGAATACGACTTCTCTGTTCAAGCTGCGATCGAGATGGCGGAAAGCCGTCAAGAGCTGAACAAAGAAGAACGTGAAAAATTGGTCGCGCAAATGAATGAGTTTGTGACGTCCATAAACAAAGGAGTCGCGTTTCGAGTGGATGAGGAATCCGGGAGAGATGTGGTGACGATTTACGAAGCCAAAACGGGCGACGTGATTCGTCAAATTCCTGATGAAGAGATGCTAGTGGTATTGCGTCGCCTAGCTGAGCACACAGCCAACAGCGGGTTGTTGACTGAAAAAGTGTAAGTCGTTTTTAGAGGTGATTTGATGAGTTTAGGCCCTTTGGGGATGTCTGGCGGCATGGATATCAATTCCATGGTCAGCAAAATTGTGGATGCCGAACGCGTACCAAAGCAGCAACGCATTGACAACGAGCGCACGACAATTAATGCCAGTATCAGTGCCTATGGGCGACTCAGAGAATCACTGGATACGATGAAAAATCTCATGGCGAACTTTCGTCAAGAGAAAGCGTTTGCCGTTCGTACTGTTGAAACGACAGACGACAATATCGTATCTGCTACTGCAACTACAGATGCTATCGCTGGCAAATATGCTATCGATGTGTTGCAGCTTGCCCAGAGCCACAAAGTCGCTTCTGACGTACTGCCAGAAGACGCAAAGTTTGGCCCTGGTAAGCTGCAGATTTCGCTTGGTGATGACACCTTCAACGTGAACGTTCGTTCGAGCTCCAAGCTCGCAGATGTCGTACGCGGCATCAACGGCTCAAAAGACAATCCCGGTGTTCGAGCATCTCTCATTAACGACGTTGAAGGACCACGCCTTATCCTTGCCTCAAATCTCTCTGGTAAGGATCATCAAATCAGAGTCAGTGTGGAGGCCGACAAAGGCAACCCTCTAAAGTATTTCGAATATCAAACACTTGAAGACCGTGTTAACGCGCTTGAAGAAGCTCGTTCAGCGGCGGAAGAAGTGTTAGGTCCTCTTCAATTCCCCGAGCAACCAGTAGAACTGGATGCAAACGGCAATCCTCTACCTCCAGAAGAGCAAAAAGCGGCAGAAAATGGACAAGATGATGGCTCCCAAGAGTCAATCTCTGCTGCGGGTGCAGAAGCTGCTAAAGCTGGGCAGGAAGCGATTGATGAAGCCAACCGACGCGCGAGTTTGCGCCCTGAAGACCGAATTCCAGGGTGGACAGAAACTGCGTCAGGCACTTTGCTGGATTCTTATGAAGAACCAGAGCTTGAACTCGACGAGAAAGCAATAGATAAGGCACCAGATGTACCGGGTTGGAGCAATGCGGCATCAGGCACATTAACCGACTCTTACGTTACGACGAAAGAGGCCAAGCAGCTTCTTGAGCAAGAAAAAGCTGAAATTGAGCAAAAAATTGCGAGTGAAAAACAAGCGCTAGACGCAAAAGTTGAACGTGGTGAATTGACCGAAGAGCAAGCGAAACAAATTCATCGCGCTAAGCTGGATCCTCAAGAGCGTGAACGTTTAGAAAAAATTGATGAAGCAGAAGCGAAAATCGCAAAAGCGCAATCTGCTTTTGAAGAATACCTTGGTATGACAGAGGTACAAGCAGGGCAAGATTCAGAAGTTCTGCTTGATGGAGTAGCAAAGCTATCTAGTCACAACAATGTGATTGAAGATGCCATAGAAGGTGTTGATTTAACACTTAAAGGCAAATCAGAACCGAACAAGCCACCTGCTGAAATTGGCGTCGAATACGACCGTCAGAGTGTGCGTAACGACATCGAAAACTTTGTTGCGGCGTACAACTCGTTTTATCAAACGTCTCAAGCGTTGGCGAGTGTGGATCCGGTCACTGGTCAAAAAGGACCGTTGTCGGGTGACAGTACCGTACGCAGCGCAGACTCACGATTAAAATCGGTATTTTCCACTCAAATTGATAAAGCGCCTGAAAACCTAAAGTCATTAACTGAATTTGGCATTACTACCACGCGTCAAGGTACCTTAGAAATCAACTATGACATGTTAGATCGTCAGTTGAACAACAACTTCAACGAGCTAGAAAAGTTCTTCGGTGGCAACACAGGTTTTGCTAAACGAGTCGAAGATGCGATTCATGGTATTACAGGCATTACAGGCAGCATTCGTACTCGAGAAAAAAGTCTCACAGAACAAAATTATCGTTTGAGTGATGATCAAGCGGCATTAGATCGCCGCATGGAAAGCCTAGAAAAACGCACTCACGCGAAGTTTACCGCCATGCAAGATGCGACTGGCAAAATGCAAGGTCAGTTAGGTGCCTTAATGAGTGCGTTGGGTTAATAAATGCAAAAAGAACTCATAGATATTAGTGATATAGATCAACTAATTACGCAAGAATTGGAAAAAGTCGACTTTAGTACTGAAGAAATTCTTCGCTTGGTCGATATCAGGGAACGGTTATTGCAAAACCTGTTACCAATTATTCATCAAAATCCTTTGGTTAAGCAGGATGCAGAGTGGCAAGCGTTGCTTACTCGTACCAAAAGAATTGTCGAGCTGATGCAATCGGAAACGTCAAAGGTCGGAAAAGAACTTCATAAGTTTCGTTATGGCCAGCGTTCGCTTCAGCAGTACAAAAAATTTATTTAAAAGAGGATTACTATGCGCGGTTCTTTGCAAGCATACAAAAAGGTATCAGTCGACAGCCAGCTAAGCGCGGCTTCTCCGCACAAAGTCATTCAAATGCTTATGGCTGGTGCGATTGAGCGCCTTATTCAAGGTAAAGCGGCCATGCAAGCAGGCAATATTCCAGCAAAAGGTGAGCGTTTAGGTAAAGCGCTAGACATCATCATTGCGCTACGTAGCTGTCTATCGATGGATGACGGTGGTGATATTGCTTCAAACTTAGATTCACTCTATGAGTTTATGATCACGCAAATTTCAGCTGCTAACCATCAAAATGATCCTCAACTGATCGACGACGTTATCGACATTATCCGTGAGATCAAATCCGCTTGGGACCAAATCCCTACAGAGTTTCATAATCTTACAGCAGCTGAAGTCGGTATTTAATAACCAAAACAACGCGTTAAGATATTAGAGGAATATATTTGTCAATTGCGCAACGAGTTGTGTAGCAAAGTTTCTATCAAGCTCACACCTCTTTATTGCTTGGTTGCCTTATTTTTATATTCAAATAAAATAGAAGCCATTAGTAGCCCTAATGGCTTTTTTTGTTGCTGATTTTCCTATTTTGTCTATCGTAAATTGAGTGTGGTGGTTCTGCCTTCTTTTAGCACCCAATTGCGCAAATCAAGGTTTGGCCGCAACGCACCTAAAATAAAGGCAATCATTCTTACTTATGCAAGGTTTGGCAAAGCTGCTTGTAATTGATGATGACGCATCAAGTCGTTTAAATTTAAGCAATATATTGGAATTTGTTGGAGAAAATTGCGAAGCGGTCAGTTCTGATCAGCTCAGCGATGTTGATTGGTCTAGCGTATGGTCGTGCTGTATTGTTGGTAACATTCCAGCAGGTCAAGCGGCGAATACGGTTATCTCTCATTTAAACAGCGCCTACCACATCCCACTTTTAGTCATGGGCCGATTTCCGTTGCCCGTGGATGATCTTCCAAATTTTGTAGGTGAGCTAGAACTACCTCTTAATTACCCACAGCTTAGTGAGGCGTTACGCCACTGCAAAGATTTTCTGGGTCGAAAAGGGGTCAATGTCGTTGCCAGTGCACGAAAAAACACGCTTTTTCGCAGCTTAGTTGGTCAAAGCAGAGGTATTCAAGAAGTTCGTCACCTGATCGAGCAAGTCTCAGACACTGAGGCAAACGTGTTGATCTTGGGTGAATCTGGTACCGGTAAAGAAGTCGTTGCGCGTAACATTCACTATCATTCGTCGTACAGCAGTGGTGCCTTTGTGCCCATTAACTGTGGTGCCATTCCACCGGAGCTTCTAGAAAGTGAATTGTTTGGCCACGAAAAAGGCGCGTTTACTGGTGCGTTAACGGCACGTAAAGGTCGATTTGAGCTTGCAGACGGTGGCACGATCTTTCTTGATGAGATTGGCGATATGCCGATGTCGATGCAAGTGAAGCTACTTCGCGTATTACAAGAGCGCTGTTTCGAACGTGTAGGTGGCAATAGCACCATCAAGGTCAATGTTCGAGTTGTCGCGGCCACACACCGTAATCTAGAAAGTATGATTGAAGAAGGCACGTTCCGAGAAGACTTGTTCTATCGTTTGAACGTGTTTCCAATCGAGATGCCTGCGCTGAAAGAGCGCAAACAAGATATTCCATTGCTGCTGCAAGAGTTGATGACGCGTCTGGAGGCGGAGGGTGGCCAGCCTATCTGTTTTACCCCTCGTGCGATCAATTCACTGATGGAGCACAACTGGCCGGGTAACGTGCGTGAGTTAGCCAACCTTGTTGAGCGAATGATCATTCTGTACCCAAATAGCTTGGTCGATGTAAACCACTTACCAACCAAATATCGCTACAGTGATATCCCGGAGTTCCAACCAGAAAGTAATCCGTTTATTTCGGTTGAAGAACAAGAGCGTGATGTGTTCCAAGACATCTTCTCAGAAGACTTTAGTTTTGATGATCAAGACGATCTTGACCACAGCATGAACGCTCCGCAAGCGCTGCCGCCTGAAGGTGTAAATCTGAAAGAGCTGTTGGCTGATTTAGAAGTTAATATGATCAGCCAAGCGTTAGAAGCACAAGGTGGGGTCGTGGCACGAGCCGCTGATATGCTGGGTATGCGACGCACAACGTTGGTGGAAAAAATGCGTAAGTACAACTTACAACGCTAGGTAACGTTGAGATTTAAGACGATATCTAAATCATTTGGGCTATTTAGCATCGTTTTTCTGACACCAAAAACCGTTATCTGAGGGTGTCAACTTATTGTCGATGACTTAACGTCATGATAAATATAAAAAATAGCTTGGTACGCTAATTGCTTACCAAGCTATTTTAGTTTTAGCGGCGATATTTCGACAGGCAGTAATGGATAACAACACCAACCAATCCCATTTAGATTCCGTAGAAAATCAGGTTGAGCGCTATAAGCAGGTGCTTGATGTGATGCCTGCCGGAGTGATTCTGCTCGACACGTACGGCATAGTGCGTGAAGCAAACCCAGAGGCGCACCGAATTCTTGAGATTCCACTGGTTAATGAAAAATGGTTCAACATTATTCAGGCGGTGTTTGATCCTCGTGAGGATGATGGTCACGAAGTTTCCCTGCGGAATGGTCGTAAAGTTCGATTAGCCATTTCGGCTTCTACGACAGGTCAATTGATCCTGATTACCGATTTAACCGAAACTCGCTTACTTCAAGCTCGTGTGAGTGATTTACAACGCTTGTCTTCGTTAGGGCGTATGGTAGCGTCGCTTGCTCATCAGGTAAGAACGCCGCTATCGAGCGCTATGCTATATGCATCCAATTTGGGAGCGCCAAACCTTCCACCAGCGACAAGGGATCGCTTTCAAACCAAATTAATGGATCGACTGCACGATTTGGAAAAGCAGGTTAATGATATGCTGCTTTTTGCTAAAGGTGGTGATAATAAAGTCATTAAGCCATTTACGATTGCTCAGTTGGTGGCGGAATATCAGCCGATGGTCGAAACCGCGCTAAAAAATAATGGTATTGATTACTGCCTAGAAGTGGAAGAAGAACAAACTGAGTTGCTAGGCAATGCGAATGCGATTGCATCCGCGTTGAGCAACCTTGTCATGAATGCGATTCAGATGTCTGGTAAAGAGTCGCAAGTCGATATTTTTTTCCGCCCGGTAAATGGCGAGTTGCGCATTTCAGTGCAAGACAGCGGACCGGGTGTACCTGAAGAACTACAAGCCAAAATTATGGAGCCATTTTTTACCACGCGTTCTCAAGGAACCGGGTTAGGGCTGGCTGTCGTTCAAATGGTTTGCCGTGCCCATGACGGTCGATTGGAACTTATTTCAGAGCAGGGTGATGGAGCCTGCTTTACCATGTGCATTCCGCTAGAGCGAGTGCAACCAGAAGCGCAGTAAGCTGCTTCTGGTAATAACAATTACTGGAGAATCAGAATGGCGCAAAGCAAAGTGCTGATCGTAGAAGACGATGAAGGTCTTCGTGAAGCCCTAGTGGATACTCTGGCTCTGGCAGGGTATGAGTGGTTAGAAGCTGACTGTGCGGAAGACGCACTACTAAAACTCAAATCGAATACTGTCGATATCGTCGTTTCTGACGTGCAAATGGCAGGTATGGGCGGATTGGCTCTGCTCAAAAACATCAAGCAGAATTGGCCTAACTTACCAGTACTGTTAATGACGGCGTACGCCAACATTGAAGATGCCGTGTCGGCAATGAAAGACGGCGCGATTGACTACATGGCGAAACCATTTGCACCAGAAGTATTGCTGAACATGGTCAGTCGATATGCACCGATCAAAAGCGATGACAATGGTGACGCGGTCGTTGCAGATGAAAAAAGTCTGCGCCTACTTGCATTGGCCGATAAAGTGGCACGTACAGATGCGAATGTTATGGTGCTAGGTCCGAGTGGCTCAGGTAAAGAAGTGATGTCGCGTTATATTCACAACGCATCAAACCGTAAAGATGGTCCATTTGTTGCTATCAACTGTGCGGCGATTCCAGACAACATGCTGGAAGCGACACTATTTGGTTATGAGAAAGGCGCGTTCACTGGCGCGGTTCAAGCGTGTCCGGGTAAGTTTGAACAAGCGCAAGGCGGCACAATCTTGCTGGATGAAATCAGCGAAATGGACTTAAACCTGCAAGCGAAACTATTACGTGTTTTGCAAGAGCGTGAAGTGGAGCGCCTTGGCAGTCGTAAGAGCATCAAGCTGGATGTACGCGTGCTTGCGACCAGTAACCGTGATCTCAAGCAGTACGTCTCAGAAGGCAACTTCCGTGAAGATTTATACTACCGCCTGAATGTGTTCCCAATTGCGTGGCCAGCACTGAACGAACGCAAAGGCGATATTGCGCCACTTGCCAAGCATCTTGCTGAGCGTCATTGCAGCAAGATGGGGGTGCCAGTGCCTCAATTTTCAGCCGTTGCGGTAGAAAAACTGCTGCAATACCCTTGGCCAGGTAACGTTCGTGAGCTGGATAACGTGGTGCAACGAGCTCTTATCTTAAGTGAGAATGGTGATATCGACGCTGAGCACATCTTACTAGAAGGGGTGGATTGGCAAGATGCCAACAGCTTGCAGCATGTGGTTCAAAATGCAGAGATGGTTGTACCTAATGTTAAGCCAGTCGCTCAACCTGAGAGTGTGAACCGTCCGGTATCTGGCGGGGAGGGCTTGGGCAGCGAGCTGCGTGACCAAGAATACGCCATTATTTTGGAAACCTTGGTGGAGTGTAACGGCCGACGCAAAGAAATGGCGGAGAAACTGGGCATAAGCCCACGAACCTTGCGCTACAAACTTGCCAAAATGCGTGATGCTGGTATAGATATCCCAAATTAACATGTGCAATCGCCATAAGACAAAAAGTGTAAGCAAACCGCTAACTAATGTCTTATGGCACGTTAATTGCTGTGTTAATAATCAGTTTTGTTAATAGTCAATCTTTTGGCTTAGAGGTGCTAATGAAAGTTGATGGTATTCAGGCAGAAATGCGCGCCATGATGGTAGAAGCAACCAATACTGCTCCTACTGCAAGTGGGGCGAAAGTTGGAGCAGATTTTAATGATCTCCTAACTAAAGCCATCAATAACGTGAACACACTTCAAAAAGCATCCGGTGACTTACAAACCCGTTTTGATCGTGGTGATGCCGATGTTTCCCTTTCTGACGTTATGATTGCTCGTAACAAGTCTAGTGTCGCTTTTGATGCGACGGTTCAAACTCGCAATAAACTCGTTGAGGCGTATAAAGACCTCATGAACATGCCAGTGTAATTTAGGTAATAAGTGTGGCAGACAAGTCTACAGATTTAACCGTCACTGAAGGCGGCTCAGATGGTGCACTGGTAGCAAGTTCCGACGTAGATGTGGAGAGTCAAAATCCAGATCTAGAGGAGCGCAGTGCGTCAAAATTTGATATGGCAGTGGGTGACCTTGATTTACTTCGTCAAGTTGTACTTGTGCTGTCAATCTCCATCTGTGTTGCATTGATCGTGATGCTGTTCTTTTGGGTCAAAGAGCCGGAGATGCGCCCGCTTGGAGCGTATGAGACCGAAGAGTTGATCCCCGTTTTGGATTATCTGGACCAGCAAAAAATCAATTACAAGCTTGATGGTAATACCATTTCTGTTGAATCGAGCGAATACAACTCGATCAAACTTGGCATGGTTCGCTCGGGCGTAAACCAAGCCACAGAGGCGGGCGATGATATTTTGCTGCAAGATATGGGCTTTGGCGTATCACAACGTTTAGAGCAAGAGCGCCTTAAACTCAGTCGAGAACGTCAGTTGGCTCAAGCGATTGAGGAAATGAAGCAAGTTCGTAAAGCGCGAGTCTTATTGGCGCTACCAAAGCACAGTGTTTTTGTGCGTCATAACCAAGAAGCATCAGCGTCCGTATTTTTGACACTGTCGACTGGTACGAACCTCAAACAGCAAGAAGTTGATTCTATCGTCGACATGGTGGCGAGTGCCGTTCCGGGAATGAAAACCTCCCGAATTACCGTCACAGATCAGCATGGCCGTTTGCTCAGTTCAGGCTCTCAAGACCCTGCTTCTGCTGCGCGACGCAAAGAGCAAGAATTAGAGCGTAGCCAGGAACAAGCGCTGCGTGAAAAAATTGATTCAGTGCTATTACCTATTTTAGGTTATGGCAACTACACGGCGCAGGTCGATATCCAAATGGATTTCAGCGCGGTTGAACAAACTCGCAAACGCTTTGATCCCAATACCCCTGCAACCCGCAGTGAGTACGCATTAGAAGATTACAATAACGGCAATATGGTAGCGGGTATTCCGGGGGCGTTAAGTAATCAGCCTCCAGCGGATGCCTCTATTCCGCAAGATGTGGCTCAGATGAAAGACGGTTCTGTCATGGGACAGGGTTCGGTGCGTAAAGAATCCACGCGTAACTTTGAGCTTGATACCACCATCAGCCATGAGCGTAAGCAGACGGGGACGGTTGCTCGTCAGACGGTTTCTGTTGCGATTAAGGACCGTCGTCAGGTCAACCCAGATACGGGAGAAGTGACCTATACCCCGATGTCCGAATCGGAAATTAATGCTATTCGCCAAGTCTTAATTGGTACGGTCGGTTTTGACCAAGGCCGTGGTGATTTGTTGAATGTACTGAGTGTGAAGTTTGCAGAGCCTGAGGCTGAACAGCTGGAAGAACCACCAATTTGGGAGCACCCTAACTTCAGTGACTGGGTTCGTTGGTTCGCAAGTGCATTAGTGATCATCGTTGTTGTGTTGGTTCTGGTTCGCCCAGCAATGAAGAAATTGCTTAACCCTACCAGTGATGACGAAGACGAAATGTACGGACCAGACGGCTTGCCGATTGGTGCAGATGGTGAAACTAGCCTGATTGGCAGCGACATTGAAAGCAGCGAACTGTTTGAGTTTGGTTCAAGTATTGATTTGCCAAACCTTCATAAAGATGAAGATGTATTGAAAGCGGTTCGCGCTCTGGTTGCGAATGAACCTGAACTTGCTGCTCAAGTAGTGAAAAACTGGATGAATGACAATGGCTAACGATATCGTACCTCAAGATGACAACGCCGCGGGAATGCCAGTTGAGCTGGATGTCTCAACCATTACTGGCGAAGAAAAAGCAGCAATTTTGCTACTGAGCCTCAATGAACAAGATGCCGCCGGCATTATTCGTCACCTAGAGCCAAAACAGGTCCAGCGTGTGGGTAGTGCGATGGCTAAGGCGAAAGACCTCAGCCAAGACAAGGTGTCAGCCGTTCACCGTGCGTTTTTGGAGGACATCCAGAAATACACCAACATCGGCATGGGCAGCGAAGACTTCATGCGTAATGCGCTGGTGGCGGCTCTTGGTGAAGACAAGGCCAACAACTTGGTTGACCAGATCCTACTTGGTACGGGTTCAAAAGGCTTGGATTCGCTGAAATGGATGGACCCACGACAAGTGGCGAGCATCATTGTCAACGAACACCCGCAGATCCAAACCATCGTATTGTCTTATTTAGAAGCAGACCAATCCGCGGAGATTTTGTCTCAGTTCCCTGAGCGCGTGCGTTTGGATCTGATGATGCGTATTGCCAACCTTGAAGAAGTTCAGCCATCGGCACTGGCAGAGCTGAACGAAATCATGGAGAAACAGTTCGCGGGTCAAGCGGGTGCACAAGCAGCCAAAATTGGCGGCCTGAAAGCAGCCGCGGAGATCATGAACTATCTAGACAACAACGTCGAAGGTTTGTTGATGGAACAGATTCGCGATCAAGACGAAGACATGGCGACGCAAATTCAAGACTTGATGTTTGTCTTCGAAAACTTAGTTGAAGTGGACGATCAAGGTATTCAGAAATTGTTGCGTGATGTACCACAAGACGTGTTGCAAAAAGCACTTAAAGGTGCCGACGATTCTCTGCGTGAGAAGGTATTTAAGAACATGTCGAAACGAGCGGCTGAGATGATGCGTGATGACATCGAAGCGATGCCGCCAGTTCGCGTGGCGGATGTCGAAGCGGCACAGAAAGAAATCCTGGCGATCGCTCGTCGCATGGCCGATGCAGGCGAACTCATGTTGTCTGGCGGTGCGGACGAGTTCTTATAATCTCTATTGCTCCGCGATTATCCTATTGCGGAGCACCCTCACTTCTTAATCGAATACATAATAGGTAACCCATGGCTGGCGAAAGAAAACGTGGATTTATCCGTCCTGATGAAGATGATTCGATGATCGAACCACAACGTTGGGGGTTGCCTGATTACGGCGAGCCCAAAGCCAAGCAAGCAAAACAAACCGCGTTTAACTATGACCCGGGTTGGGTACCGAATCTTGAAGAGCCGGAAGAAGAGCAAGCACTTGAGCTAACCGAAGAGCAGATAGAGCTGATCAAGCAAGGCGCTTATCAGGAAGGTTTGTATCAAGGTCAAGAAGCCGGCTTTAAGCAAGGTTACGACAAAGGCAAAGAAGAAGGCCTGCAAGCGGGCCATGCTGAAGGGCTGGAGCTTGGAAAAGCCGAAGGCGTGACCGCAGGTCAAGAATATATTCAACAGCAAGTCGAAACCTTTATGAACTTAGCGAACCAGTTTGCTCAGCCGTTAGAGCTAATGAATGCTCAGGTTGAAAAGCAGCTGGTAGACATGGTGCTCTGTTTAGTAAAAGAAGTCGTGCATGTCGAAGTACAAACCAACCCTCAAATTATTTTGGACACGGTTAAGCAGTCGGTTGAAGCGCTGCCAATATCAGGTCATCCCATTACCTTGCACCTGAATCCAGAAGACGTTGCGATTATTCGCTCAGCTTACGGCGAAGAAGACCTTGATTGCCGCAACTGGACGTTGGTTGCTGAGCCATCACTCAATCGAGGCGACGTCCAGATTGAAGCGGGTGAATCAAGCATTAACTACCGTATGGAAGAGCGCGTCAAAAGCGTGTTGCACAGTTTTTGTGGTGCAAACCGTCATCAAGAGGGTGAATAATCCATGCAAGCATTGGCTGACCGTTTAAGAAACTACAAAGTTGAAGGCTTAACGACGCGCCCAGTTGCCTCTGGCAAACTGGTTCGAGTGGTTGGGTTAACGTTGGAAGCGACAGGCTGTCGCGCGCCAATTGGCAGTTTATGCTTAGTGGAAACCATGTCCGGTCAGATGGAAGCCGAGGTCGTCGGTTTTTCAGGTGATAACCTATTTTTGATGCCAAGCGAGCAAATTACGGGCATTTTGCCTGGCGCTAGAGTGACGCCATTAACCAGTGACGCTGGCTTGCCTGTTGGCATGGAGTTGCTTGGTCGAGTGATTGACGGGGTTGGTAATCCGCTTGATGGACTTGGCCCGTTGTATACCGATCATCGCGCCTCTTTTAATGCTGAGCCAATCAACCCGCTGGCTCGAAAGCCAATTTCAGAGCCACTTGATGTGGGCTTGAAAGCGATTAACGGATTATTGACGGTAGGTAAAGGTCAGCGTATCGGTCTGTTTGCCGGCTCTGGTGTGGGTAAATCGGTCACGCTTGGTATGATGACGCGAGGTACAACCGCACAAGTTGTTGTGGTCGGTCTGATAGGTGAGCGTGGACGCGAAGTTAAAGAGTTTATCGAAGAGATTTTAGGTGAGGATGGACGACGTCGCTCTGTCGTGGTGGCTGCGCCTGCCGATGCTTCACCATTGATGCGTTTGAAAGGCTGTCAAACCGCCTTAACCATTGCCGAGTACTTTCGCGATCAAGGTTTGGACGTTCTGTTATTGATGGATTCCTTGACGCGTTTTGCGCAAGCGCAGCGTGAAATCGCCCTTTCTGTTGGTGAGCCGCCTGCGACAAAAGGCTATCCGCCATCTGTGTTCGCCAAGCTACCTGCTTTGGTTGAGCGTGCGGGTAACGGAAGCGCCGAACAAGGCTCAATTACGGCGTTCTTTACCGTGTTGACCGAGGGCGATGATTTACAAGACCCAATTGCGGATGCATCGCGGGCAATTCTTGATGGTCACATTGTGCTGTCCCGTGAAATGGCGGATGCAGGCCATTATCCTGCGATTGACGTCGAAAAGTCGGTTAGCCGTGTTATGCCGCAAATCACCACTGAAGAACATGTTCTGATGTCGAAAGCGGTACGTCAGGTCTTGTCGATTTGCCGCAAGAACCAAGATTTGGTCTCGATTGGGGCGTACAAGCCGGGCACCGATCCTGCTATCGATGGTGCGTTTACATTGAAGCCAAAGTTAGACGAATACTTACAGCAGAGCATGAAAGAATCGGTGCCATACGATATGTGCGTCAACATGCTTAGAAACATTTTGGGCGGGTGATAGCGCATGAACAATGCGATGGAGTTCCTACTTGAGCAGACTAAAGAGCGTGAAGATCAAGCCGTACTTGCGCTGAACAAAGCGCGCTCTGAACTTGAAGATTATTACCGTCAGGTTGAGCAAATCGAAAAGTATCGCCTTGATTATTGCCAACAGCTTATCGACCGTGGGCAGGCTGGCTTAACGGCAAGCGAATATGGGCATTTAAATCGCTTTCTCACTCAGCTAGACGAAACGTTATCTAAGCAGAAACAAGCAGAAAGTCATTTCAAAGAACAGGTAGAAAACTGTCAAGAATACTGGTTAACAGTACGCAAAGAACGCAAATCCTATGAGTGGATGATCGAAAAGCGTGAGAAAGAGAAACAGCTTTCGGAAGCCAAACGAGAACAAAAGCAAATGGACGAGTTTTCAACGTTGCTTTACAGCCGTCGAGCGAAGCCTTTTTAATGTTTAAAAGTTGATGTTGCTTCCACTTATAACGCTCGTTTTGTCACTGCAGCAATGAGCTTGTTATTGGCGTAATTTTTGCAGATATCTTTGTAGATGAGCATCCCAATAACCTAAACTTGCCACCGTGTGCAATTTAGCAGCGGCCTAGCGCTCGAAGCTGCTGATAATGAGAATTTCTATATGAATGTGAATTTGTCCAATGTTTCTGCGACGAGCAAGACGTCAGTGTCTGACTCTGCCGCACAAGCACCTACAGAAAACGCGGAGAACAAGGGATTTTTAGAAACCTTGACGGATGCGTTTTCAGGTTCACAAAAGTCAGAAAAAGTAGCAACGAAATCACTAAACGGTGAAGACCAAAACAGTGCCGAGATTAACAAGCTTTCGTCTGGCGACGCTGATAGCCAAGATACGGTCACAGACGTGGCTCAAGAGAGCAGTAACGACGCCGAAGAGTTTCTGGCGCAAGAAAGCCATCAAGAGCAAAACCGCTCTGGCGACATGCTGACAGAGCATGCGAACACCATTCAAAGTGATGAAGCAAGCCTACTGGAAGCCAAACTAGGCGAGCACTCGCAAAATGATGCTGATGTCACTGAGAAAGTCGGTTCACTCTCGAACGCCCCTTCAGCTGCTAATGGCGCAAAAAGCGCGATGGGTGAAGGACAACAGCTGCTTGGTCGTATTGAACAAGCGAATCAAACCTTGAAAGCGAATAATGCATCCATCGATAGTGGCAAAGTTTTGCCTCAACGAGCGGGTTTAGAGCACTCGTTCAACGGGCAAACAACAGACATTGATGAACTTGCTTTGAATGACATGCCATCAGCTCAATCGCTTGAACAAGTGCAGGCAATGGCTGGGCAAGGCTTAGAGCCAATTTTAGATAAGAATGGTCAACCTATCGATGTCGATAAGCTCTCGTCTGAGTTTGCTACTTGGCAAGGTCTGGCTAAACAAGTCAGTCACCTAACCGAGAAGGGCATGGTCAGTGGTGACGTTGCCAATGAACTATCGCCACTGGAGGTGGGTTTGGATGGCTCTAAAATTGATGCGCTTCAGCGTGTTTCTTTGGATGAACTCGAACTCATAGATACCAAACTGGCGCAGGGAAAACCACTGACTCAGCAAGAAGCTGAGATCATAAAAGGGTTGAAAAAAGGGACGGTCATTGCCGATATTCCAGAGCAAGATCTTGCCCAGTTTGTTGCGCTTCCTACTGACGTTAAACAGGTTCTCGCCGAGCAGCAAGTACAACATCATTTGGCTCGCCAGGCTGCGCCTATGGGGATGTCTCAGCAAGCCCTTAATTTTACGCCTCAATCAGCTCAGCCACAAGCTGTTCAGAGTACAGATAAAGTCGCATTATCTCCGATGCCAGATGCGTTGGCCGCAGCTCATTTGCCGACGGCGCTTCAAGGCGTAAAGGACGGAGAGGTTAACCAGAAAGTTGTGAATGCCGCATTGACTGCTGGTGCACTTAAAGCGACAGCGGATAAGCAAGATAAACCAGAACTTCAACATGGTTTAGCAGGGCAGCTTCAGGCGATGGCGGGTCAACAAGGAACAAACGTGCAGCAACAAGCGCGTATTGATGCCGCGCAGCAAGCTCAGCTTCCGTTGCAACTGACCAAAGAGCTAGCCAATGAGCAAGTGGCGGAAAAAGTGCAAATGATGATGTCGAAGAACCTAAAAAACCTCGATATTCGTCTTGATCCACCAGAATTAGGTCGTATGCAAATTCGTATGACGATGAACAACGATGTAGCTAATGTGCATTTTACGGTGAACAACCCGCAAGCGCGTGACATCATTGAACAGACGCTTCCTCGCTTGAGAGAGATGTTGGCGCAGCAGGGCATGCAATTGGCTGATTCTTCTGTTCAGCAACAAAACAGCGGGCAGCAGCAAGGTAGGTATACTGCTGAGCAACATGGTCAAAGCGCTCAAGGCAGCGGTTTTTCTGGACAATCAGAAGAGAGCTTTGATGCTGACGTCAATCTGGATTTGAATGTGGCTTCAAAGCGTGATGGAATTAGCTTTTACGCATAACAGGCCGTTTAAAGGCAATAATACAAGGTTACCAAACGACTTCCTTAAGCATCTCGGTAACCTAAAAGAACAATAAGAGACAACAATGGCAGAAGAACAGTTACAAGGGGCCGATGCGCCGAAAGGAAAAGGTAAGTTACTTATCATCATAATCGCTGTTGTGGTATTGCTACTTGGCGGTGGTGCAGCAGCATTCTTTCTCATGGGCTCTGATGAACCAGCTCAAGCTGAAGCGTCTCAACAGGTTCAAGCGAAGGCATCAGATGCCTCGCCCATTGCCTACGTGAATCTTCCTCAGGCATTTGTATTTAACGTTACTGGGGACCGTCGCGACAGACTGGTACAAATTAAAGCGCAGTTAATGGTTCGCGGCGCAGAGAATGAAGAGTTGGCGCGGTACCATTCGCCACTGATTGAGAGCTCTTTGTTATCAACGTTTGCTTCGGCGACGGTTGATCAATTGCGTTCTCCAACGGGACGAGTGGAATTGCGCGATCGTGCTTCCGAAGATATCAAAGCAGCGCTAAACGCTGCGGTCGGTAAGCCAGTGATTGAAAAAGTACTGTTTACAGATTTTGTTATTCAATAGGTAAAACGTGACCGATCTATTAAGCCAAGACGAAATTGATGCGCTATTGCACGGGGTTGACGATGTTGATGACGTCGATGAACCGATAGAAAACGACAACGAAGGTGCCGTCAATTTTGATTTCTCGTCGCAAGACAGGATTGTACGTGGTCGAATGCCGACGCTCGAACTTATCAACGAGCGCTTTGCACGACACATGCGTATTAGTCTGTTTAATATGCTGCGTAAAACGGCAGAAGTGTCGATCAATGGCGTGCAGATGATGAAGTTTGGCGAATACCAAAACACATTGTACGTGCCAACCAGTTTGAACATGGTGCGTTTTCGTCCGTTAAAAGGTACAGCGTTGATCACCATGGAGGCTCGCTTAGTCTTTATTCTGGTAGAAAACTTCTTTGGTGGGGATGGTCGATTCCATGCCAAAATCGAAGGGCGCGAATTTACCCCAACGGAACGCCGCATCATTCAGCTGCTGCTGAAGATTGTATTTGAAGACTACAAAGAAGCGTGGTCGCCAGTGATGGGGGTGGAGTTCGAATATCTCGACTCTGAAGTAAACCCAAGTATGGCTAACATTGTCAGCCCGACAGAAGTGATTGTCGTGAGTTCTTTCCACATTGAGGTCGATGGTGGCGGCGGCGATTTTCATGTCGTTATGCCTTACTCCATGGTTGAGCCGATCCGTGAACTGTTGGATGCAGGTGTTCAGTCCGACAAGATGGAGACAGACGTCCGTTGGAGCTCAGCATTACGTGAAGAGATCATGGATTGTCCGGTTAACTTCCGCGTTAACTTGCTTGAAAAAGACATCTCTTTGCGTGACCTCATGGAATTGCAACCGGGTGACATCATCCCGATTGAAATGCCAGAACATGCGACAATGTTTGTGGAAGACCTGCCGACCTATCGCGTAAAAATGGGCCGTTCGGAAGACAAATTAGCGGTGCAAATTTCTGAGGAAATTGAGCGCCCACATGTAGTCAAAACAGATTTAGCTTTCTTAGGTAAAGACATCATGTCTGAGCTTGAGAATGAAGACGATATAGACGATTAAGATACCTTATTGAACAGACATGCTTTGGCATTAAATAAGGCTTAACACAGGATAGAAAAATGGAACCAAGTGACGATCAAAAGCTAGCAGATGAATGGGCAGCCGCTCTTGGCGAAGACCCTTCTGCACCTTCTGTTGACGTAGATGAAGTATTGGCCGCGCCACTGGAAGAGCTAAAAGACACTTCAAGCCCAATTACCGAAGATGAGCGCCGTAAACTCGACACCATCATGGATATTCCGGTGACGATTTCGATGGAAGTCGGTCGTTCACAAATCAGCATTCGGAACTTGTTGCAATTGAACCAAGGATCGGTTGTTGAGTTGGATCGTCTAGCGGGCGAGTCATTGGACGTATTAGTCAACGGTACACTGATTGCGCATGGCGAAGTCGTGGTCGTGAACGATAAGTTTGGTATCCGTTTGACGGATGTGATCAGCCAAACTGAACGAATTAAGAAGCTACGTTAAGATGAGCCGCTCAATCAAAACGCGATTGACGCAAATCACTGGAGCACTGAGCTTAATGCTGAGTGCTCCTTATGCATTTGCTGCCGCACCAAATAATCTGGATCTTGCGACGACACTTGGCTCGCTTGTGCTTGTGATCGGCGTGATTCTTTTGTTGGCTTGGCTACTTAAACGTATGCAAGTGCCGGCGATGGGACAACAAAAAGGCTTGCGTATTGTGAGTCAGTTGCCAGTGGGCACCAAAGAAAGAATCGCCGTAGTTCAAGTGGGTGAAGAGCAGTTTTTGGTTGGAATTACCAGCCAATCAATCCAAACGTTAGCCAAGTTAGATAAGCCACTGAAAGAGGAAGAGTTGGCGACCAATGCTTTTGCGACTCAATTTAGCCAACTGATCAAAAAACATGACAAAGGGTAACCCGATTCGTTTGCTCCTGAGCACGTTGTTGCTTTTCGTCGGCGTGCTGTTTTCTTCATTTTCGTTTGCTGAGGCAGAGGAGTCTGCTCTGCCTGACAACTTGGCTGATGGAAGTAGCGTCACTGTTCAGGCGATGCAAAGTGATACTGGCGCCAGTCGTGCTATGTCCGTTTCTAGTGGTGGTGGCATCCCTGCGTTTACCATGACCACGAACCCAGATGGCAGTGAAGATTACTCGGTTACGCTGCAAATTTTAGCGTTAATGACCATGCTTGGCTTCTTGCCTGCCATGGTGATTCTAATGACGTCGTTTACTCGAATTGTGGTGGTGATGTCGATATTGCGTCAGGCAATGGGTTTGCAACAAACGCCGTCTAATCAGGTCATCATTGGTATCGCGCTGTTTTTGACCTTCTTTGTTATGTCTCCCGTCCTGAACGAAATCAACGATAAAGCCGTTCAGCCTTATTTGAATGAGCAAGTCACTGCGAGAGAAGCGTTTGATGCTGCACAAGCACCAATGAAAGCGTTCATGCTTAAACAGACCCGAATCAAAGATTTGGAGACGTTCGTAACCATGTCAGGAGAGCAAGTTGAGAATCCAGAAGATGTGTCGATGGCGGTGTTGATTCCGGCTTTCATCACCTCGGAGTTAAAAACTGCATTCCAAATTGGTTTTATGCTCTTCTTGCCGTTTTTGATTATTGACCTCGTGGTAGCGTCGGTACTGATGGCAATGGGTATGATGATGTTGTCACCAATGATTGTTTCGTTGCCGTTCAAGTTGATGCTGTTCGTATTGGTCGATGGTTGGAACTTGATACTTTCGACACTCGCGGGCAGTTTTGCCCTTTAGATAAGTGCAGATAGAGGATAAGACATGACACCAGAAATGTTTGTCGAGCTTTTCCGTGAAGCACTTTGGATGGTGCTTATCATGGTCTGCGCCATTATCATCCCAAGTTTGCTTATCGGCCTTATTGTTGCGATTTTCCAAGCTGCGACTTCCATCAACGAACAAACATTGAGCTTCTTGCCGCGTTTGATTGTCACGCTTTTGGCTCTAATGCTATTTGGTCACTGGATGACGCAAATGTTGATGGAATATTTCTATGGCTTGATTGAGCGCTTACCTCAGGTGCTTTATTAGAGGCGCCTATGGAGTACCCCACTAGCGTTGTCTTAGATTGGATCGCAAACTATTTCTGGCCCTACGTTCGTATCTCTTCCATGCTGATGGTGATGACGGTAACTGGGGCTCGATTTGTCTCACCACGAATCCGCCTTTACCTCGGGTTAGCCATTACTTTTGCCGTCATGCCAGCGATCCCTGCAGTGCCTCAAGACATTGAGTTGCTCTCGTTTCGGGGTTTTATGACCATTGCCGAGCAAATGATCATCGGTATTGCGATGGGCATGGTCACTCAATTTATGATTCAAACCTTTGTCTTGTTGGGACAAATATTGGGTATGCAGTCAAGTTTGGGTTTCGCTTCTATGGTTGATCCCGCAAATGGTCAGAACACGCCATTGCTTGGTCAGCTATTCATGTTTTTGACGACAATGTTTTTCCTTGCCACCGATGGGCACTTGAAAATGCTGCAACTGGTCGTGTTCAGCTTTAAAACACTGCCGATTGGCTCCGGCTCGCTCAACGCGGTTGATTTCCGTGAAATGGCAGGCTGGCTTGGTATTATGTTCCAAACGGCACTGAGTATGTCTCTATCTGGCATTATTGCACTACTTACCATTAACTTGTCGTTTGGTGTAATGACCCGTGCCGCACCACAGCTGAATATCTTCTCGCTTGGTTTTGCTTTTGCTTTGATGGTGGGCCTATTACTTTGTTGGTACATATTGGCTGGCCTTTATAGTCATTATGAAATGTTCTGGACAGTGGGTGAGGCGCAGATTTGTCGACTCATTCGCTTGGAGTGCTAAGAATTGGCAGAATCAGACGGTCAGGAACGCACCGAAGAAGCCACGCCCCGACGGTTACAACAAGCCAGAGAAAAGGGGCAGGTTGCTCGGTCTAAAGAACTTGCATCAGCATCTGTACTGATCGTTGGCGCCATTTCACTGATGTGGTTTGGCGAGGCGTTAGCACGCTCACTGTTTTCCATCATGAGCCGTTTATTTGATCTTCAACGAGAAGAGATTTTTGATACGGCAAAACTGTTTGATATCGCTTTGGGCGCGATGAGTGATTTGTTGTTCCCACTATTTTTGGTGCTAGCTACGTTGTTTACTGCCGCCATGATTGGTGCTGCGGGTGTGGGAGGAATCAGTTTTTCTGCTCAAGCGGCTATGCCAAAGCTGTCAAAAATGAATCCGCTTAGCGGTTTAAAGCGGATGGTCGGAATGCAAAGCTGGGTGGAGTTGATCAAATCAATACTCAAAGTGGTTTTGGTTACTGGTGTGGCGATCTATTTGATCCAAGCATCGCAGGCGGATCTGATTCAATTAAGTATGGATGTGTATCCGCAAAACATCTTCCATGCTTTAGATATTCTGCTGAACTTTATCTTGTTGATCAGCTGTTCACTGTTGATCGTGGTTGCCATCGATATTCCATTTCAAATCTGGCAGCACGCCGATCAGTTAAAAATGACCAAGCAAGAAGTCAAAGACGAATACAAAGAGACTGAGGGTAAGCCGGAAGTTAAAGGCCGTATTCGTATGTTGCAAAGGGAAGCGGCTCAACGTCGTATGATGGCAGACGTTCCTCAGGCTGATGTTATTGTTACCAACCCAGAGCACTTTTCGGTTGCGCTTCGTTATAAACAGAAGACAGACCGTGCGCCGGTAGTGATCGCTAAAGGCACCGATCACATGGCAATGAAGATTCGAGAAGTCGCCCGAGAGCATGACATCACAATTGTACCTGCTCCGCCACTTGCTCGTGCGCTGTACCATACTACCGAGCTAGAACAAGAGATCCCCGATGGATTGTTTACTGCGGTGGCTCAGGTTTTGGCATTTGTATTCCAGTTGAAGCAATACCGAAAGCGAGGTGGTCAGCGCCCCAAAATTCAGGATTACGATTTGCCAATCCCGCCAGAACACCGGCACTAATGCTAAAAGAAGCCTAATTCTAAAAAGGCTAATTGAATCAGATATTAAGCTCTACTTGAGTGTTTAGTCATTATTTTGGCGTTAATTATGGTACATAGCTTGCTTAAAACGCCTTAATTATCAACCATACCTAAACTTTTAGGCCAAAGCGGTCGCGTATTAATAGTAAGAGCTAACGTGACGCTTCAATCGATTGAGATCTCTCGTAGTATGAAGTTAAGCCTGCCATTTGCAGATAAATTGCCACGAATCCCTCAGCGTGAAATGCCAGCTATTGGCGCGCCGGTGATGGTTTTGGCCACCTTAGCGATGGTGGTGCTGCCTATTCCAGCCTTTTTGCTGGATATGTTCTTCACCTTTAACATCGCGTTGTCGATGGTGGTGTTGTTAGTGACCGTTTACACACGTCGTCCGTTGGACTTCGCCGCTTTTCCGACGGTACTGCTGATCGCGACTTTGTTGCGTTTGGCGCTGAACGTTGCCTCGACACGTGTCGTCTTACTGCATGGTCATGAAGGCGGCAACGCGGCAGGTAACGTAATTGAAGCGTTTGGTAATGTCGTTATTGGTGGTAACTACGCGGTCGGCTTAGTGGTTTTCCTCATCTTAATGATCATCAACTTTATGGTGGTGACCAAAGGTGCAGGTCGTATCTCTGAGGTAAGTGCTCGCTTCACCCTTGATGCGTTGCCAGGTAAGCAGATGGCGATTGATGCGGACTTAAATGCCGGATTGATAGACCAAGAACAAGCAAGAGTTCGTCGTTTTGAAGTGACCAAAGAGGCGGATTTCTATGGTTCAATGGATGGTGCCTCGAAGTTCGTAAAAGGTGACGCGATTGCCGGTATTTTGATTCTGTTTATCAACATCGTCGGCGGTCTGTCGATCGGTATGGCGCAGTATGGATTGGGTTTCGGTGAGGCAATTGAAATCTATACTTTGCTGACGATTGGTGACGGCCTAGTTGCACAGATTCCATCGCTATTGCTGTCGATTGCAGCGGCGATGATGGTGACGCGTCAAAACACCGATGAAGACATGGGTGAACAGCTGGTCTTCCAGATGTTCGACAACCCAAAAGCACTGATGATTACCGCAGCTATTCTCGGTGTGATGGGCATCGTACCGGGCATGCCACACTTTGCGTTTTTGAGTCTGGCGGTCGCGGCTGGCGCGGCGGCGTATTTCATCGATAAACGCCAAAAGCAGAAAGCGAAAGAACCGGCTTTACCAGCGAAAGCCGACGAAGGTGCAGAGCCTTCATCACAACGCGAACTGTCTTGGGACGACGTCCAGCCAGTCGATATTATTGGCCTAGAAGTGGGTTACCGCTTGATTCCGCTAGTGGACCGAGACCAAGGCGGAGAACTGTTAGAGCGCGTAAAAGGTGTGCGTAAAAAGCTATCGCAAGATTTTGGGTTCTTAATCCCTGCGGTTCACATACGTGACAACCTTGAACTGACGCCAAACAGCTATCGAATCACATTAATGGGGGTTGCGGTGGGCGAAGCTGAGATTCGTCCGGATCAAGAGCTAGCGATTAACCCAGGTCAGGTGTATGGCATGATTGATGGCGAGCCAACCATTGACCCTGCATTTGGACTGGAAGCTGTATGGATTCGCGAAGATCAGCGTGAGCATGCTCAGGCGTTAGGTTATACGGTTGTTGACTCATCGACAGTATTAGCGACGCACCTGAGCCAGTTATTGACTAATAACGCATCGCAGTTGATTGGTCATGAAGAAGTAGAGAATTTATTAGAAATGTTAGGGCGCAGCGCGCCTAAGTTGGTTGAGAACTTTGTTCCTGACCAATTACCATTAGGTGTGGTGGTGAAAGTCCTACAAAACTTGTTAAACGAGGCCATCCCAATCCGCGATATTCGCACGATTGTTCAAACTTTGGCTGAGTACTCAAGTAAGAGTCAAGAAGCTGACATATTGACGGCAGCAGTTCGAATTAGTCTAAAACGTCTAATTGTTCAAGAAATCAATGGTATAGAGCCTGAGCTGCCAGTGATTACTTTGATACCTGAACTGGAACAAATATTGCATCAAACTATGCAAGCATCAGGAGGCGAATCCGCGGGGATTGAACCGGGGCTCGCTGAACGATTGCAGTCTTCACTAAGCCAAGCGACACAGGAACAAGAATTGAAAGGCGAGCCAGCCGTTCTGCTTACTTCCGGTGTATTACGCTCGACGTTGGCGAAATTTGTGAAGAACACAATACCTAATCTCCGGGTACTGTCTTACCAAGAAATCCCGGATGAAAAACAGATCAGAATTGTGCAAGCCGTGGGTAACTGATCTCACGCATCATTAATGGATTCATAGTTTGAAAATAAAGCGATTTTTTGCCAAAGACATGAGAACGGCGCTGCTCCAAGTGAAAGAGGAGTTAGGCGCGGAAGCGGTGATCATGTCAAACAAGAAAGTGGCTGGTGGGGTGGCGATTGTTGCGGCGATAGATAGTGAATCTAACCCGTCTCAAGCAAGCGCAGCGTCACAACAAAATCGCGGTGCTTCTCAATCGAATCGCTATAACGAACATCGTCAAATGTCATCGTCTTCTGCAGATCGTTATCAAGATCGTCATTTAGATGAAGATAAAATTAGCCTGAACAGTAATAACAGTAACAACGAAAAAACAGGCTCGATGACGCAGCGATTCGCTAACATGCTTAAGCAATATAGTGGTGGTGCAGCAGATGCTGACGATCATGTAGCGGAAAATGAAGATTCGCTCTCTGCTTTATTGCAACGCCAGAATAAGCATCGCGACGGCTACAACCAAGAAAAGCCAGCGCCATATCAACCAGATTCACCTTTGGCGAAGTTAATCGCACAAGATAATCGATTTGAGCGTCCAACGCCGAAGTTGGATCCGACACGCTATGATCGCCGCCGTCCAAGTGATGAGCGAGAAGAGTCTGCCGATGAGCTGGAGAGTATGCGCGAAGAGATGACGTCAATTCGTCGTCTTCTAGAGCATCAAGTCTCTGGCTTGATGTGGCAGGAAGTGGAACGTCGTGAGCCGCTCAGAGCAATGCTGATTAAGCGCTTAGAGCGTATGGGCGTTTCTCCGGAGTTAGCAGACCAAATGGCGTGCTATATCCCGGAAGATACAAAACCAGCGCGAGCGTGGAAAGCGTTGTTGTCGCTGGTGGCGGATCAAATCAATATTCCTAAACAGGACATTTTAAAACGTGGTGGTGTGGTCGCACTGTTAGGTCCGACGGGGGTGGGAAAAACAACCACCGTTGCGAAGCTCGCAGCACGTGCCGCCATGGAATACGGTGCCGACAATGTGGCCCTTGTGACAACAGACACATATCGCATAGGTGCACATGAGCAGCTCTCAATTTACGGAAGAATCATGGGTTGTCCCGTAAGAGTTGCTAAAGATTCTAACGAGTTAGCCGATGTTATATATCAGCTAAGAAACAGAAGACTGATTTTGGTCGATACGGCAGGGATGGGGCAACGAGATGTCAGGCTTTCTGAGCAGCTCGATACTCTAATGCAAGAGAGCGGAGAAGTGATTCACAGCTACCTTGTTTTGCCAGCTACCGCACAACGTCGCGTTCTACAAGAAACGCTGGATCACTTCCGACGCATACCACTTTCGGGTTGTATTATGACGAAGCTTGATGAGTCATTAAGTCTAGGCGAATTCATCAGTGTAGTGATTCAAAACGCAATGCCAGTGGCTTACATAGCTAATGGCCAGCGCGTGCCAGAAGACATTGTGATAGCGCAACCAAAATATATGCTTGCGAAAGCAAATGAACTGTTAGAGAAGTCGACAGAGAACGAACCTCACTTTTGGAACAGTGACAGTGAAGGACTCTAAGGCGGCGGACTACTATGACTGAGAATATGATACACGATCAAGCAAGCGGCCTCCGTCGCTTAACACAACCATCGTTGACCAAAGTGATTGCTGTTACTGGCGGCAAAGGTGGTGTGGGGAAATCAAACGTAACACTGGGTCTGGCGATTTGTATGGCTCGCCAAGGCAAGAAAGTGATGGTTCTCGACGCTGATTTAGGTCTGGCCAATGTGGACGTGATGCTCGGAATTCGTGCAAAACGTAATCTAGGACATGTCTTAGCGGGTGAATGTGAGCTAAAAGAAGCGATTGTCGAAGGGCCTTATGGTATAAAGATAATCCCTGCAACTTCTGGCACGCAGAGCATGACTGAGCTTTCTCACGCTCAACATGCTGGACTCATTCGAGCATTTGGTAGTCTTGAAGACGAAATGGACGTCCTGCTGATAGATACCGCCGCAGGCATTTCTGACATGGTAATCAGTTTTTCGCGAGCAGCTCAAGACGTCGTTGTGGTTGTGTGTGATGAACCAACTTCAATCACAGATGCATATGCGTTAATTAAGCTGTTAAGTAAAGAACACCAGGTCCAACGCTTTAAAGTTGTAGCAAATATGGTCAGAAGCTACCGTGAAGGGCGAGAATTGTTTGCAAAGTTGACGCTAGTCACAGAGCGATTCTTGAATGTCAGCCTTGAACTCGTAGCATGTATTCCATTAGATGATAAAGTACGACAGGCTGTAAAAAGACAAAAAATTGTCGTTGATGCGTTCCCTCGCTCACCTGCCGCTTTAGCTATCAGCTCACTAGCAAACAAAGCGTTAACGTGGCCACTACCGAAAACACCAAGTGGACACTTGGAATTTTTTGTGGAAAGGTTGCTAAATCGTACCGAATTCGCAGAGGACCCTTTTGGTGAATAAAGCGATAACCTATGACCAACATGGCAAGTTTAATAGCCAGCAAGCGTTTATAGAGCGCTACTCAGTGTTGGTTAAGCGCATTGCTCACCACCTATTAGGCCGTTTACCGCCGAGTGTTCAGGTAGAGGATTTAATTCAGGCCGGCATGATCGGTCTTATCGAAGCTCAGCAGAATTATGATGGTTCTAAAGGTGCGAGCTTTGAAACTTATGCAGGTATCCGTATTCGCGGTGCAATGTTAGATGACATGCGCAAAGGCGATTGGGTACCGCGTTCTGTTCATAAAAATAATCGAGAGATTAACCAAGCGATTGCGGAGCTGGAAGGCGAATTAAATCGAGATCCTACTGATTCTGAAGTAGCCACGCATCTCGGTATGACACTGGATCAATATCATAGTGCTCTGACCGATATCAACTGCTCAAAATTAGTCGGTATTGAAGATTTAGGCGTTTCTGATGATGTGATTTCACCTGCAGATGAAACTGATGACAGTAACCCATTCAAAGGGGTTGCCGATGAATCATTTCGAAAAGCACTGGTTGAATCAATAAAACAGCTTCCAGAGCGTGAAGCTTTGGTACTTTCGCTTTATTATGATGAAGAACTCAATTTGAAAGAAATTGGCGATGTGTTAGGCGTAAGCGAATCTCGCGTAAGTCAAATACTGAGTCAAGCGATGCAACGTTTGCGCACCAAGCTCAGTGCGTGGACACAAAATGACTAAAAACACTGATTTTACGATTCAGTGGAGGCAATTTTGAATAAAAACATGAAGATCCTTATTGTTGATGATTTCTCAACAATGCGCCGTATTGTTAAAAACCTGCTTCGTGACTTGGGTTTCAATAACACTCAAGAAGCGGACGATGGTTTAACCGCATTACCAATGCTGAAAAAAGGTGACTTCGATTTTGTTGTAACTGACTGGAACATGCCAGGTATGCAAGGCATCGATTTGCTTAAACACATCCGCGCGGATGCAGAACTTAAGCATTTGCCAGTTCTAATGATCACGGCTGAAGCGAAGCGTGAGCAGATCATTGAAGCTGCTCAAGCAGGCGTAAACGGCTACATTGTTAAGCCATTTACTGCTGCAACATTAAAAGAAAAATTAGATAAAATTTTCGAGCGTTTATAACTCTCTCTTTTTCTCTTTGTTATTCGAGTCATTCATACCAATTATTAAATACCTATTAAATGACTCGTTTAGCGTTTTTAAAGTGATAAGAAGAACTAAACGTAAAAGGGTCTATTCAGAATGATCTCACTAGAGCAGGCGAAGTCACTCGTTCAAATGCTAGAAAACGGGGAACAAGACCAAGCCAATATGCTTGTTGCCTCGATCTACGAAGGTGCCGAGAATCCAATGCTGCAAGAAATTGGAGCCTTAACTCGAGACCTTCACGAATCACTCAAGCAGTTCAGTCTCGATCAGCGCATGACCGAAATTGCGAAAGACGAAATCCCTAACGCAAGGGATCGTCTTAATTATGTGATCGAGAAGACAGAGCTAGCAGCCAACAAAACGATGGATGCAGTCGACTGCTGCCTTCCTATCGCTGACAACCTGCATGATTGCCTTCAGAAAGTTCGTCCTCAATGGAATGAACTCATGCACGGGCGCATCGAGTTAAGCGAATTCAAAGCACTTTGTCACCGAATCGACGAGCTATTAGTTCAAGTCGAAGGTGACAGCACTGAGTTGCGTGGTCAATTGACCGAAATTCTCATGGCGCAAGACTTCCAAGACCTAACTGGCCAGATTATTCGCCGCGTAATTACGTTGGTAAATGAAGTAGAAGGCCGCTTAGTGGAAATCCTAACCGTATTCTCTGGAAATAAACCTGAAGAACACATTCAAGTTTTGTCAGAACCGGCAGATAAAAAGAATACACAAACAAGCGAAGCCGAAGGCCCGATTCTTCATCCAGAACTGAGAGAAGATGCGGTTTCATCGCAGGACGAAGTCGATGACTTGTTGTCCAGTCTTGGATTTTAAAGGTAACGTATGAGCTACGATTTAGACGAAGATATTCTTCAGGACTTTCTCATTGAGGCTGGGGAAATTCTCGAACTGCTTTCTGAGCAGTTGGTTGAATTGGAAAATAACCCAGAAGACAAAGACTTACTTAATGCAATTTTCCGCGGGTTTCACACCGTAAAAGGCGGTGCTGGCTTTCTGTCTTTGGCAGAGCTAGTCGATACTTGTCATGGTGCGGAGAACGTGTTCGACGTTTTACGAAACGGCCAACGCACGGTCACGCAAAACTTAATGGATACGATGCTAAAAGCGTTGGATACGGTCAATACCCAGTTCCAAGCCGTTCAAGATCGTGAACCATTGGAAGCTGCGGATCCTGCCCTTCTTGAAGAACTTCATCGTCTATGTAAACCTGAATCAGAAGATGAAGTCGCTGCAACCGTGGTTGAAGAACCAGTGGTTACTCCTGAACCTGTCATTCCTGAGCCTGTTATTGAAGAATCTGCCGCGCCAGCGTCAAGTGTCGGCTCTGTCGATGAAATTACCCAAGACGAATTCGAAAAGCTGCTGGATGAGCTTCATGGTAAAGGCTCTGCTCCAGGCGCTTCAGAACCTGCGACACCAACAACGCCATCAGAGCCCCCTCAATCAAGTGCGCCATCAGTTGAAAGTGGCGATATCACTGACGATGAATTTGAGCGTCTACTTGACGAACTTCACGGCGTTGGCAAAAGTCCATCAGCGGCAGAGGCTGCAGCATCTGCACCAGCAGAACCTCCTAAAGCGGCAGAACCAGCTGCGCCAGTTGCATCGTCAGCAAATCAAGATAGTGACTTAATGACGGACGAAGAGTTCGAAAAGTTACTCGATGAGCTACATGGTGCGGGCAAAGGTCCTACGCTAGAAGAACTGGATATGGCAACGAAGCCGGCATCAGCAAACGTAGAGGAAAGCCCTGCGAAACCTGAGCCTGCGGTTAAGCCAGCACCAGCAGCTCCAACTCCGGCTCCAGCACCAAAACCAAAACCAGAATCTAAACCTGTCGCGGTGAAAGAAGAGGCGAAAGCGCCAGCGGTTAAAAAGCCTCAGGCCGAGGCAACTGTTCGTGTCGATACCTCGACGCTTGATACCATCATGAACATGGTAGGTGAGCTTGTATTGGTCCGAAACCGTCTATTAAGCCTTGGTTTGAACAGCGACAATGAAGAAATGTCCAAAGCGGTCGCCAACCTTGATGTCGTAACGGCGGATCTGCAAGGCGCGGTAATGAAAACGCGTATGCAGCCAATCAAGAAAGTATTTGGCCGTTTCCCACGCGTTGTCCGTGACTTGGCGCGCAATCTAAATAAAGACATCGTGCTGGAAATGCGCGGTGAAGAAACCGATCTCGATAAAAACCTTGTAGAAGCATTGGCCGATCCATTGATTCACTTGGTTCGTAACTCGGTTGACCACGGTATTGAAATGCCAGACGACCGCGCGAAAGCAGGTAAATCACGCACAGGTAAAGTGATTTTGTCTGCATCACAAGAAGGGGATCACATTGAGCTATCCATCGTAGATGATGGCGGCGGTATGGACCCGAACAAACTGCGTGGTATCGCGGTTAAGCGCGGTATGATGGACGAAGATGCGGCGGCCCGTTTAACAGACAAAGAGTGCTTCAACCTTATCTTTGCGCCAGGTTTCTCAAGTAAAGATAAAATTTCTGACATCTCTGGCCGTGGCGTTGGCATGGATGTGGTTAAGACGGCGATCAACACCTTAAATGGTTCAATCGATATCGATTCTGAGCTAGGGAAAGGCACTAAGATCACCATCAAAGTACCACTGACGCTTGCGATCCTACCAACACTGATGGTTGGTGTTGGCGGTCATCCGTTTGCACTGCCACTGGCATCTGTGAGCGAAATTTTCCACTTGGATCTGAGTCGCACAAACGTGGTAGATGGTCAGTTGACGATCATTGTGCGTGAAAAATCTATCCCGCTATTTTACTTACAGAACTGGTTAGCATCCAAATCACAAAACGTCGAAGAGCGTACTGGTCACGGTCATGTGGTTATTGTACAGATCGGTAACCAGCGCGTTGGTTTTGTTGTGGATACGCTTATTGGTCAAGAAGAAGTGGTTATTAAGCCACTCGATAATCTATTGCAAGGCACTCCGGGCATGGCTGGTGCAACAATCACTAGCGATGGCCATATTGCATTAATTCTAGATGTGCCTGATTTACTTAAGCGATATGCTGCGGCTTCACGCCTTTAAGCAAAGCTGACGTTATTAAAAGGAATAAGATGGCGATTAAAGTACTAGTCGTTGATGATTCGAGTTTTTTTCGACGTCGCGTGAGCGAAATCATCAACTCAGAATCGCGCCTAGAAGTGATTGACGTTGCGGTAAATGGCAGAGAGGCGGTTGAGAAAGCCAAATCTCTTAAACCGGACGTCATCACGATGGATATTGAAATGCCAGTGATGGATGGCATTACCGCTGTGCGTGAAATCATGGCAGCGGCTCCAACGCCAATCCTAATGTTTTCGTCCCTGACCCATGACGGGGCGAAAGCCACGCTTGATGCGCTAGATGCGGGCGCATTGGATTTCTTACCGAAAAAGTTTGAAGACATCGCACGTAACCGCGAAGAAGCGGTGTCACTGCTTCAGCAACGTGTTATTCAGATTGCTTCGAAGCGCGCTTTTATGCGTCGACCAATCACTCGCGCTGCTGCGAGTACCAGTGCGGCAGCTCGTCCACTAGGCTCAAGAACGGCTTCGCCAGCGACTCCAGCTCCTGCTCGACCGGCTGCGGCAAAGTTCCGAGCCTCTGGTAAGAAGTATCAACTGACCGCAATTGGCACGTCGACTGGTGGTCCGGTTGCTTTGCAAAAAATTCTGACGCGTTTACCGATGAACTACCCGCATCCGATCGTATTGATCCAACATATGCCGGCAACCTTTACTGCTGCATTTGCCAGCCGTTTGAATACCTTGTGTAAGATTCAAGTGAAAGAAGCCCAAGACGGCGATGTCTTACAGCCTGGTGTGGCATACCTTGCTCCAGGTGGTAAGCAAATGATGGTGGATGGTCGAGCGGGGGCTGCTCGTCTTCGTATCATTGATGGCGGCGACCGCATGAACTACAAACCATGTGTGGATGTGACTTTTGGTTCTGCAGCCAAAGTATACGGTGACAAAGTACTCTCTTTAGTGCTGACTGGCATGGGTGCAGACGGTCGTGAAGGTGCTCGTATGTTGAAGTCTGCAGGCTCAACTATTTGGGCTCAAGATGAAGAAAGTTGTGTTGTTTATGGTATGCCCCAAGCTGTTGCTAAAGCAGGCATTTCTTCAGAAGATTTACCGCTTGACCGCATTGCAGAACGCATGTTGGTGGAAGTTGGCCTAGCGTAGGGTTCATCATGATTGTTTGGAGTGTAGCTAACCAGAAAGGTGGCGTGGGTAAAACCACCTCAACAGTGACATTAGCGGGTTTGCTGAGTCAAAAAGGTCATCGCGTACTGATGGTCGATACTGACCCTCACGCATCACTGACTACCTATCTTGGTTATGATCCTGACGCAGTAACTTCGAGCCTGTTTGATTTATTCCAGTTGAAGACATTCTCTCGTGAAACGGTGAGGCCGTTAATCCTAGAGACAAAACTGGAAGGGATGGATATCATTCCCGCGCATATGTCCCTTGCGACGCTTGATCGTGTCATGGGGAATCGCAGTGGGATGGGGCTGATCTTAAAACGAGCTCTACAAGCGGTCTCACAAGACTATGATTATGTGTTGATTGACTGCCCGCCAATTCTTGGTGTGATGATGGTGAACGCACTGGCCGCCAGTGACCGAATTTTGATTCCCGTTCAAACCGAGTTTTTGGCGATGAAAGGCTTGGAACGCATGATGCGCACGTTAACCATTATGCAAAAGTCTCGTCCGGGTGGTTTCAAAGTGACTATCGTTCCAACGATGTATGACAAGCGCACCAAAGCGTCTTTGCAGACATTGATGCAACTGAAGAAAGATTACCCAAATCAAGTATGGACCTCTGCGGTGCCGATTGATACCAAGTTCCGTGATGCTAGTTTAAAGCATTTGCCAGCATCGCATTTTGCATCTGGTAGTCGTGGTGTGTTTGCGTATAAACAGTTACTGATTTATCTGGAGAGGTTAGCGTTCGATGAGCAGTAACGAAGTGCTTTCCAGTGAACAAGCGCTTGATGACTACTTTAATGCGCTATTGGGTGATGAGGCTGAAGCAACGACTCTTGAGGAAGAGCTTGACTTGCTGGCTCAAGAAATATCATCTGCAGAGCCAGAGCCAGAGCCAGAGCCAGAGCCAGAGCCAGAGCCAGAGCCAGAGCCAGAATTGCAGTTTCAATACTCGGAGCCGGAAACTTACCAGTTTCAAGAAGCGTACCCGCCAGAATTGGAAGCCCCAAATCTGGAAGATGTGCAAAGGTTATTAAGTCAGCTTGAAGCAAGCAACCCTGTAGCCGAGTTAGATATTGATAGTATTCTTGAACAAAATACGATTGATATTGCAGCAGAAATAAAAGCGGCTGAGCCAGACGTACAAACCGTTAGTGAGGCGCCCGAGTTACAAACAGTTGAAGAGATACAAGACTGGGCGATTGATGCGCCAGTTTTTGAGGAAACTCAGCCAGAACTGGTTGAACCTCAATCGGTGATTGAGCATGATGTCAATATAGAATCGAACGTTGATACCGAGCTCGAGACACAAACAGGTTCCGAAATACCAACTGACTGGGAAAGCACGAAGCGAAGTGAAGATTTTCAAGTGCTTTACTTTGATGTGAATGATGTCACGTTTGCCGTACCGCTTGATGAGTTAGGTGGTATTCATCGCATCAGCGAGCTTAACCATTTGATAGGAAAGCCCGCCTGGTATTTGGGGCTACAAACAAATCGTGAGCAACAGTTTGATGTCGTCGATACCGCGAAATGGGTGATGGCAGATAAGCTTCGCGATGACAGTTACAAAGATAATTACCAATACGTTGTCATGCTTGGAGAGAGCATGTGGGGGCTGGCCAGTAACCAACTAATGGGTACGGAAACGCTCAATATCGACAAGGTTCGCTGGCGTGAACAGGCGGGTAAGCGCCCTTGGCTAGCGGGCATGGTAAAAGAAAAAATGTGCGCCTTAATTCATGTCCAGGCGCTCATTGACATGCTAAACGCCGGTTTAGATGTCAAATCACTGAATTAGATTTAAGTCGGGAACGACATTAACGAGGATTAACTATGTCTCAAGCTTTTGAAGTAGAAGTGAAGAAAGATGCATCGAATGACGAAGTTCTTCAGTGGGTGACGTTCCAGCTAGAAGAAGAAACGTACGGCATCAACGTAATGCAAGTTCGTGAAGTACTTCGTTATACTGAAATTGCACCCGTTCCAGGTGCGCCAGATTATGTTCTGGGTATCATCAACCTGCGTGGTAACGTGGTTACTGTTATCGACACGCGTTCGCGTTTCGGCCTGATGGAAGGCGAAGTTACAGATAATACTCGTATTATTGTGATCGAGTCAGAGCGTCAAGTGATTGGTATTTTGGTAGATAGTGTGGCAGAAGTGGTTTACCTACGTTCTTCTGAAATTGACACGACGCCTTCTGTTGGTACTGATGAAAGCGCGAAGTTCATCCAAGGTGTGAGCAACCGTGACGGCAAACTTCTTATCCTTGTGGATTTGAACAAGCTCCTAACGGATGACGAATGGGACGAGATGGCTCACCTATAATGGGCTGAATAATGATGGCTGAAGAGACTCTTTTATCTGTTCCATTCCTTGCGGGTGGCGTCGCTTTTATCGTGTTGGTGTTGGTTGTTTTGCAACTGCGCATTCGCTCGGGGTTGCAAAAGCAAGTAGACCAGCAACGAGCACAGTCTCGACATGTAGATAAAGAAGTACAAAAGTTGAGTAAGCAGTTACTCGAAGTGCGTTCGGTTGTCGTTGGTCTTGGACAAAAAGTAACGGAACAACAAGACATTATTCAGCACCTAAACGAGAGAATTCGTGAACTCGAACACGCTGATACTGATGGTCGCTTGTACAGTCGAGCTTCTAAAATGGTACAGCTTGGTGCAGATATCAATGAGCTCATTGAAGAGTGTGAACTGCCAAAAGCTGAAGCGGAATTGATGCTTTCACTACAGAAAAAACTGGCGGGAAAAGAGAAAATTCCACCACTAAGCGGTCAGCCATCAGATGATGCAGAATACCCGGCGCGTGGACGTCGTCGACGCTAAAGGTTTTAAAGCGATAAAAAGAGGCGATAAGCCTCTTTTTTTGTGCTCGGTTACTAATTATCTTTTGTAATACAGCCCTAGCTTATCTTAAGCTCTCTTCATTCTTAGCTCTCGCTCCCCAAGTTAAAATGAGAGCTTATAACTACTTATAGTTAATTTTATTAAAGTGTGACGATTAATTAACAAAAATACATGAACTTACATACATCCCAGCCCTCTTATCCTGTTTTGTCATAACTAAGCTGTGCTAATATAGCGCTTCGTTCATTTTTTAGTTGAAGCTCTATGTTAGAAGTATCTAACCTGACAGCGATCCGTGATGAGAGGGTCCTGTTTGAAAACCTGCAGTTTGAAATTAAGCCTGGTGAATTGGTCCAGATAGAAGGGCGCAATGGTACTGGCAAAACTACGTTACTACGTATTGTGACAGGTTTAGGTGATAGAGAAGAAGGCATCATTAAGTGGAAAGGAGAAGAGGTTGAAAAATCTCGTGATGTTTTCCATCAAGATCTGCTGTTCTTAGGGCATCAAACTGGAGTGAAACGAGAGCTTACCGCACTAGAAAACTTACGTTTTTACCAATCTATTCAAAATAACCGCTCTTCTGACGAAGAAATCTTCACTGCTTTAACTCAAGTTGGTTTAGCCGGTCGAGAAGATGTGCCTGTAGCACAGCTTTCCGCAGGTCAGCAACGACGAGTGGCATTAGCAAGGTTATGGCTCAGTAAGCAAATTTTATGGATTTTAGATGAACCGTTGACCGCCATCGATAAGCAAGGCGTCAAAGTGCTTGAATCTTTGTTCGCAAGTCACGCTGATAATGGCGGTATTGTCGTGTTGACGACGCATCAAGATATGTTTTCGGACAGCCCGAAACTTAGAAAAATAAAGTTGGGTGATTGATATGATTCCATCTATGACCACCATCATTCGCCGCGAGCTATTGATAGCATTTCGCCGTCAGGCAGACATTCTGAACCCGCTTTGGTTCTTTATTATTGTTATTACTCTGTTTCCTCTTAGTATCGGTCCTGAACCAAATTTGTTAGCACGTATTGCAGCGGGCATTGTTTGGGTTGCCGCATTGCTATCCGCCTTATTATCATTAGAGCGTCTATTTCGTGATGATTTTCAAGACGGTGCATTGGAACAAATGATGCTAATGCCGATTCCATTGCAACTTGTAGTGGTTTCAAAGGTCATAGCACATTGGTTGTTAACAGGGTTACCTCTGATCCTAATTAGCCCATTATTGGCGGTTTTACTTTCGCTTGATTTCAATACTTGGTTATCTGTTGTACTAACCTTGATGATCGGTACACCGACACTAAGTTTTATTGGAGCTATTGGCGTGGCTTTGACGGTTGGGTTGCAAAAGGGTGGCGTTCTTTTGAGTTTGCTTATTCTTCCGCTCTACATCCCAATTTTGATTTTCGCAACATCAGCAATTGATGCCGCCGCGCTTGGTATGGCGTATAACGGTCAACTAGCAATTTTAGGTGCGATGCTAATGGGAGCAATGACGTTAACGCCTTTTGCCATTAGTGCCGCATTGAGAGTTAGTGTTAACTAACTCAATAAAGTGCCAATGAAGCGGCGCTTGATCAAAGAATTATTATTAAAGCACTGCTACGGTCTCAACCCTTTAGACAGTGTCCCTGAAGTAAGAGTGAGAACAAAACATGTGGAAATGGCTACATCCTTATGCCAAGCCAGAAACCGCTTACCGTTTGAGTGGTAAGTTTCTGCCTTGGTTTTCTGTATTGGCCCTCGTATGCTTATCGGTTGGTACGGTTTGGGGGCTTGCATTTGCGCCTTCAGATTACCAACAAGGTGACAGTTTCCGAATCATCTACATTCATGTCCCATCAGCTATTTGGTCTATGGGCGTTTATATGTCGATGGCGATTGCGGCATTTATTGGCTTAGTATGGCAAGTACGTCTATCTGATATGGCGGCGCTTGCGATGGCGCCGATTGGTGCGGTATTTACCTTCATTGCTCTACTTACTGGTGCCGTTTGGGGTAAGCCAATGTGGGGCACTTGGTGGGTATGGGACGCCCGTCTTACTTCAGAATTGATTCTTCTATTTCTCTACCTTGGTGTTATTGCGCTTTATCACGCGTTTGACGATCAGAAAACAGCCGCAAAAGCGGCGGGTATTTTAGCGATCGTAGGCGTCGTGAACCTACCTATCATTCACTTTTCCGTAGAATGGTGGAACACGCTTCACCAAGGCGCGACGATCACGAAATTTGAACAACCTTCTATTTCATCCGACATGCTTTGGCCGTTATTGCTAAACATCTTTGGCTTTGCGTTCTTCTTTGGTGCAGTGACGATGGTACGTTTTCGTAACGAAATCATCAGTAAAGAAAGTCACCGCCCTTGGGTGCGCAAACTCGCAACAGAACAAACTCAGTGAGGTAATTGATTATGCATTTTGAATCTCTGAGCGACTTTTTTGCCATGGGTGGCTACGCATCATACGTATGGAGTGCGTTTGGTATTACTTTCTTATCCATGCTGATTCTTCTGATCACTAGCCTTCGCCGCGGTGATGCATTATTGAAAGAAGTGAAAGCAAAAATTGACCGTCAAGCTCGTATCGACGCAGCGAAGAACATGGAGAACACCTTATGAACCCGAGACGTAAAAAGAGGCTAGGTATCGTACTAGCGATCTTTATCGGTATTAGTGCCACCATTGGTTTGATACTTTATGCGCTTAACCAAAATATGGACCTTTTCTACACTCCAACGGAATTGGTTAATGGTAAGCCAGATGGCACCAAGCCAGAAGTAGGCCAGCGTCTACGTATCGGTGGTATGGTGGTTGTGGGCTCGGTTCGTCGAGATCCTAATTCTTTGAAAGTGAGTTTTGACCTGCACGATGTCGGTCCGAAAGTGACGATTACTTATGACGGTATTCTTCCTGACTTGTTCCGTGAAGGGCAGGGTATTGTGGCTCAAGGTGTACTGAAAGATGCCACTACGGTTGAGGCATTTGAGGTCCTAGCGAAGCACGATGAAGAATACATGCCACCAGAAATTGCAGAAGCGATGAAGAAAACGCATGAACCGCTTCAATACAGCACCGAACAGAAACAAGGAAGCGGCCAATGATTGCTGAAATCGGTCACTTTGCTCTCATTCTTTCGCTTGCAATGGCTGTGCTGCTGAGCGTATTGCCATTGTGGGGAGCATCGAATAATAACACCATGCTCATGAACACAGCGCGACCGCTATCTTGGTCTATGTTCCTGATGCTGTTGTTCTCTTTCGCCATTTTATGTTGGGGATTTTATACCAACGACTTCACGTTACAGTATGTAGCGAGCAACTCGAATAGTCAGCTTCCTTGGTACTACCGTTTAACCGCAGTATGGGGTGCACACGAAGGTTCACTGTTGCTATGGGTTTTAATCCAAGCTGCTTGGACTGTCGCTGTAGCGACATTCAGTCGTGGTATGCCGCAAGAGTCGGTTGCACGTGTACTTGCCGTAATGGGCATGATCTCAGTGGGTTTCCTACTGTTTATCATCTTAACGTCAAACCCATTCTTACGTACGTTGCCTTTCTTCCCGGTTGACGGGCGTGACTTGAACCCTCTGCTTCAAGACCCTGGTTTGATTGTTCACCCGCCAATGCTTTACATGGGCTACGTTGGTTTCTCGGTTGCCTTCTCCTTTGCGATCGCATCCCTAATGACCGGACGCCTTGATACGGCTTGGGCCCGTTGGTCTCGTCCTTGGACAACCGCTGCATGGGTATTTTTAACACTCGGTATCGCACTAGGCTCTTGGTGGGCTTACTACGAACTTGGCTGGGGTGGCTGGTGGTTCTGGGATCCAGTAGAAAACGCATCATTCATGCCTTGGTTAGCGGGTACCGCATTAATGCACTCTCTTGCAGTGACAGAAAAACGCGGCACATTTAAAGCGTGGACGGTACTATTGGCAATCTCTGCATTTTCGTTGAGTTTGTTGGGCACATTCTTAGTCCGTTCCGGTATTTTAGTATCGGTGCACGCGTTCGCGTCTGACCCGTCACGCGGTATGTTTATTCTAGGCTTCCTCGTTTTCGTTATCGGCGGCTCTTTATTGCTGTTTGCCGTGAAAGGGGCGGCAGTGCGTGTACGAGGTAACTTCGACTTAGTCTCTCGTGAAAACGCGCTCTTAGCCAACAACGTATTACTTATCGCAGCACTTGTTGTGGTGTTAGTGGGGACACTGTTGCCGCTCGTACACAAGCAGCTTGGTTTGGGTTCGGTTTCTATCGGTGCGCCATTCTTCGACATGCTGTTTGCTTGGTTGATGATGCCATTTGCTTTCCTACTTGGTATTGGTCCACTTATCCGTTGGAAGCGAGACAATTTATCTAAACTTGTGAAACCAATGCTCATTTCAGGTGTGCTTGCTTTCGCCTTGGCTGCGGTATGCGTGTTCCTGTTTGCCGACTTCTTCTCAACCATGGCTTACATTGGCTGGGTAATGGCGATTTGGATTATTGCAATGCATGGCTTTGAACTATATGAGCGTGCAACGCACCGTCATAGCTTTAGTGAAGGCGTTCGCAAGCTGCAGCGTAGCCACTGGGCGATGATGTTGGGTCATGTTGGTCTGGCGGTATCTGTTATCGGTATTGCGATGGTACAGAACTACAGCATCGAGCGTGATGTACGTTTAGCACCTGGCGAACATTTCCAAATTCAAGGTTATGATTTCTACTTCTCAGGCCTGCGTGATAAAGATGGTCCAAACTACGATGGCTACATTGCGGATTTTGAGATCACACATGATGGCAAATACGTGAATACGCTTCACGCTGAGAAGCGCTTCTACCGTACAGCTAAGTCTATGATGACCGAAGCTGCTATTGACCGTGGCATTAGTCGTGACTTATACATTGCAATGGGTGAACGTTTAGACGACAACCGATCTTGGGCTGTTCGTATTTACTATAAACCGTTCGTTCGTTGGATTTGGGCTGGCTCTTTGATTATGGCATTAGGCGGCGCACTAGCGATTTCTGATAAACGCTACCGCTTCCGTAAATCTTCAAAGAAAAACGCGAAGCCAAAAGAGCAGGAGGCATAACATGAATAAGAAAATCTTATTTATTCCGCTCGTCGCTTTCATGATTTTGGCGGGCATTTTCGCAACCCAGTTAATGCGCAACCAAGAGGGCGATGATCCAACGAAATTGGAGTCGGTTTTGGTTGGTAAGCCAGTTCCTGAGTTTCACTTAGAAGACTTAGCTGAACCTGGAAAACAATACGACCAGTCAATTTTTAAAGGTGAGCCGTTGCTCTTGAACGTTTGGGCAACGTGGTGTCCAACGTGTTATGCAGAGCATAAATACCTAAACGAATTGGCGGGTAAGGGCGTTAAGATCATCGGTATGAATTACAAAGATGATCGTAACAAAGCGGTAGGCTGGTTGAATGATCTCGGCAACCCTTACTTAATTAGCCTATTTGATGGTAGCGGTATGCTTGGTCTTGACCTTGGCGTTTATGGTGCACCAGAAACATTCATTATTGATGCAAATGGTGTGATTCGTTATCGCCATGTGGGGGATGTAAACCCACGTAATTGGTCAGAAACACTGGAGCCGCTTTACAACAAATTGGTTGAGGAGGCGAAGCAATGAGAAAGCTGATCCTTGCAGTCTTTGCTGCCATGACATTATCTCTTGCTGCTCACGCTGCCATTGAGGTGTACGAGTTTGATAACTTGGAACAAGAACAGCAGTTCAAAGAGTTAAGCCATACGCTCCGTTGCCCTAAATGTCAGAACAACACGATCTCGGATTCTAACGCTGAACTTGCTCAAGACTTACGCCATAAGGTGTACGAAATGACCAAAGAAGGTAAGTCCAAAGATGAGATTGTTGATTACATGATCGCCCGATACGGTAACTTCGTGACTTACAACCCACCATTTACGGTTGCGACTGCGATCTTGTGGCTAGGGCCACTCGCTGTGGTACTGGGTGGTTTTGGTTTGATTGTACTGCGTAGCCGTAAATCTAAAGTTAAGGCAAAAGCGAGCATTGACGAGCAATGGGATGAGCAAAAAGAGGCTCGTTTAAAAGCATTGCTTGAAGAAGAGAACAACGGAGATAAGAAGTAATGACACTATTTTGGATTTCCACCGTTGCTCTTACGCTTATTGCTTGTGCGCTGGTGGCTTTGCCGCTGCTTAAACAAAAAGCGAACAATGATGATGTGTTACGCGATGAGCTCAACAAGGCATTTTATAAAGACCGACTATCTGAGCTTGCAGAAGAAACTGACGAAGGCCTGGTTGAAAGCGAAGACGAACTGATTTCTGATCTAAAGCAATCACTGCTTGACGATATCCCTGGTGATAAAGCGCAAAAAGAAACCAAGGTTTCCCCAATCGCGGTTTTAGTTCCATCGGTAATTCTGACGGTGGCGTTGAGCTATGGCTTGTATTACAAATTTGGCGCGTCAGACGATATTGTTCAATGGCAAGAAGTGTCTGCAAATCTACCTGAGTTATCGAAAAAGCTGATGTCGGCTTCTTCTGAGCCGTTGAGTGACGATGAAATGGCGGATTTGACCCTTGCCCTTCGAACTCGCTTACATTACCAGCCGGAAGACTCGACAGGTTGGTTATTGCTAGGTCGTATTGCGTTAGCAAATCGTGATGTCACGACTGCTATCGATGCGATGGAAAAGTCATATCGCCTAGAGCCCAAAGATCCTGATGTGATGTTGGGTTATGCACAAGCTCTGATGCTGTCTCAAGAGGAAATGGATCAAGCGACGGCTCGCTCATTACTCGGCAAGCTGATGCAGCAAGACTATGTCGATCTGCGTGTGTTTTCTTTGTTAGCGTTCGATGCGTTTGAGCGTCAAGACTTCCCGGCAGCGATCAAGTACTGGGGAATCATGCAGCAAATGATTGGTCCAGAAGATAGCCGCTACGAGATGTTGTCACGCAGTATTGAGAGCGCTCGTAAGCAAATGGGCGAAGCGGTTTCACCGGATAAGAGTGTCGCTGTGACAATTAATGTGGCACCAAATGCTCAGTTGAATCCAAACGCAGTTCTGATTGTGTCGGTACATCGTGCAGATGGCTCACCAATGCCTGTTGCTGCAGCTCGCTATCCGCTGGGTACTTTCCCTCGTACAGTCGTATTAGATGATGGTAATGCCATGATGCAAGGGCAAAAACTATCTTCACTCGACAAGTTAATCGTCCGTGTGCGTGTGGACTCTGACGGTAACGTAGCAACGCGTGATCAAGATTGGCACGGAGAAAGTGACGTCGTTGAATTTGGCGCACCAGTAGAAGTGACCATTGATCAGCAGTATTAATTGTTAACATCTGTCTCTGAAACATGACAACGAGGTAGAGTCAGTTGCCTTTAGTGGTATGACTCTAAACGATCGAGTAGAATACCGAAGGCCAGCGACTGCTGGCCTTTATTTATTCCCATATCTGAGTCATCTTTACTACGTATACTGCTCAACATACGTACAACTGTTCATTGGGTGACTTAGGTACATTAATAGTCGTTATGGAAAATAAAATGTATAACAAGGGTAAATCTACCTTCTTGTTACTGCTTGCAGTTGGACTGGTTGGCTGTTCAAGTGCGCCTGATGAAGCAGTAACGGGACAAGAAACAAATCAAACGACTTCTGATGTGTATGACCCGTTGGAAGGCTTTAACCGAACCATGTGGGAAATCAACTACGAATATTTAGATCCGTATTTGGTTCGTCCTGTATCACTTGCGTATGTGGAATACACGCCAGTTCCTATTCGTTCCGGTATCGCTAACTTCTTGTCGAACTTAGATGAGCCAGCCAGCATGGTTAATAACTTAGTCATGGGTAACGGCACGAAAGCCGTGGACCACTTTAACCGTTTTTGGATTAACTCGACGTTTGGTATTTTCGGTTTATTCGATATTGCAAGTGCCGCGGGTATTACGAAATACGACGAGAAAGCGTTCAGTGATGCAGTAGGCCACTATGGTGTTGGAAATGGCCCTTACTTCATGATTCCAGGTTATGGCCCGTATACCTTACGTGAAGTGACAGATACCGTAGATAGTACGTATTTACCCCTCTCTTACCTCAACTTCTGGGCGAGTTTGGGTAAGTGGGCGTTTGAAGGCATGGAGAAGCGTGCTTTATTAGTACCGCAAGAAGCACAGTTAGACTCGTCGCCGGATCCATATATTCTTACTCGCGATGTTTATATTCAGCGTCAAAACTTTAAAGCAGAAGTTGAAACGGTGGAAGAAGTTAACATCGAAGAAGAAGAGTATTTAGACGAATACCTAGAAGACTTTTAAGCGCTGTTCTTTAAAATATACAAATAAAAAAGGCTTAGCTGATGCTAAGCCTTTTTTGTATTTTTGCTGCTTGGTTAGAAACGGTAGTTTGCTTGAACACCGATTAGCCAAACATTACCCGTAGTTTCGCCTACGAATTGGCCGCCGACTTGTTCTGCAGCGTCGTCTGACTTGTAACCACGAGACTCAACGATTGGTGCGTCTTTCGCGAAAATATAGGTGAAGCCAGCGTCTAGGCTGAAGTCTTTCGTCCAATCGTACGTTGCGCCAATACTTAGCCAAGTACGGTCAGTTTCTGGAATAGTGATCGTACGGTTTTTGTCGCTTACCGCTGAAGTATCGTACGCAATACCAGTACGTAGCGCTAGCTTAGGATCAAGCTGGTAAGTAGCACCAACAGCAAAGCGGTAGTTATCTTCCCAGTTTTCTACTTTAACCATATGCGTGCCAGCGGTATCTAGACGTGCTTCCAATTTCTCGAAAGAGCTCCAATCCGTCCAGTTAAAGCTTGCGTGTAACGCAAGTTGGTCTGTTACTTGGTGGAAACTTGCCAGCTCAGCTGTTGCAGGCAGGTTTAGGTACATATAGCCGTTGTCACGTAGCTGTGGAAGCTCAGAAGTACCGAAGCCAAAACCTAGACCTTCAGCATGGCCTTCAAGCTTCAGTTCAACTTCAGATTTGTACGCGAAGCCGATACGGTTATTTTCATTGATCTGCCATGCAGTACCAACTTGCCAGCCCCAAGCGGTATCGTCACCTTCCATGTATTTTAGAGCGGTACCTTGAGGAACACTGATAGGATCGCCAGTTAAAGGGTGCTGTCCTACAACGTTATTCTTAGGTGCTGCTGCGCCAAAGCTGCCTTCGCCGATGATGTAACGGATACCACCACCAACGCTGATTGATTCATTGACTTTGTAAGCTGCGTTTAAGTTCGCTTCCATTGTCGTTACGCTTGCTTCGTTACCGAAGTGTGATGCACCAAAGCCTTTACCTAAATCGGTTTCCATGCCGTAGTTGGTGCCAAATGCCAAACCAATCGCGAATTTCTCATTGTATTGGTGTGATAGGTAGAAGTTTGGAATGATTGCATCATGTGCGAAATCATCTGAAGATGCAGAAGAAGTACTACCGTGGAAGTTTACATCACCTTCAATATCAATATTTGGGTTCACATAGATTGCACCAACGGACACTTGAGTGCCTTCCAAATAAGTTAGCATTGCTGGGTTACGCCATTGTGCACTTGCGTTGTCAGCCATTGCTGCTTCACCAGCATATGCTCGACCTAGGCCTGTTGCAGAATATTCAGCAAGTTGGAAACCTGCTGCGTTAGCCATGCCCGTTGTGCCAAGTAGGCTTAATGCCACTGCTGTTGATAGAAGAGTCTTGTTGGTTTTCATTCGAATGTTCGCTGATTTGTTTATAACGTGGGACGAAAGTTTAAAGGTAGAGTTTTTACTTTAGAAATGAAAATCCAGCACAAGCAGTCATTTGGAATATTATGCTTTCAAGTGTTGTTTGGGTGGTTTAATAATCTAACTGTGAAGGGCTTGTAAATGGAATTCAGCGAACAGCTGTGCGTCCTAATTGTGAGATTTAGATACACGTGTTCACTCAAATTGAGTGAGCAATAAATTGTAGATATGAAAAAAGGCTGGAAATCCAGCCTTTTATATAAAGTATTTTTCTACTAACTAACAGCGAAGCGCTTAGAAGCTACGGCTGTATTGTAAGCCGAATAGAATCGCATCAGCGCGTGTTGTTGCTGACAAGCTCGAGATATTTTGAGGGCTTTGAGCGTCACCTGGGTTGTACATTGGGTTTGGTGTTGATTCATTTACCTCAACATCTTTACCCATTAGGTACGTAAAGCCAAAGTCGACATTTGATTTACTATCAATGTGATAAGTAAAGCCGGTAGAGAACCATTGGCGATCCGAGTCAGGAACGGAAACAGACGTTAAGTCAGCTTGGGCGCTCGTGTCGTACATGTAACCAGCACGAAGTGTCCAGTTATTACTTAGGTAATATGTACCACCAATCGAGTAGTGCCAACCATCTTGCCACTGGTACTGTTTATCGTACGATGAGCCAAGAGGAGAGCCTTTTAAGTTAGAGAATTCGATTTGATCGAAAGTTTCCCAGCCAATGTATTGGATGCTGTAGTGTACAGCAAACTTAGTGTCTTGGATTTTGTGGAAGCCGGAGAATTCGGCCATATCTGGTAAAGGTAGTGTGATTTTTTGACCTTTATCGTCTTTTGCTTCCATTTCTGGGCTATGGCGGTATGCAAGACCAAATCGATTGTTTTCATCTAGCTCGTATACAGTACCAACATTGAAACCTACAGCCCAACCATCAGCTTCGTCTACATCGACAAGTGTGCCTATTGCAGCATGTTCACGCTTCATTGTACCTTGGCCGTAGATTAAATCTAAACCAGCACCAAAGCTCCATTGTTCATTGAGACGGTAAGAACCTGCAAGGCCAAAGTTTACGCTCTTAACATCAGTTAAGCCGCCATATTCTTTTGCCGCAAAGCTATTGTCGAATTCTGTCTTAGTACCGAAATTAGAGTATGCGTTTACGCCCCATGCAAACTTGTCATTTACAGGAACGATTAGATGAATGTTCGGTGCAATAGAAGTATCGCCAGCGTCGTCATAGTTTGAGTCGACAGGCTTGAATAGTGTTGGTGCTACTTGGCACGTTGAACCACAATATTTCGCATCTTTCACTTCAATCATTGAAGTAATGCTTTCGAAACCTAGCGAAAGTTCCATTTTATCAAATAGAGCCATTGCTGCTGGGTTACGAGCCATTACCGCGGCGTTATCTGCGATTACTGCATCACCAGCAAATGCACGGCCGATGCCAGTTGCTGATTGAGCGTTGATTTGGAAACCCGCTGCCATCGATTGACCTGAGGCAAAAGCTACCGTTACTGCTAGGAGAGTCTTTTTAAACAGACGCGTGTTCTGAGTCATTTGTTTTTCCTTATTAGATTCGTCTCTTTGGACGATAAATTGAGCTTTTGCTCAGTGGCGCAGATAGTAGTATCAATAGTTGCTTGGACAAATCCGACCATTGGATAAAATTGAATAAAAATTGCAGAAATGATGTCTAAAAGACGGGAAATTGCACTTAAAATGCATAATTTAGAGTTTAAGCTCTAAATGCTATAGCGATGGTGAATGTTTTGTGTTCTATTTATACAAAAATGCCGCTAAATAAGATCATTTAGCGGCATTTAACCTTTTGAATGCTGGAAATCGTCGAAGTTATTACATCGGTTTAATCATTGATGCAAGAGTTGTAGCGATAGCATCAATATTTTCACCTTCTTCTCCGACTAAAATCAGGCTTGAACTCCCGACGGGCTGAACGATACCGGTCATGCCATCCTTATTAAAGTCGGTACTTTGTTTGCTCGGAATACCAGTAATAAATAACGTTACTTTACCTTTTGGACCTTGGAATACCATATGCACCGCATTGGATTCACCAAAACCGCAGTGGTTTAGGTAGTAAACGTGATATGGAAAGTTTTCACTAAACTGGTAATGAAATGGCGACATTTTCGCATTAATTTGCGAGCTCGGTACATCCTCATCAAGATGACGAACAAAAGGTTCTTCATGAATAACGTGTTTCATCGCGGTATCAGCTAAACTGGCTTGTGCTGGAGAAACCAAAACATTTCCCCAGTTTACTTGACCAACTAATAATCCTGCGGTGAACGCAATAGAAGCGGCAAGTGCCATTGCTTTGCGAACAAAGTTTGGTTTGACGACCTTCTCTTCATCAAGTGCACTCGACGTCTGACTAAATAAAATCTTATCAGCGAGATCTTCAGGTACATCCACATTCATGGCTTGTTTAATTTTTACGTCGAGATCCAAAACGTCATCAACAAACTTATTGTTGGCGTCGCTACCAGCTAAAGCTTGCAGAATCTCTTCATCCTTTTGTTTTGGATCCGACAAAATACGACGACGAAATTCTAAATCATCCATTCTTTTGTCCTCTCTTAGTATCTTGAGAATCCAACATCTCTTTGAGTTGATTACGAGCGCGAAATAATCGAGTCATCACTGTATTTTTATTTAAATCAAGAATGTCGCCAATCTCTTCTCCGCTGAAACCACCGACAACTTGGAGAAATAAAGGTTCGCGGTATTCAACATCGAGTTTCATGATCTGCGCTTGCAGCCATTCTTGCTGATGATGTGGGTCATCGCTGACTTTAGCATCATTGCCGTAATCATCGATATCAACTAAATCAAATTGTTTACGTTCGAAGCGGCGCGCATTTTCTCGTCTCAATATGGTGATGAGCCAAGACTTGGCTGCTTTTTCATCCTGGAGACTATCGAGTGACTTCCAAGCTCTAAGGCAGGTTTCCTGAACTAGATCTTCCGCTATCGCTTTATCTTTGCACAACCAGTATGCGTAGCGATATAAGTCACGATGGTACCCTCGGACGAGCGCTTCGTATTTTCTTTGCTTGTCCATATCAGAGTTGACCGGACTGTTGGAATTTTTCTTTCCAAACATTTTTAATATGGCCACAGGAGCCTCCATCCTCGCTCTGTGAGTTTCTTATTTGTTCTGAGCATGACTTTACTTTTCAATAGCCTCGCGGTTTCGGTTGAGCGTGTGTCGTAGATAACTTCTGACACAATAAGCTATGTGGTTACTTAAAAGTGTATACGCAAATGCCAAATATCATCGAACATGAATTGGTAAAGATTGTTAACAATATCATCATTAGTAATCAATGGTTTGGATAAGTTCATTCGATGGGACATAAAATTCGATGGGACATAAAAAGAGATTGCTAGCGGTGAATTTTTGAATAGGTTTGCATCGCTGAGCCTTTTAGATGTGCTTAAAGCTCGTAAAATCACTATAAAATTGATCTATTTCAAAATATCAAGCAGTGAAGGGGTTATAGTACATCTTGTCATCTCGTTAGTCATTGCGACTAACATGTTGAGCAAGATGACACTTCCTTTTGAAGGCTGACTTTACTTTCTCCTAATCAGGAAACTGATTAATTTTCAATTGGCGTAAGTTAATTGTTTTATAGATATTCCGACCACACAGTTATGTGTGGTTTTTTTTTGCTTCGATTTTACCTTCCATATACCTCTTACCGTTTTAACTCTCTATAGTTAATCATTATTAATCGCATAAGAATCAAAGAAGTAGAGTAATTGATCTACTTGCTTCACGTTTATTTAAACGCACGTTTGATAAATTTAACAAATTCATTACAATGCATCAGGTCAGACCTCTTGTATTTAAGGAGAAACAATGGGCAAGCAGGAAGTAAAAACACGCAATGGTGAGCGTGTCGCTATTGTCGCGGGGCTTCGAACTCCCTTTGCTCGTCAAAGCACGGAATTTAGCCAAGTGCCAGCGGTCGATTTAGGGAAAATGGTAGTAAGCGAAATGCTTGCTCGAACAGATATTGATCCGAAGTTAATCGAACAAGTGGTATTTGGACAAGTAGTACAAATGCCTGAAGCGCCAAACATCGCACGAGAAATCGTGTTAGGCACCGGTATGAACATTCATACTGATGCTTACAGTGTGACTCGTGCGTGTGCAACGAGTTTTCAAGCGGCGGTCAATGTCGCAGAAAGCATCATGGCGGGAACCATCGATATCGGTATTGCTGGTGGTGCAGACTCTTCTTCCGTCCTGCCTATTGGCGTATCTAAGAAACTGGCCGCTAATCTGCTTGCTCTAAGTAAGACAAAAACAATGGGTCAGAAGCTTAGCATCCTCAAAAACTTGAGCTTTAAAGACCTTATGCCAGTGCCTCCTGCAGTAGCCGAGTACTCGACGGGCTTGTCGATGGGACAAACTGCGGAGCAAATGGCAAAGACGCATGGTATTTCTCGTGCAGAGCAGGATGCGCTTGCACATCGCTCTCATACGCTGGCTTCCCAAGCTTGGAAAGAAGGTAAGATCCAAGGTGAAGTGATGACGGCTTTTCCCGAACCATACAAAAAATGGATTTCGGAAGACAACAATGTCCGTCACGACTCAACCGTAGAAGGGTACGCGAAACTTCGACCTGCCTTTGATCGCCAGTATGGCAGTGTTACGGCAGCTAACAGTACGCCACTGACTGATGGTGGTGCGGCAGTGATGTTGATGCGCGAAGGTAAAGCGAAAGAGCTTGGCATGGAGATTCTTGGCTACATCCGCGGCTACGCATTTTCAGCGATTGGTGTGGAAAAGGACATGCTGATGGGACCGACTTATGCCACTGCGAAAGTGCTAGAAAATACAGGCTTGGAACTGTCTGATCTGACGTTGATCGACATGCACGAAGCGTTTGCTGCGCAAGCATTGGCGAATGTGAAGATGTTTGCTTCAGATAAGTTTGCTCAAGAAAATCTAGGTCGTTCGAAAGCGATCGGTGAAATCGACATGGATAAGTTTAACGTGCTTGGTGGCTCAATCGCTTACGGTCACCCATTCGCGGCGACAGGTGCACGAATGATGACGCAAACCCTACGTGAACTGAAACGCCGTGGTGGCGGTATTGCATTGAATACCGCATGTGCAGCTGGCGGTCTTGGCGCAGCAATGATTCTGGAGGTTGAGTAATGAGCGAGCAAAAAGCATTTAGTCTAAAAGTTGATGAGCAGAACATTGCTTGGTTAGCGATTGACGTACCTAATGAAAAAATGAATACGCTACAGGCGGCTTTTGCTGATGAAATGAAAGAAATCTTTGCTCAGCTAAAAGACGCCAGTGGCATCAAAGGGATGATCATTCATTCCCTAAAACCGGACAACTTTGTCGCGGGGGCCGATGTTCGCATGCTAGAAGCGTGCACGACCGCAAGTGAAGCAGAAGCATTAGCGAGGCAAGGTCAAGAGCTATTCCAGCAGCTATCGGACTTACCATATCCTGTGGTTGCCGCTATTCACGGTCCATGTTTGGGCGGTGGTTTAGAGCTTGCTCTTGCATGTGATTATCGTGTTTGTACGGATTCAGATAAAACGCGTTTAGGTCTGCCAGAAGTACAACTTGGTTTATTGCCTGGTTCTGGTGGTACTCAGCGTCTGCCACGTTTGATTGGCCTGTTACCTTCACTGGACTTGATCCTGACGGGTAAACAGCTTCGCGCAAAGAAAGCTAAAAAGCTGGGTGTGGTTGACGCCTGTGTCCCTGACACCATTTTGCTCGACGTAGCAAAACAGTTTATCGACAAAGGTAAAAACAAGGGTACGAAAAAGCTATCGACGAAAGAAAAAGTGATGTCGGGTAGTGGGTTAGGGCGCAAGTTTGTGTTTGAACAGGCAGCGAAGAAAACCAATCAGAAAACCCGTGGTAACTATCCTGCAACGGTCGCGATTTTAGACGTTATTCAGCATGGTTTAGAGAAAGGTTTCGCCCAAGGACAAGAGCTTGAAGCGAAACGCTTCGGTGAGCTTGTGATGAGCTCTGAATCAAAAGCGCTCCGTTCTATCTTCTTTGCGACAACTGAAATGAAGAAAGAAAATGGTACGGATGCGAAACCCGCGCCAGTTCATAAAGTTGGCGTGCTTGGCGGTGGCTTGATGGGCGCAGGAATCAGCCATGTGTCTGTTGCAAAAGCGAAGGTGCCTGTCCGCATCAAAGACGTCAGCAACGATGGCGTTCTAAACGCACTCAACTATAACTACAAGTTATTCGAGAAACAGCGTAAACGTCGCATTCTATCAAAAGCCGATCTGCAAGCGAAAATGTTGCAACTGTCTGGCGGTGTCGACTTTACCAGCTTTAATCATATTGATGTCGTAATTGAAGCCGTTTTTGAAGACTTAGATCTTAAACAAAAAATGGTGGCGGATATTGAAGCGAATGCCAAGCCGGAAACCATCTTTGCGACTAATACTTCTTCGTTACCAATCCACAAAATTGCAGAAAAAGCGGAGCGTCCAGAAAACGTAGTGGGTTTGCATTACTTCAGCCCGGTAGAAAAAATGCCGTTGGTGGAAGTGATTCCGCATGAAACGACATCAGATGAAACCATTTCAACAGTCGTTGCACTTGCTAAAAAGCAAGGTAAAACCCCGATCGTAGTGAAAGACAAAGCGGGCTTTTACGTGAACCGCATTCTTGCGCCATACATGAACGAAGCGGCGCATATTCTGCTGGCTAACGAACCGATCGAAAAGATTGATACGGCGTTGCTTGATTTTGGTTTCCCTGTCGGCCCGATTACCTTACTGGATGAAGTCGGTGTCGACATTGGCGCGAAGATCATGCCGATTCTAGTCAACGAGTTAGGTGAGCGATTCAAAGGCCCTGACGTGTTCGATATCTTATTGAATGACGGTCGCAAAGGACGTAAGAGCGGGAAAGGTTTCTACACTTACAAAGGTAAGAAGAAAGAAGTCGATAAATCTATCTACAAGCTGCTTAAGCTCGATCCTCAATCTAAGCTGAGCGATAACGATATTGCGTTGCGCTGTGTACTACCAATGCTGAATGAAGCGGTACGTTGTTTGGATGACGGCATCATTCGCTCGCCACGTGATGGTGATATTGGTGCAATATTTGGCATTGGTTTCCCTCCATTCTTGGGCGGTCCATTCCGTTATATGGATCAGTTTGGCATTAAAGAACTGGTTGAGAAAATGAATGAGTTTGCATCGAAGTATGGCGATCGTTACGCACCGTGTGATGGTTTGCTTACTCGAGCTGGAGAAGGAACCACATTCTATTAAACGTTGCTTCGGTAAAGAAAAAGGCTTGCCAGTGGCAAGCCTTTTTCATAAATAAGAAACAGTTACTTCTTCTTGTCTTTCTTATCTTTATTGTGGCCTTTACCTGGGTTGTCGTCCCCGTGAACGCTGCTGTTGCCTTTGTTGTCTTTATCTTTCCACTGTTTTGAAGAGCAATCATCTGATTTGATAGAAACATTGTCTCCGCTTAGGCGGACACAGTCGTTACTTAGCTCAAAGCCATCACCTTTCACCGAGATTTCAGCGTGTGCAGATGCCAGTGGCAGTAAAATAGCCGCAAGTAGTAGTGCTTTTTTCATGATTACCTCATTAATTTATTTTTAGTGTGGTAATTAGAGCATAAGCCGCAATGGCGTAATTTCAATTTTCTGCCAATTATGGTGTCGATTAGTAAGTATATACCCACAACCTCATTGGTTTGTAGGTATATACTTACTAATCGATAATTTTATTACTGCGCAATTAGATCATCCTAAGCCGCAATCTTTTGGCCTAAGTTGGAACTCTTCAATCGATCCAATTTCTTGCCCTAAGTGGATGCGCGGAGCGTCCGAATGCGATTGCCCTTGAGAGTGCATGACCAATCGGTTTGCCGTGCGAGGTTTCAACTCATTAACGACAAAGCGAATCATGTCTGCTCGGGTCAATTTCTTCAGTTCAGCAAGTACCTTGTCACGTTGGTTAAACTCGGTGTCTTTGTTTCCTATTGCAACCCAAAGACGTTGAGCACGACCTCGCAGTGTGGTGTCCGGCGTCGCTATTTGATTCCACAAGCCGCGCTTACTGCTATGCCACTGGTAATCGTTCAGTTCTAACAGCACCATATAAAAGGCATTTAAGAACTCATCGATTGAGGTAACCAGCTCGGCAGGCGCAGCATTGGGTGACTGCACATAAAGCACAATACCTGGATGACGATTAAGTGGCATATTGCCAGTGCCCACCATGTAACCTAATTGCTGTTTTGTGCGGATCTCGTGGAAAAATGTTGCCGACATGAGATGGTTCGCCAATGAGTATAGAGCAATGCTACGAGGCTCAATATCCTCACACTGGTGATAAATAACGACCGCCGAATCTTGCTGGTTACAATGTACTTCACGTTGAAAACTGCCGTTTTTTCCCAGCATGATGAGTGGGCGGAGCGCCTCTTCATAACGCTGCTCTTTTACTCTTAGGGCATCCTTTAAGGTTGTCGCCATGTCATGCGCTTGTTGACGCTGCCAATCTCCGTAAACAAACATTTCAACGTGCAGCTCTGCAAGAATTGATTCTACGAATACCGAGAGTTCATCGACTTCGATTTCTTCTAGCGCTTCGACTAAGGTTGCGAAAGGCGGGTTATTGGGTTGAAGTAGCCCTGTAAGTGCGTTAAACAGCTGCGAAATAGGACGATCTTGTGAAGCATTTCTCCAGTTACGTAACAGTTGCTGCTTGATGGTTTCAAAGCGTGCAGGGCTGAAATCTCGAGAAGCAAAACGGTGCAGGATCATTTCCAACAATTGAGGCAGTTTTTGGCTGAACCCTGAGAGGGTTAAGGTCACGCCACCTTGGTGAGCGTACATGTTGTAACCCATCCCTGCGATTTCAGCTTGATAGGTTTCTTTTGCTAGTGAGTCGAGGAACATCTCGACACATAGGCGAGTTTTGACAATGTTCTTCGGTGATGCAACAGCATGAGAGCTGTCGATAGCGACATATACAACACCTTTTGGCACGCGAAATTCATCATCTTGTAAATGCCAAAGTCGGAAGCCTTCGAGATCTTCAATTAACTCTGGTAGTGAACCACCATTTTCGAACGGCATGGGATCGAGATCGTAGCAAATATAAGGGTTCTTTTCTGGTAAGACGAACTGCCAGCTTGGATCGATTTGTTGATAGAAGCGGCGTTGTTCATCACTAAAAGGCGTGACGGAATACGGAGTAAAGTACCATTCGGCAGTACGGTTGTATTCCAGTCCTTTTGCAATCAGGGTTACGCGGACATTATCGATGGTTAAGTATTGCAGCAACGAACGCTGCAGTTGTTCATCATAGCCCGCCATTTTGTAGTCGCCATAAATGGTATCGTCTGGCTGATAATGCTGCATATTGATAACAAGATGGCTAACCAAATCCATTGGTCGAGATGGTTCCTGGAAACGAAACGCCGACTCAAGCACCGCTTGTTTTTCGAGATAGCGCCATTCATCTAGGCCGTCTTGTTTGATCATCGAGAGGTATTGAAAAACCGCTTGGATGATGTCGTCAACGTGGTTGAGACCCTGTGGGGTGAGTGTGCAGCTAACCGTAAAATCTCGATAGTTGCTACCACTTGCGCCGCCTCCCGCAGAAAGCGACGTAATCCAGCCCTCATTTTTTAGCTGGAGCATTAAGCTGCCTTCGCCTTCATAGCCGAGTAAATGCGCGAAGTAAGAGAGCGGTTTAACGCCGTAGTGATTATCCATTCCTGGCATTGGGAAGGTGAGAATGAGTTTTCGAAATTCTTTGATTGGTTCAACTTGAACTAAAATCCCGGTACTTTCTTTGGTGCTAATGGGGACATCAATCGATTTTCCACGAAGGTGGTGATTTGGGATATTGGCAAACATGGCTTCTACCCACGCTTGCTGAGCATCGAGCGACTGCGGCCCAAAGAGCGTCAACGTCATGAGATCGGCAGAGTATTGAGAGTGGTGAAACTCGACAATTTCGTCGCGGATGGATTTACCATCTCGGTCACCTAATGTATCTAGGTTGCCGACTGAGAACTTAGAGAAAGGGTGATCTGGATTGATGACTTCTTTATTGACTTGATACAGGCGGCGAGAATCGTCATTAAGTTTGAGTTTGTATTCGGAGTCGACAGCCTGGCGTTCTTTGTCTAAAGCTTCTTCGTTAAACAATGGTGCGGTAAAGAATTGGCTAAATCGATCTAAGGCATTTTCAAAGGCATTCGGAGTAACATCAAAAAAGAAACAAGTGTGCTCAGTACCCGTCCAAGCGTTATTTGTTCCTCCATGCTGGCTAATATAGCTTTGAAACTCGCCCACTTTAGGGTATTTTTCCGTACCCAAAAAAAGCATATGTTCTAAATAGTGTGCCAGACCTTGGCGATCGTTTGGGTCGTCGAAGTGTCCAACGTTCACTGCTAGAGCAGCTGCTGACTGTTGAGCTGTCTCGGAATGAATCAGCAGTACACGCAGATCATTGCTCAAGGTAATGTAGCGGTATTGATTTGAATCGTTAGGACTTAGATGCACGATGCGTCTCCAGATTTCGCATTACAGTAATTATGAGCCCCTAGCTAGGGGGCGCAAAGTTTGCGTTTCGACAAATACTGCTTGCCGTATTTTTGTTATTCGTAGACTTCTGCACAGGCCCATCGCGTTTGCGTATGGGGAAGAACTGTTTGAATGAATGCTCTGAACTCATAGCACAGTTAAATACTGTGATGAACTGAGTACATTCTTTTTAATAGATTGTTAAGAAAGTCGCTATCTTTAGCAAGCGAATTGGTATAATGAACAGATAATTATATCAGTATTTTTGTTTCGTCATTATTAAAGTTAGCCCCGTCTATCTAATAAAGATAGCAGTCAACCTTTTGGTAGCGTTAGCTATCCCTAGGAAATAACATGAAAATATTCATCATGCGTCACGGCGAAGCCGAGCATTTTGCAGATTCAGACGCAGCACGACAATTGACCCCAAGAGGCAGAGTCGAATCAGAAGCGGTTGCGAGAGCCTGTAAAGAACAAGGTTTTGCGCAATTCGATAAAGTGTTGGTGAGTCCGTACATTAGAGCTCAACAAACTTGGCAAGAGATCAGCGAGTATTTTGCTGCAAAAAGCATCGAAACTTGTGAAGATATTACACCTTACGGCCAATCTGAGCATGTATTTGATTTTGCAAGTGCATTGATTGAAGTGGAAAAACTAGACTCGCTTCTGCTTGTCTCTCACTTGCCTTTGGTTGGTTATCTCACTTCAGAGTTTGTAAAAGACATGGCACCACCGATGTTTCCTACATCAGGTCTAGTGTGTATTGAATACGATCTACAAACGCAAAACGGCGAAGTGCTGTGGCATATTACGCCATAAGCGTCGAAACCAAATAAGCATTTAAACATTAGATATAGAATGAATAAAGGCAGGAAATTTCCTGCCTTTTTGTTTAATTGCTTCTACAGTGAGCTAGTTACTTTTCTGGAATCGAGAGCAAAACTAACAACGCACCATCACCGCCGAATTCTAGTGGCGCTTGGTGGAAAGCCATTACGTCTGGGTGTTGTGCTAACCAAAGTGGCGCTTTCTGTTTCAGGATGTGTTTACCAATGCCATGTTGCACACACGCACAGTGAATCTCGTTTTTGACGCAGTAGGCGATCATCGCACCAAGTTCGCGTTTAGCTTCTTGTTGTGTCATGCCGTGCATATCGAGGAATACGTCCGGTACATACACGCCGCGACGTAGACGTTTAACTTCATAAGTGGAGACGTCGTCACGAGCATAACGAGTTGGGCCTTCTTCATTTAAGAGAGGGACAAACTCGTCGGAGAAGTAAAACTCAGAATCACTCGCTTCACGGTTGGAGCGCTTGATTTCTTTTTGCTTAGTATTTTTTTTTGGTTGCTGGATTATGGTATCCTGTCGCAACTTTTTTACGCCCTGTACTGCTTCCTGAAACAAGGCGAAATCGTCATCGTGTTCGGTGTCTTTTTTGCTCATTAGGTAAACAATTTCATTAATAAACTTTTATTGGCAGTATTGTAGCGCTTTTCGGAGGCAATTTTGGATAAGATTTTTGTAGAAGAAGCGGTATCGGAGCTGCATACCCTTCAAGATATGATTCGTTGGACGGTAAGCCGCTTTAACGCAGCGAACCTGTTTTACGGTCATGGTACTGATAATGCGTGGGATGAAGCGGTTCAGCTTATCCTGCCAACCTTATACTTGCCGATTGATGTGCCTCCGCACGTATTAAACTCTCGCCTAACGACCAGCGAGCGTCTGCGTATTGTTGAGCGTGTAGTAAAACGTATCAATGAACGTACACCAACTGCATACCTAACCAACAAAGCTTGGTTCTGCGGTCTTGAGTTCTTCGTTGACGAGCGTGTACTCGTGCCACGTTCTCCAATTGGTGAGTTGATTCAAGCTGAATTCCAACCTTGGTTGGTGGAAGAGCCTACGCGCATCATGGACCTATGTACGGGTTCTGGTTGTATCGCGATTGCTTGTGCGCACGCTTTTCCTGAAGCTGAAGTGGATGCGATCGACATCTCTACAGATGCTCTACAAGTGGCTGAGCAAAACGTACAAGATCATGGTATGGAGCAGCAAGTGTTCCCAATTCGCTCTGACTTGTTCCGCGACTTACCAAAAGAGAAGTACAACTTGATCGTGTCTAACCCACCATATGTGGATGAAGAAGACATGAACAGCCTGCCAGACGAGTTCACACACGAACCTGAGCTTGGTTTAGCAGCCGGTACGGATGGCCTAAAACTTGTGCGTCGTATTCTTGCAAACGCACCAGACTACCTAACAGATAACGGCATTCTTATCTGTGAAGTTGGCAACTCAATGATTCATATGATGGAACAGTACCCAGAGATTCCGTTCACTTGGATTGAGTTTGAGAACGGCGGTCACGGCGTATTCATGCTAACGCGTGACCAGCTGGTTGAGTGTGCAGAAGAGTTTAAACTGTACAAAGACTAATAGGGTCTTGCACTAAATGTCAAAACACCGAGCTTTATGCTCGGTGTTTTTTTATGCATACCTCGCCGATATTAACTCTTTACATCAAAACGTAATAAAGCCACTATGAATCCACGAAGAATTGGAAAGCAGTTGCGCTCTGGTTTGAGAGGGCGTAGCGATAAAAACTTGAGGAAGTAATGGCAGGAAACAGTATCGGACAACATTTCCGAGTGACGACATTCGGGGAAAGTCACGGTATCGCACTGGGATGTATCGTAGACGGATGTCCTCCGGGGTTAGAAATTACAGAAGCAGATCTGCAAATCGATCTCGACCGCCGTCGTCCAGGCACATCACGTTACACCACACAACGTCGTGAACCGGATGAAGTTAAAATTCTTTCTGGTGTTTTTGAAGGCAAAACCACAGGCACATCGATCGGTTTGCTAATTGAAAACACCGATCAGCGCTCAAAAGATTACTCGGACATCAAAGATAAATTCCGTCCGGGTCATGCTGATTATACTTACCACCAAAAGTATGGCATCCGTGACTATCGAGGCGGCGGCCGTTCGTCTGCTCGTGAAACCGCAATGCGTGTGGCGGCGGGTGCAATCGCGAAGAAATACTTGAAAGATGAGTTTGGTGTTGAGATTCGCGCGTATTTATCACAAATGGGTGATGTTTCTATCGACAAGGTAGATTGGAACGAAATCGAAAACAACGCGTTCTTTTGCCCAGATGTGGACAAAGTAGAAGCGTTTGACCAACTTATCCGTGACCTGAAAAAAGAAGGCGACTCAATTGGCGCGAAAATTCAGGTTGTGGCAACTAACGTGCCTGTTGGTCTTGGTGAACCTGTATTTGACCGTCTGGATGCCGACATTGCGCACGCGCTAATGAGCATTAATGCGGTGAAAGGCGTTGAGATTGGTGATGGCTTTGATGTGGTAAACCAAAAAGGCAGTCAACACCGTGATACGCTTGCTCCTGAAGGTTTTGGCAGTAATCACGCGGGCGGTATTCTTGGCGGTATCTCAACTGGTCAAGACATTGTGGCTAACATTGCGCTTAAGCCAACATCAAGCATCACAGTTCCGGGTGAGACCATCACAAAAGAAGGTGAGCCAACTCAGTTGATCACCAAAGGCCGTCATGATCCTTGTGTGGGTATTCGTGCCGTACCAATAGCTGAAGCGATGCTAGCGATTGTGGTGATGGATCATTTGCTGCGTCATCGTGGTCAGAACCATGGCGTAACAACTGAAACACCGAAGATTTAAGCTTAAAAATAAGCTTGATAAAGAGACAAAAGGCTGCTCAATGGGCAGCCTTTTTAATGTGTTTTCATTACGCGTTTAGATAAGTTAATGGAGTGAGCCTTCCGTTTCCAAATTGAAAGAAGGGAGACGCCACTTAAAACGTACCGCAGCCATACGCAGCATATAACCGGTGATCAGCGTAATGATAGTGGCTGTTACATCGGGAATATTAAATTCTAATAGCGCTAAGTACATTCCTGATGCGATAAGAGCGACAGAAGCGTAAAGTTCTTCATGCAGTACCAACGGTGTTTGGCGACAGATTAAGTCGCGGAGTAGACCACCGAATACACCCGTTACTAGCGCTGAAACCATACAAATTCCAGGGTGTAAGCCCATGCCCATCGCAATCTTAGTTCCGATGATGCTGAACACGATCAAACCTAACGCATCAAGGCGGATGAATAGACCTTTTAGCTTAATCACCCATTTAGCTAAGCCTGTGGTAAGTACACCCGCAACACACGTGATTGCTAGGAACTCTGGGTTTTTTACCCAACCAAGAGGGTAGTGCCCCAGTAAAATGTCACGTACGGTGCCACCACCAATGGCCGTTGCACTGGCCACCAACATAACACCAAACCAGTCCATTTTTCTTCTACCAGCACTCAACGCACCTGTCATGGCTTCAGCCGTGATACCAATGATATACAACACACTTAGCAACATAGGGAGACACTCAACGTAAAAAGTTACTACGTTCTACATGAATCATCGTAGGCGCAGCAACAATACTTACAAAAGGTTTTATCATTCTTAAAAAGTGATTAAAACCAGCAACATGCCTGTAATCAAACCGCTTAAAAAACAGCAGTTTGAGCAGCATCAAAATAAGGCGAGAGTGTAGTAGCAAATGAGTACGCTGACGAATGAGAAATTATATGGAGAAAGCGATGTTCAGATAAATTCAACTAATAACCAAAACTGTGGGAGCATCTTTACCTAATAGATAAAAACAGCGACAATACCCAGCGCATGTCAAACTGAAGTACAAACTCGACGATGACCCACGAATACCAAGACCTTATTACCATTTTTAATGACACCTTTTTAGACCAATTTAATACGAAATTGGAGTTAGGTGGTGATGAGCCTATTTATCTTCCTGCTGATGATGAACATCCTCATCATCGGATTATTTTTGCTCGGGGTTTTTATGCCTCCGCATTACACGAAATCTCGCATTGGTGTGTGGCAGGGCCAGAGCGTCGTTTGCTGGAAGATTTTGGCTATTGGTATGAACCCGATGGGCGCACGGCAGAAGTTCAAGCGGAGTTTGAGAAAGTTGAAGTGCGTCCGCAAGCTTATGAATGGATTCTGGCACAAAGTGCTGGCTTCCCTTTTACGGTGAGTTGTGACAATCTACACGGCGATTTTGAACCAGATAGGCTCGGCTTTATGCAGAAAGTGCATAAAGAAGTGTTGGATATTTTGGAAGCTGGCTTGCCTTTGCGAGTGAGAATGCTTTCGGATGCTCTGCGTGCGTTTTACCAAACCAAGCCGCTGGAAGCGTCAGACTTTTGTGTTAAATAACCTCAAATAACCTCAGAGATACACCATGATTATTGAATTTGAAGAAAAACTACTGGAACTGATTGATGCTCGAATTGAAACAGCATCTGACGATGAATTGTTTGCTGGTGGTTATCTACGTGGTCACATCTCTTTGTCTGCGGCATCTTGTGAAGAAGAAGGCATTAGCGATATTACTGAACTGAAGTCACGCATTGAGAGCAGTTTGGAAGACGCTCGTACCGAATTAAGCCCAGCTGATCGCGCGATCGTCAGTGATTTGTGGCAAGAACTGCAGGCTCAGGCTTAATCTCCGAACGTCGTTCTCCGTTTATTAGTCCAATTCATTTACTACTTCGAAAAATTCGAACCTCTCCATAAAATTTTTGTGGTTGTAGCGAAACTGTTCAACTTTTATTCTGGTTAGCATGAAACGTGAACAAAGGATTACAACCATGAAAATTGTCGCATTTGGTGCTTCTACCAGCTCTACCTCAATCAATAAACTACTTGCTACTTACGCAGCAAACCAAGTCGAAGACGCTCAAGTGAACGTTTTAGACTTAAACAATTATCAAGTACCGATGTTTAGCGAAGACAAAGAGAAAGAAATTGGTCAAGCTGAAGGTGCTGTCGCATTTTTACGTGATTTGGCTGAGGCTGACGCTATTGTTGTTTCCTTCGCAGAGCATAACGGCTCATACCCAGCAGCGTATAAAAACCTGTTTGATTGGGCGACGCGCATTGAGCGCAACGTATTTCAAAACAAGCCGGTCGTTTACTTAGCAACTTCTCCTGGCCCGGGTGGCGCACAGAGCGTTCTTGCGGCGGCAACAGGTTCCGCGCAATTTTTCGGAGCAGATGTGAAAGCATCGCTATCTGTGCCGAGCTTCTACGAGAACTTTGATGTGGAGTCTGGTGAGGCGGTAAATCCGGAAGTAGCAGAGCAAGTGAAACAGGCAATTGCACAGCTGAAGTAATTTCAACACGAGTGACTTAATGAGTTAGCGATTCCCGACACATACCTGCGTCGGGAATGTAAACGAGAGAATACTCTTACAGCTCAGTAATGGCTTTGCCTTTTCTTAGTTTACGAACCCACATTCGACTTGGATGAAGTTCGGTCAATACATCAACAGGTAATGGCAGCGGGTCTCCACAGATTTGCGAGGCCAACACTTCAGCTAACAATGGTGCAGAGCTCAGCCCACGAGATCCTAAACCTAAGAAGCAGAATAAGTTAGTGAACTGATGAACGGTTTCTACCTCTTCTGCTTTTTGATTTTGTAAGTTGGCGTATTGCGTTTTTATCGTCTCAAAGTCACCCACATTTCCGACAAATGGTAAGTGATCTCGGCTCACGCAGCGAATACCTTGGCGAGATCGATTGCCCCTGATATCTACCTCTTTTGGCCATTCTTGGTTCGGTACGCACTTAACTAACTTTTCTGCGTTATCCTTCTGAGCGTTTTCATCAAATTCGTAGTCTAGGTGACTGCGATCGTAGCTCGCGCCTATGCACAGGTGCTGATTGTTTGGGTTAACAGGCGTCATGTAGCCGTCGTAACACAATACCGTTTTCAATTGACTCAGCGTTTCGGTTGCCGGAGCATGACTGACTTGCCCTTTCACCTGTCCCATCGGCAGGGAAGCGGTTTGGCTCAATGTCTGGAACTCATGACCATTCGCAATCACAACGGTTGAGTGCTCAAATGTTTGACCATTGACCGTTAGTGTCCAAAGCTGATGCTCTTCATCCCAGTTTAATGCTTCAACGTGATGTTCAAACTTCGTTGAGAGTAACGATGTCTGTTTTAATTGTTTGATTAACCCACGCGTTAGCTCGGCAGGGCACAACCACCCTCCCATTGGGTAGTGCACAGACGACATATCGATAGGTAATCCGATAGTATTCGCAGTTTCCTCGGCGGACAGTTTTTGAATCAATTCAGAAGGAAAATTACCCGCAAGCATCTTTTCCAGCTTATCAGCAGATTTTTCATCCCACATTAGCTGAGTTACACCACACCAATCGTGAGCGAATGTAACCGACTCCGCAGCTTGTTCAATAAATTGTCTTGCAAACAAAAATGCAGGTGCAAACACACGCGAAACACCAGTATGAGGACCGTTCAACAATGGATACACGGCCCCTTGACGATTACCCGACGCTCCTTCGGCTGGTTGAGTGTCTTTGCAGTAAAGCGTGACGTTTTGGCCACGACGAACCAACGTTTTCGCTAACGCCGCGCTGGCAATACCGCCTCCGATTATGGCAATCGAATCAAGATTGCTGGACGCCGTGCGATTGAACCACGGAAGATAGTTCGACTGCTTTTCGCGTTGTTCCATCGAACCTGCGATCATTTCACGCTTGGTGCCAAAGCCTTTGACTTTTTTCATTGCAAAGCCTGCTTCGTTCAATCCTCGACGCACAAAGCCCGCTGCGGTAAAAGTGGCAACTGTACAGTCTTGCTTGGCTAACTTAGCCATGTTGTTGAACAGATTTTGGTTCCACATCTCTGGGTTTTTGCTTGGCGCGAATCCATCTAAGAACCAAGCGTCAATCAGTCCTTGTTCGCCATAAGGCACTTGCGGCATGCAGTCTTTGATGTCACCAAACCAAAGGTCGAGTGTGATTGCGCCGTCTTCTAAAATAATGCGATGACATTCCGGCACGGCGGCAGGGTAGTGCTTTTGTAACTTTTCCGCGTACTCAGCTAGCTCAGGCCAAGCTTCATGCGCCTTCTTTAAATCCGCTTGGCTTAGCGGATATTTTTCAAAGCTAATAAAATGCAGCTCTTTCAATGTTGCGTCTGGATGCTGGCGACGAAACTCACTAAACCACTGGCATACTGCTAAGAAGTTTAATCCCGTGCCAAATCCTGTTTCACCAATGACAAAACGTCTTTGGTCAAATTCCTGCCATCTTTCTGGGAGATGATTTTGTTTTAAGAAAACGTAGCGTGTCTCTTCAAGACCGTTTACGTTAGAGAAGTAAACATCATCAAATTGGTCTGAAACCGGAGTACCAGCTTCGTTCCAACCAAGTTCTGCGTTTTTTATTGAAGTCATAATGGTGCAAATTTGTGATTTGGCGCGGTAAGAATGGGGCGATTGTACGAATTTATGGGAAAGCTGACCACTTTTGTTGACTATCTTAGTTATCATCTAGCGGATTTTTGAATTATAGGAATGTCATAATGAAACGAGTCGTAATCACCGGTATGGGTATTGTTTCAAGTATCGGTAACAACGTCGAAGAAGTTCTAGCGTCTCTTAAAGCGGGCAAATCTGGCATCACTGCATCTGAGCAGTTCAAAGAACACGGTCTTCGTTCGCAAGTATGGGGTGACCTAAAAATCAACCCGGCGGAACACATCGACCGTAAGCAAATGCGCTTTATGGGTGATGCGGCTGCTTATGCATACCTATCAATGGAGCAGGCAATCGCAGACGCTGGTCTTACAGAGGATCAGGTTTCAAACGATCGTACCGGTATCGTTGCGGGTTCTGGCGGTGCTTCTGCATATAACCAAACGGTAGCGACAGACACGATGCGCGCAAAAGGTGTAAAACGAGTTGGCCCTTACATGGTTCCTCGTACTATGTCTTCTACGGTTTCCGCTTGTCTTGCTACGCCATTTAAGATTCGTGGTGTGAACTACTCAATGAGCTCTGCATGTGCTACTTCTGCACACTGTATCGGTCACGCGATGGAGCTTATTCAACTTGGTAAACAAGACATTGTTTTTGCTGGTGGCGGTGAAGAGCTTGATTGGTCTCAAACCATGATGTTTGACGCCATGGGTGCGCTGTCAACGAAATACAACGACACTCCAGACAAAGCATCTCGTACGTATGATGCGGACCGTGATGGTTTCGTTATCTCTGGTGGTGGCGGCATGCTGGTTATCGAAGAACTTGAGCACGCTCTAGCACGTGGCGCGAAAATCTACGGTGAGATCGTAGGTTACGGTGCGACTTCAGATGGCTATGACATGGTAGCACCATCAGGTGAAGGCGCGATCCGTTGTATGAAGATGGCGATGCAAGACGTTGACGGTGTGGATTACATCAACACGCACGGCACGTCGACACCAGTTGGTGACGTGAAAGAGCTTGGTGCGATCCAACAATTGTTTGGTGAGAACAGCCCAGCAATCTCTGCAACAAAAGCAATGACTGGTCACGCACTAGGCGCCGCTGGTGTGCACGAAGCGATTTACTCTACACTTATGCTAGACAAAAACTTCATTGCTCCAAGCATCAATATTGAAAACTTGGACGAAGCAGCTCAAGGTCTGGACATCGTGACAGAAGCACGTGATGCAGAGTTAACAACCGTAATGTCAAACAGCTTTGGCTTTGGCGGCACAAACGCAACTTTGGTTATTAAAAAGTACCAAGGTTAACTGAATTTGTTGGCGCGCCACGTGAGTGAGAACAGCGTCAACAATCCAGTTTCCAGAGCTTGATCAGTCACACTGATCGAACAGACGCAGACTCTATCCCATGGAGAGCGGGATAGGATCCTTTTGTTCTGGAACTTTGCCCGGCTATTTAGCCGGGCTTTTTCTTTTCTCAATTTCTGCTTTTTACGTTGCTTCCCGTTAAACGATTTCTTTGGAACTAATCTCCTTGAGGTTTATTAGGGTTATTTCTTGAGATTTTTCGGGAAAAGGGCACAATCGCTTTAGTTTCGCATCTTGCGAATAAACGAACTCATACAAATGGATGTTAAAACGCTGGCGCTATGAAAATTATTGTTGATGAAAATATGCCGTACGCTGAAGAGCTATTCAGCCAACTCGGTAACGTAATTCTAAAACCAGGTCGTACACTGACGGCTGATGATTTAGTGGATGTTGATGCCCTAATGATTCGCTCGGTAACTAAAGTGAATGCCGATCTGATCAGCAAAGCAAACAAGCTAAAGTTTGTTGGTACGGCAACAGCAGGTATGGATCATGTTGACCAAGCACTTTTAAAAGAGAAAGGTATATTCTTCACCGCTGCGCCGGGTTGTAACAAAGTGGGTGTGGCGGAGTATGCGTTCAGCGTAATGATGGTGCTCGCTCAGCAACAAGGCTTCTCAGTATTTGACAAGACGGTAGGTATTATTGGTGCAGGCCAAGTAGGTAGCTACCTAGAGAAATGTTTGAAAGGCATGGGGATTAAAGTTCTCATCAATGACCCATTCAAACAAGAGGCTGGTGATCCTCGTAGCTTTACTCCGTTGACAGAACTGATTGAAAGCTCAGACATCATTACACTACATACGCCAATCACCAAAGATGGCCCATATCCAACTCATCATTTAATTGATGAAACGGTTTTAAACTCGCTTCGTGGTGATCAGATTTTGATTAACGCCGCGCGAGGTCCAATCGTTGATAACGAGGCATTGAAGCAACGTCTTTTGAAAAACGACGGTTTTACCGCAGCGCTTGACGTATTTGAATTTGAACCAGAGGTTGATATGGAGCTTCTGCCTCTGCTAGCATTCGCAACCCCTCACGTTGCAGGCTACGGCTTGGAAGGGAAAGCTCGCGGTACGACGATGATTTTCAACAGCTACTGTGAGTTCTTAAATAACGAATTACGTGCGCATGCCAGCGATTTACTGCCAACCGCGCCTGTTCCTACTATGGTATTAGACAGAGCTTGGGATGAAGCAACACTGCATAACATCACGCAGTTAATCTATGATGTGCGTAGAGATGACGCTCTTTTCCGTCGTGAGATCAGTAAGCCAGGTGCTTTTGACCTGATGCGTAAAAACTACTGGGATCGCCGTGAATACAGCGCTGTCACGCTAGTGGGTAACAAAACATGTAACCTTGCTCCATTAGCAGAACTAGGTTTTCAGATTGAGGTAAGTCAATGAGCCAGCAATATAATGTTGCCATTTTAGGTGCGACCGGTGCGGTCGGTGAAACAATTTTAGAAGTGCTTCAAGAACGTAAATTCCCAGTGGGTGACATTCACTTATTGGCAAGTGAGCGTAGCGAAGGCAAGACTTATCGCTTTAATGGCAAAACGGTTCGTGTACAGAACGTTGAAGAGTTTGATTGGTCTCAAGCTCATATTGCGTTGTTCTCTGCTGGTGGTGAGCTATCTGAAAAATGGGCGCCAATCGCGGCAGATGAAGGTGTTATCGTTATCGACAACACTTCACACTTCCGTTACGAGTACGACATTCCTCTTGTTGTGCCAGAAGTAAACCCAGAAGCGATTGCAGAGTTTCGTAACCGTAACATTATTGCTAACCCAAACTGTTCGACCATTCAAATGCTGGTGGCACTAAAACCAATTCACGATGCAGTGGGTATTGAGCGTATTAACGTATCTACATACCAATCCGTATCTGGTGCGGGTAAAGCGGGCATTGACGAACTAGCAGGTCAAACGGCTAAGCTTCTAAACGGTCTGCCTGCGGATAAGAAGCAATTCTCTCAACAGATTGCGTTTAACTGTATTCCGCAAATCGATCAGATGATGGAAAATGGCTACACCAAAGAAGAAATGAAAATGGTGTGGGAAACACAGAAGATCTTTAACGATCCATCAATCACAGTAAACCCAACGTGTGTGCGTGTGCCGGTATTCTATGGTCATGCTGAAGCGCTTCACATTGAGACTCGCTCTCCAATCGATGCACAAGAAGTCGTTAACTTGCTTGAGCAAACTGACGGTATCGAAGTCTTCCACGGTGATGACTTCCCGACACAAGTGCGTGATGCGGGTGGTAAAGATCATGTTATGGTTGGTCGTATCCGCAACGATATCAGCCACCACAGTGGTGTAAACTTGTGGGTTGTGGCGGATAACGTGCGTAAAGGCGCAGCAACTAACGCGGTACAAATCGCTGAAGTCCTGATCCGCGATTACTACTAAGTCACTTACTGTTCATTTCAAAGCCTCGCATTATGCGAGGCTTTTTTGTACGAACGGAACAAAATAGTGTGAGATTAGTACGAATATGGCGAGAGCCACACATTTTTTATTCTCAACGCTATAGTTTTGCATGTGATATCCGATATATTTAACCGATCACCATTTCAAATTGTATTTAGCACAAAACTGAGCCTTCTATGCGTCAAAATTATAAGCGTTTGTTAGCAGCCCTTGTGTTGATGAGCGCGACTCAGACATCATCAGTGGTTCAAGCCGAAGGAATTCGTCTTGTTGGACCGTCTGGTGAAGTGCAATCATCTCCGAGCTATGCTGAAGATATTGAGCGAGCATTACCTGCTCCTCCTGCAAATACTCAGCCGTCACGTTTCTTTGGTCCGACTGGTGAAAATCAAACACTATGGTCGATCGCTTCAGAATTACGACCTTCACGCGGTGTTACCGTTCAACAAACGCTTCTTGCCATTTATCGAATTAACCCTCAAGCGTTTGAGAACCAAAACATTCATGAGTTGATCCCAGGGAGTCGACTACGAGTACCGTCTCTAGAGCAAGTGCAAAGCGCGACTACAGAGCAAGCTGTTGCGATTATGAAGGCGCACGAGGCTAAGTTAAAACAGCCGAAGCCGACAAATAGAGCCACGCCAGCGCAACGCGTCACCGAGCAACCAAAGCCACAAATAAAAGTAGAACCCAAGCCTGTTGCTCCTAAGCCAGAAACTACTGTAGCTGCGGAACCAAAACCGGTTCAAAAAACAATACCAGTTATTCCTGCGCCACCTGTGAACACCTCTCCGCAGGGTGAAAAGCAGGTCAGTGCGTTAAAAGACAAACTTCAAGGCTCACAAAGTGAATTAGAGTCATTGGAAGAGAAGAACCATCGTCTTCGCTTAATGTTGTCAGAAGTGCAAAGCGAAGTTGAAACCTTGAAAAATGAGCTGAATGACGAAGAACGCATTCGCTCGGAAGTCGAGAAACTGCTTGCTGAAGAGCGCCAGCGCCTTGCTGAGCAACAACGCATGCAGCCAAGTACGATTGACAAGATTTTGTCTAATGGTTGGCTTGTCGGCTTAGCGGCGCTTATTCCAGGTGCATTGCTGGCACTGTTGGTTGTGATGTTGCTTGGTCGCCGTTCTAAAAACAAAGAGGAAGAGCCTGCTGAGCAATCGCCGCAGGAAACCGATCCATTAGCTGCGCCAATTGGTTTAGCGGCGACGGACGAGCTGGATGAAGAACTCACACTTGATGATGAGTTGTTCGCAGATGAAGATATAAATACTCAGGCTACACAAGAAGAGAAGCCAGACTTAGAAGAAGACGTCTTTGCCAACCTTGACGATGAAGAACTTGATTTCAATCTAGAAGGGGACGATGACCCATTTGCGGGTATCGGTGATGACGGCGACCTGGATGTTGGTCTGGATGAGTTTGAGTCATCAAACAATGGTATCCAAGTTAACGGCGAAGAAAAAGCGCTTGGTTTAGAAGAGATGGAGCGAGCCTTAGATGAGGTTGCTCCAGAACTAGAAGTGCTCGATGACGATGAGGCTGGCTTCGATCTTTCAGATGATACGAACGAGAAAGCAGACTCGCTTTCAGACGACGCGTTTGCGGAACTACTTGCAGCAGATGAGCCGTCAGAAGAGTTACCAAGTGACACTGTCGATCAGGATATGCTTGATGACTTGTTTGCGGAACTTGGCAATGACGACTTCGACCTAGATACCGATGAACCTGAACTAAAACAGCCCGTATCGGATGATGATTTCAGCGCAGGAGAGGCATCTGATGACGATATCGATAAGCTATTAGCTCAATACGAGCAGCCTGTTACTGAGCCGACAGAAGTTGAAGGTGACGCCAGCGAAGACGCCGTTCTAGATGAAAACAGTACGGACTTACTCGATGAACTGATCGATTTTGACGAAGATGAAACAGACGACGAGTTTGACCCACTGAATGAGCTAGAAGCACTCTCTGGTTTTGAAGGTGATGACTCGATTGAAGAGTTAGATGCAGATAGCACAGATTTACTGGATGAACTCATTGATGACGTCACACCAGAACTTGATGAAGAGACAGGAACTGAGACTGAGTTAGACCCGTTTGATGATCTGATTCGAGAGGACGAAAGCCCTGCACAGACTAAATCGGAAGAGGAAGAGTTACTCGCTTCTCTTGGTTTTGGCGAACCAGACGGCGACGAAAAACCATCTTCAATAGCCGAGTCAGAGCTCGATCATGAAGAGCCGGGAATTGAGCCTGGTTTGGACATCGACGCTTTATTAAGTGACAGTCAACCAGATCCGCAACAAACAGCGCCAGAGCAACCATTAACCGAGCCAGAAACTGATTCAGAGCCATTTAGCAGCGATGAGTTTCTGGGTGATTTAGAGGACCTCTCACCAGAGAACGATCCTTTAATGAGCGAGCTAGACGACTTGTTTGAGTCAGACAGTGAAGAGCTTCAGCCTACAGAGCAAGAAAAAGCGGACTTTTCTGCTGAACTGGATGCACTATTTGATACTGAAGGTGATTTAGCGCAACAACAAGTTGAAGAGCCGCAAGCTGAGATAGAGGAATCTTCGCCACAACAAGAAGAGGCTGCCAATTCTAAGTCAACGCAAGATGCATCAGTAGAGCCTGATGCTAAAGTGCCGCCTCAAGTTGAGACAGTAGAAGACGCTCCAGCGTTCACTCCGACACCAAATACAGTAGAAAATGAATTTGGTGTTCCACAAGAAGAAGATTGGCTACTGGATGAGCCTGAACTAGAAAGTGAAACTCAACCAGAACAAGAACAAAACTCGGGTAACAAAAGTGAGCCAGAAAGTTCAGAACTAGCATCAGAAACTGATTCGGCCACCAATGCCGAAGAAGAGTTCGATTTTGATGAACTTGATCTACCAGAGTTCAGTGAAGAAGACGCACTGGCGTCCATGGCCGACGAACCTGCGTTTGATGAACCAGAGCCTGTCGAACCTGAGCGCTCTGAAACTGAGTCGGCTACTGAAGCAGAAGAAGATGAACTCAATTTTGATGAACTCGATCTACCAGAGTTCAGCGAAGAAGATGCATTGGCGTCTATGGTCGACGAACCTGCGTTTGATGACCCAGAGTCTGTCGAGCCTGAGCGCTCTGAAGTTGAGTCGGCGACTGAAGCAGAAGAAGAACTCAATTTTGATGAACTCGAACTACCAGAGTTCAGTGAAGAAGATGCACTGGCATCCATGGCGGACGAACCTGCGTTTGATGACCCAGAGTCTATCGAGCCTGAGCGCTCTGAAGCTGATTCGGCCACTGAAGCAGAAGAAGAGTTCGATTTCGATGAACTCGAACTGCCAGAGTTTAGTGAAGAGGATGCATTGGCGTCCATGGCAGGCGAACCTACGTTAGATGAACCAGAATCTATCGAGCCTGAGCGCTCTGAAGCTGAGTCGGCGACTGAAGCAGAAGAAGAGTTCGATTTTGATGAACTCGAACTGCCAGAATTCAGTGAAGAAGATGCATTGGCGTCTATGGAAGAAGAGCCAGAATTACCGAGTTCTGAAATCGCAGATATAGAACCAATCTCCGGTGAGGATGAAGAGCTAAGTTTTGACGACCAAGACCTTCCTGAGTTTAATGAGGAAGATGTTCTCGCATCAATGAATGAGAGTGCGCCAGAGACTCCTAATGTTGAAACTGAGACATCGAGACCAACTCTTCAAGCCGATAACGATCATGATGCTTTGTTTGAAGTCTTTGCGCAGCAAAACGGTTTTGATACTGAACCAGAAGTGCAGCCAACGGCGACAGAGGGTGAGCCGCTAAGTGACTTAGATGATGAATCTTCAATGGCTAACCTTCTTGCTGAAGACGCAAGTTCAGAGGTGTTTGAAGGTCAGTTAGACAGTGATACCATCGCAAGCGCAGGTATGGATTTTGAAACCATGCTTGATGTTGGAGATGATTGGGATGGCTTTAAACCCGCTGCCGATAGCGTAAGTTCTACGGAAGATGTGCCTGAGGACCAGCGTGATGTTTGGAATTCGAGTGACGCACTAAGTCAGCCAGAGATCGCGCAAGAAAACTGGGCAGAGCAAAGCGACTTGGATGACTTTGACCCGAAGAAAAATCAATTTATGACGATTGATGAATTGATGGCTCAGGTCGATAAAGAAGGTGGTGAGTTCGAAGAGGAAGATCTGAAGCTTGATGTCGGATTGAACGAGTTTCCAGATGTTATCGGTGAGATTGGCGATGTTGACGTAGATAGCAACGCTGAAGCTGCTGGAAAACTGGACCTTGCTAAAATCTATCTCGAGATGAACGATTCTCAAGGGGCGATAAAGCTACTAGAAGAGGCGATTGTTTACGGTGAAGATGATATTCGCCGCGAAGCAAAGAGCCTGATTGATGCCATTAATGGCCGATAAATCGAAAAGGGTAGCGTTGGCTACCCTTTTTGTGTCTCGCTAGTATGATGCTACCTCTACGTCATCCTTGTTGAAACTGGCAACTTGAGGTGACTTGAGTATATACTTCCCGCCCCATTTTAGAGTTCGAAGGTTAAGATGAGAATCGCATTAGGTATCGAGTACAACGGTACAAACTACTTTGGTTGGCAGCGCCAAAGAGAAGTGAAAAGTGTCCAAGAAGAGCTAGAGAAAGCATTGTCCGTTATTGCTAATCACCCAGTTGAAGTGCAGTGTGCTGGTCGGACAGACGCTGGCGTGCATGGCACAGGACAAGTTGTGCACTTTGATACCAACGTTACTCGAAAAATGGTAGCTTGGACCATGGGCGCAAACGCGAACATGCCGAGTGATATAGCGGTTCGTTGGGCTAAGGAAGTCCCAGATGATTTCCATGCACGATTCTCAGCGACAGCGCGCCGTTATCGTTACATTATTTTCAATCATGCTTTACGACCTGGCATCTTAAACTCTGGTGTGAGCCACTATCATGGTGAGCTCGACGAGAAAAAAATGCATGAGGCAGGGCAGTATCTGCTTGGTGAAAATGATTTTACGTCGTTTCGTGCGGCGCATTGTCAGTCTCGTAGCCCATTTCGAAACTTGATGCATCTGAACGTTACGCGCCATGGGAACTATGTGGTTATTGATATTAAAGCCAATGCGTTCGTGCATCATATGGTTCGTAACATCACGGGTAGCTTGATAAAGGTTGGACGTGGTGAAGAGAGTCCTGAATGGATCAAATGGTTGCTAGAGGCTAAAGATCGCAAACTAGCGGGTGCGACAGCGAAAGCGGAAGGTCTGTACCTGGTAGATGTAGACTATCCAGAAGAATTTGGGTTACCTGAAGTGCCGATCGGTCCACTGTTTTTGCCAGATAATTTGAACTAATTTTACAAACTTATTTCAAAATATCGGTAGTGTTTACATTGAATGTGAGCGGAAAACATACGCTATTTATGATATCAAAAATAGGTACAACCAGTTTTTTATCTACAGTAGCTGCAAGATATGGTTTAATCCGTCGGTATTATGTCGAATTTATATCTTTCGCAATGAAGCGGAAGAGTTGAGAGAAAAGGTCTTCCATGAGTTGGCTTGAAAAGATTTTAGAGAAAAGCAACCTAGTAAGTTCACGCAAAGCTTCTATCCCAGAAGGTGTGTGGACTAAATGTACCTCTTGTGAACAGGTTTTATACCATGCTGAACTAGAGCGTAACCTAGAAGTTTGTCCAAAGTGTAACCATCACATGCGCATGAAAGCGCGTCGTCGTTTGGAAACGTTTTTAGATGAAGGCAATCGAGTTGAATTAGGTACCGAACTTGAGCCACAGGATAAACTGAAATTTAAAGATTCTAAGCGATACAAAGAGCGTATCTCTGCAGCACAAAAAAACAGCGGAGAGAAAGATGCGCTAGTTGTGATGCAAGGTGAACTGCTTGGTCTACCCCTTGTGGCGTGTGCGTTTGAATTCTCCTTTATGGGTGGTTCAATGGGTTCAGTTGTTGGTGCTCGCTTCGTAAAAGCGGTGGATGCAGCAATTGAAAACAATTGTGCACTTGTTTGTTTCTCAGCAAGTGGTGGCGCTCGTATGCAAGAGGCATTGATGTCTCTTATGCAAATGGCAAAAACCAGTGCTGCGCTTGAGCGTCTATCAGAAAAAGGTCTGCCGTTTATTTCGGTTCTAACTGACCCTACAATGGGTGGTGTATCAGCAAGTTTGGCTATGTTGGGTGATATCAACATCGGTGAACCTAAGGCGCTGATTGGCTTTGCTGGTCGTCGTGTTATCGAGCAAACAGTACGTGAAGATCTTCCTGAAGGTTTCCAGCGTAGTGAGTTCCTGCTTGATCACGGTGCGATTGATATGATCGTTGACCGTCGTGAAATGCGTCAGCGTGTGGGTGGTCTAATCGCTAAGATGACTAACCACAAGTCTCCTTTGGTGGTTTCGGTTAACGAATCTCCAAATGAAGAACCATATTCTGTACCAGAAGCGGACGAAAAAGGGTAAAGTATCAACTAACATAAAAACCAAAGAATTTAATGGTTAAAGTTAGATGACCCAAAACCCAATTCCTCAAGCCACATCTTCATTAGAGATGTGGCTTGATTATTTAGCAAATATTCATTCCTCAGCAATTGATCTAGGCTTAGACCGTGTCCAAGCGGTAGCAAACAAAGCCAATCTTACCAAACCAGCTCCAACCGTAATCACCGTTGCCGGCACCAATGGCAAAGGCTCAACGTGTGCGTTAATGGAAGCCATTTTACTCGATGCTGGCTATTCAGTCGGTGTTTACAGCTCTCCGCACCTGATTCGTTACAACGAGCGTGTACGCATTAATGGCGTCGACGTTGTAGATGCAAAGCACTGTGAAGCATTCGACTATGTAGAAAAGCAGCGTGGTGATATCAGCCTTAGCCTCTTTGAATTCGGTACGCTTGCAGCGCTACGTATTTTCCAAGTAGAGAAAGTTGACGTTGTGCTGCTTGAAGTAGGACTTGGCGGCCGTCTAGATGCCACCAACGTTGTTGACCATGATGTTTCTGTTATTACGAGCTTAGCGATCGACCATGTGGATTGGCTTGGTGATGACATCAATGTCATTGGTTTTGAAAAGGCAGGCATTTACCGTTCAGGGAAGCCAGCAATTTGTGGTCAACCAACGCCACCGGCGACCGTGGCGGCTCATGCTGACGATATTGGCTCAGAGTTCTTCCAAGTTGGTATTCAGTATGATTACCAACTAACTAATAATGGTTGGAAGTGGAGCAGTGGTGCATTTACGTTAGAGGATTTACCTGTTCCATCGTTACCGCTACAAAATGCGGCAACAGCATTGATGGCGTTAGGAGCATCGGAATTGCAAATCACTGACATAAACATTGTCAATGGCTTGAATAATGCTCGCCTGGCAGGGCGCATGCAGATATTGCATCTCGAGCCAGAGATAATCCTTGATGTCGCGCACAACCCGCACTCTGCTGAGTATTTGGTAGAGAAAGTGAAGCACCAATATTTGGGTAAGAATATCCATATTGTGGTCGCGATGCTGCATGACAAAGACATTAAAGCAACCATTGAAGCGCTAACTCCAATTGCAACACAATGGTATCCAGCGTCGCTAACCGGACCGAGAGCGGCGACTGCTAGAGAGTTGTGCCAATACTTACCTGATGGGCAAGTTCATTTTGAAAACCCTGTTGACGCCTTTGAGAATGCAAGAAGCCACGCAAAGCAAGAAGACGTCATTCTGGTGGTTGGTTCATTCCATACTGTCGGAGAGGTATTGGAACATTGGCAATCAAAGAATAAATAAGCAAAGGTATTTTGATGGCAAGTAAATTCCAAAGTCGTTTAGTCGGCACCATCATTCTAGTCGCAGTCGGAGTGATTGTTCTTCCCGATGTGCTAGATGGTAAGAAACTGCACTACAAAGAAGAATTTGCCAGTATTCCTATCAAACCTGAACTTGATAGTGATGTGGAAAACTTCGAAATATTAGAGCCAGTGGAAGACGACATAGCGTTACCGGACTCTCCAGTTGAAGCGGTGGTGCAGGAACAAGAGGACGCCCAAGTAGCTGCTTCTGAGCCCGACCCAACGCCGACGCCTAAACCAGAGGCCATCAAACAGCCAGAGCAAGTTGAGGTGGCCACTCGTCCTGTGCAAGAAAAAAATCAATATGAAGATTCTGCTTGGATCATTCAGTTGATGGCGCTTAAGAATCACGAAAATGCGGTCGCGCTTGTCGCTGATTTGCAAAAGCGTGGCTATCAAGCTCATACAAAGAAAGAAAACGAGTTTACGAGAGTGATTGTTGGTCCTGATGTGTCAAAAAGTAAACTTGAACGACAAGTCAAGGAATTACAAAAAATTACAGGCTCAAAAGGTCAATTGCTTAAATTTAAGCCATTAAATCCATAAGAAAACGTTTGCGTCAGCATTTTTTCTGTTAAAATGCGCGCCAACTTAAGATGAAGAAAACATGAATTGGATAGATTTTATCATTTTAGGTGTGATCGGATTTTCAGCTCTGATCAGTTTAGTTCGCGGTTTTGCTAAAGAAGCTTTGTCTTTGGTGATTTGGTTTGGAGCGTTTTTTATCTCCAGCAACTACTACGCCAAATTGGCGGTGTACTTCACCAACATCGAAGATGACATGTTTCGTAACGGAGCGGCGATTGCGGCTTTATTTGTCGCGACCTTGGTAGTTGGTGCAGTGGTGAATTACGTCATTGGTCAACTGGTACAAAAAACAGGGCTATCAGGTACGGACCGAATTCTTGGGATTGTATTTGGTGGTCTACGCGGAGTCTTAATTGTTTCTGCGGTGCTGTTTTTTATGGATGCGTTTACTGCATTCCCAAGCTCGGATTGGTGGAAAGATTCACAGTTGATCCCTGAGTTCAGCCGTATCATCGCCCCATTCTTCGAGCATTTACAAGCAACATCAAGTTTTCTGTCTGGCACTATCTAGTAGTGCCAGCTACTGTCGCAAATCGAGGATTAGGACATGTGTGGTATTGTTGGAATCGTGGGCACAACGCCTGTAAACCAGTCTATTTATGACGCGTTAACGGTGTTACAGCATCGTGGCCAAGATGCCGCTGGTATTTGTACCATAGAAAGCAATCGTTTTCGTCTGCGCAAGGCGAACGGTTTAGTCAAGGATGTATTTGAAGCAAGACATATGCAGCGCCTGCAAGGCGAGGTCGGAATTGGTCATGTTCGTTACCCAACAGCAGGCAGTTCAAGCGCTTCAGAAGCTCAACCTTTCTACGTAAACTCTCCTTTCGGTATTACACTTGCCCACAATGGCAACTTGACCAACGCTAACGAAGTTCGTCAAAAGCTGTTTGAAAAAGATCGCCGTCATATCAATACCACTTCAGACTCCGAAGTATTACTAAATGTACTCGCACACGAAATTGACTCAGTAAAAGGAAATGTCACGACAGAAGACGTATTCCGCGCAGTCACCAATGTGCATCGCACAATTCGTGGTGCTTACGCTGTGACTGCCATGATCATTGGTCATGGTATGATTGCGTTTCGTGACCCACACGGTATTCGCCCTCTATGTTTAGGTAAGCGTGAAGTTAATGGCAGAGCGGAGTACATGGTTGCGTCTGAATCGGTAGCATTGGATGCCGTCGGTTTTGATTTTGTTCGTGATGTTGCACCTGGTGAGGCGATCTACGCAACGTTTGACGGTGAACTGTACACGAAGCAGTGTGCAGACAATCCTAAGCTGAACCCTTGTATTTTTGAGTTCGTGTATTTTGCTCGTCCAGACTCGTTCATCGATAAAATTTCGGTATACAGTGCTCGCGTTGAAATGGGTAAAAAGTTAGGCGAACGTATTCGTGAAGACTACGCAAATCTTGATATTGATGTCGTTATTCCTATCCCTGAAACATCGTGCGACATCGCACTTCAAATCGCTCAAGCGATCGATATCCCTTACCGCCAAGGCTTCGTGAAAAACCGTTACGTGGGGCGTACGTTTATCATGCCTGGTCAGCAACAACGTAAGAAATCTGTACGTCGCAAGTTGAATGCAATTCGTTCGGAGTTCAAAGATAAGAATGTGTTGCTGGTGGATGACTCTATCGTTCGTGGTACTACGTCAGAACAAATCATCGAAATGGCACGTGATTCTGGTGCGAAGAAAGTGTACATGGTATCAGCAGCACCAGAAGTTCGATTCCCGAACGTGTACGGCATTGATATGCCAAGTGCTACCGAGCTTATTGCTCATGGCCGTGACAACGATACAATTTGTAAGCAGATTGGTGCTGATGCATTGATTTATCAACGTCTAGAAGACTTGGTTGAGGCAGTCGGTCTTGGAAACCAAGATATTACTCAGTTCGATACATCCGTGTTTAACGGCGAATACGTAACGGGTGATATTGACCAACAATACCTAGACTTCTTAGATGGTCTTCGTAACGATGATGCGAAAACACAACTTGAAATCCAACAGGATTTAGCAAACCTAGAGCTGCATAACGAAGGCGCATAATAGGCGTTTTCTTGAGGCGTAAAAAAACCAGAGCTCCGGCTCTGGTTTTTTGTATTCGCTATCGAATTAGTGAATGTTGTAAGCGATCACAAAGTCGATAAAGAGACGAACTTTCTCTGGCAGGTGATCTTTGTGGTTGTAAAGCATATAAATGTCGCGCGGGTTTGCACTCCAATCTGGCAGTATGCGTACCAAATCGCCGCTTTCGATGTATTCTTTGATCATGACATCTGGCATTAGCGTGATGCCTAAACCTTCGGAACAAGCACTGCGTACTACATTTAGTGCATTCGCCTGAAAGCGACCACGATCAACGTTTACGACAGACTCGCCTTTGCTATTAATTAAGGTCCACTTGATAAGAGGGTAGCCTTTTAGCAATGAATGGTTAGAGAGCTCTTCTGCGTGGTTTGGTGCCGGATTCGAGGCAAGGTAGTCAGGACTTGCGACAAGAATATCCTTCACTTCGCCAATCTTGCGTGCGATCAGGCTAGAATCACGTTGGGGCCCCACTCGAAAAATGACATCCCATTCAGTAGGGTCAAGCTTGTCTGCATTATTTTCTGTCGTTAGTTCGATATTGATGTCCGGATACTGCTTCATAAAGCTGTTGAACATCGGCATCATCATGCGCTTAGTTAAGTTATAAGGCGCCGATATCTTAATCTTGCCTGATGCTCCTCGGCAGTCGTCAGTGATTTCCTCTGCTGCCGTGGTTAGCCTTTGTAGCAAAGGGGAGCACTCATGGTAAAAACGTTCCCCGGCTTCTGTAAGCGAGAGTTTGCGAGCGTGACGGTTCAATAGTCGAAGATTGACAGAGTCTTCTAGCGCTTGAATGCGTCGGGTGATGGTCGCAACCGGGATCATGGTTTTTCGCGAAGTTGCGGTGTAGCTCCCATTTTCGACAACCAGTCGAAACAGGTTTAAGTCATCTAATTTCATATTTCCAGACACATTAAATTACCGATTACGGCTAATTTATAATTAACTTTGTGATCAAAGCTTGCTTTAAGTCAACATGTTGCATCATTTGAACACAGCAACCCTGTTTGAGTAAATACTGTTATACCCCGTAATATTTGTATAAACGCCGTTTTCAAGCTACGTTTTATAACAAGGTGGAACGGCCTCAAGTCTTGCTGCGCAACGTTTCGCCGGATGTAAACACAACAAAAATAATGACTTAATAATAAATCTGTTTTTTGACTTAGCTTTGTGAGGTGTAAAGGTATGTTTAAGACTCACAGTCAAACGGCAATGGTCTCGGCACAGGAAGTGGTTAATCAAAAACTAATTATGTTGGTGGATGATGATCCAATATTTCGTAAAGTAACCAATGCTTATTTAGAAAGTCAGGGTTTTAAAGTAGTAGAAGCTGAAAACGGCCTAGAGGCGCTTCAACAACTCAGGGAATGCCAACCCGATCTTATCTTGTGTGATTTATCGATGCCGGTATTAGATGGCATTGAATTCGTCGAAGAAGTCAGTCTTGAATATCCATACTTGCCGCTTATCGTGGTATCCGGCACGGATGAAATGTCCGATGTCGCGAAAGCGTTGCGATTTGGTATTAAAGATTTTCTTCCTAAACCGATAGGTAATTATGAGCACCTATCTCAGGCGATAGACAATACGCTCGAAGATACCGATAGCCATTTCTCAGAACAGCGAGACTTTTCAAGTCAGTGGTTCCGAGTCGATGACGGTGGCGAAATCCCAGATGAGCAAGAGCTTCACTGGCATCTAGAGTATTTGCAGCAGAACCCGAGTGCTGCAAGAGATTTACTGCATGCTCTATTGCCAGAGAAAGATGCTTCTCAAGGTGATTGGCGCTGCTCATACCGTTTATTGCAATCGACGGACGTTATGCCACTGGTGTTCGATTATCGTTGGTTAATGAATGGGCAATTTGCGTTCTATCTCGTTGACTCTGCTTCCCAGAGTAATGATGGTGTCGCGACGACATTGCTTGTTAGGGCTTTGTTTGACGATTACCTGCGTAATTTGAAGAGTTTCAGTGCTGATCTGAAGGATATGGTAGGGATCATTGAAAAAGGAATCGAGTGTTCAGAGTGCGCTGGTGCGGTTAATGCTGTATTTGGTGTCGCTGATCTGGCTTCGTCCTCCGTTTCTATCCTGCCTGCGGGTTTAGATAGCCATTGGTCTGACGGAAATACTAATCAACATATCGCGGCAGGTAACTGTTTAGGGGCAGGAAGTATGAAAAACTTCATAACCCGAGATTTACCGCTAGGTGTTGCTGGTCAGCTATCCATTGGTTGTTTAGGTTCTTCAAGTTTTAGCTTAAATATTGCCCGGAAATCACGACTGGTATAATTCTGACTTCATAACACAATAAGCAGCGTCTTGGCGCTGCTTATTGTCTTTTTAGAACCACAAAAAACAACAAATGCTCGAACAATAACCTTACTTTTTGCTGGTGTTTAGATTTGGCTGTTTAAGGTATAGTCAACGCCTAAAACAATAATGACCCATTTGTGCAACGATAATTTAACGCTGTGCCATGGGAGAAGCAAAGTCAACTAGTGAGAAGATACATCATGGCAGACAAAGATTTTAAAGAGCCTTATAATATTTTTTACTTTTTAGGTTTCATTGCAGTACTTTTAATTCCAACACTACCTGCAACGCTAACCTGGCTTCGTGTAATGAATGGTTACGCAGGCTTTTAATCTAGCTATTTTGTACCGGAGTTCACCATTCGTATTAAGCGTTACTTTTTCAATACCGTTGGTGGACTCTGTATTGTGCTCGGCATTGCCGGCATAGCCCTTCCGCTTTTACCCACCACTCCTTTCATTCTACTTGCTAGTGCATGTTTTATGCGTGGTAGCCCCGCATTTCATCATTGGCTACATAACCACAAAACGTTTGGACCGATTCTCGATAACTGGCATAAGCACCGGGCTGTTACTTCAAAAGTAAAACAGCGTGGCGTCATTTTTATTGCACTTAGTTTCATGGTTTCAATCGTTGTTGTTCCCCTTGTTTGGGTGAAAATTGGTCTTTTAGTGATGCTAATCGTTTTACTCGGCTGGTTTATGCGTCTGCCTGTGATTGAGTTGGTTGCTGACAGAGAAGAAAATCACTAAGATTGTAGAGAATAGTGTGCCCGCTCTTCGAGTGGGCGTTTGTATTTTCAGCGCCTGTGACTCTTACGAAAATAAGCACATAGTGGTGAAAACCTATTGTTCGTTGCCCTCGTGATACTGCGATTAGAGAGGGCGATGAGCCAATCTAAGTAAATCGGTATTATGACTACAGAAACAATTTCACTGATCAAATCTAGCATCAAAAGCATCCAAGACTACCCAAAGCCAGGCATTCTATTTCGTGATGTGACGAGCCTTCTTGAAGACGCAAAAGCATACCAAGCGACGATCAACTTACTTGTTGAACGTTACAAAGATATGGGCTTTACCAAGGTTGTGGGTACGGAAGCTCGTGGCTTTTTATTTGGTGCGCCTTTAGCGCTTGAGCTAGGTGTTGGTTTTGTACCAGTGCGTAAACCAGGCAAGCTACCACGTCCTACTGTTGCTCAATCTTATGAGCTTGAATACGGCGTTGATACACTGGAAATCCATACAGATGCCATCGTTGAAGGCGACAAAGTACTGGTTGTCGACGATTTATTGGCAACGGGCGGTACTATTGAAGCGACGACTAAGCTGATTCGCCAACTGGGCGGTGAAGTTGAGCACGCTGCGTTCGTTATCAACCTACCAGAAATCGGTGGTGATAAACGTTTAGAAGCACTAGGTCTAAACGTATACAGCATTTGCGATTTTGAAGGACATTAATACATTCAATGAGTTATTTAGCTTTAGCGCGAAAATGGCGTCCTAATCAGTTTGACCAAGTTGTCGGACAAAAACATGTCCTGACGGCGTTGGAAAACGCACTGGCGCAAAACCGTTTACACCATGCTTATCTGTTCAGCGGGACTCGTGGTGTGGGTAAAACGAGTATCGGTAGGTTGTTTGCCAAAGGCTTGAACTGCGAAACCGGTATTACCGCGACACCTTGTGGTAAGTGCGATACTTGTCGTGAAATTGATGAAGGTCGCTTTGTCGATCTTCTTGAAATCGATGCGGCATCACGTACTAAAGTTGAAGACACTCGCGAACTGTTAGACAACGTTCAATACAAACCTGCTCGTGGACGGTTTAAAGTGTACCTCATCGATGAGGTACACATGCTATCGCGTCACTCTTTCAATGCGTTGTTGAAAACCCTGGAAGAGCCGCCAGAGTATGTGAAGTTCTTACTCGCGACAACCGATCCACAAAAGCTGCCAGTTACTATATTGTCGCGTTGTCTACAGTTCCATCTCAAACCGATCAGCGTTGATGATATTCATCAGCAACTCGACTACATTTTGGGTCAAGAGCAAGTATCGGCAGAACCAAAAGCACTGGGTATGATTTCACATGCTGCAGATGGCAGTATGCGTGATGCTCTCAGCTTGACCGATCAAGCAATTGCTTTAGGTAACGGTGCGGTGCAAACTGATATTGTCAGCCACATGTTGGGGGCGATTGATACCGACCAAGCGATTCACTTGCTGGAGTCAATCAGCAGCAAGCAACCTCAACAAGCCATGGATAAAATCCAGCAATTAGCAGCAAATGGTGTTGAGTGGGATGGTTTGTTGCAGCAAGTCGCAACACAGCTTCATCGAATTGCGATGTATCAAGCGCTGCCAGCGTCGCTAGACCGAGCGCTGCCAGATGCAGAAAAAATCGAATTGTTGAGTAAAGCACTAAGCCCGCAAGATGTGCAGCTTTACTATCAAATTGCATTGAAAGGTCGTGAAGATTTGACCCTCTCTCCAAATGGGCGAGTCGGTCTGGAAATGATTGTGCTGCGTATGATGGCGTTCCGCCCATCAAATAACAGTGGGGCAAATGTTGTTTCCAGTAACTGCGAACCAGCTTCAGCCCCAGTTCAAAGTGCCAGTCAACCAAAGACTGCACCAGCTCAGACAGTAGCTGCTCCCCGAGCTCAGCAGCCGAGTCCAGCGCAAAGCACACCACAAGTGGCGCCTCAACCTTCATCCAATTCGCAACCTGAGTATCACGCGAGTGGATATGAGACGGTTCCGCCACAGTATGATATGGCGCCGCCGATGAGCGAAAACCCAGCGCCGCAGCATGAAACGCCACCTCAACAAGTGCAAGAGAGCGTTTCAACACCGGCGCGCGGCGGTCTAAGCGGTTTACGTCACCAATTACGTTCTCAGCGTCAAGGCCTACAACAGAACACTCCTCAAAATGGTGGCTCAAAAAAGTCTAAAGCGGCATCTGCACAACCAGAATCGGTTATCGACCGAGTAGCGCAATTGCATGGCAATTCCGCGCAGGTGTCGCCAAACTCAGCTCCGAAGTCGACGGAGCCACAAGTTGAGGAAGCGTATCGCTGGCGTCCAAGTAAGCCTGTTGAGACAAAAGTGAATACAAAACTGACACCTACGCAGCTCAAGCAGGCACTTGAGCATGAGAAAACGCCTGAAATGGCACAAAAGCTCATCGATGAATCGTTAGAACATAATGAATGGGCGAAGCTAATCAGTTTAATGGAGATCCCTAAGCTGGTAGAGCAACTTGCGCTAAACTCTCATTATAGTAAGGAAGGAACAACCGTTTCGTTACTATTGAGAAGCAGCCAAGCTCATTTGAATACTGATAGAGCTCAAGCCGAATTGCTTAAAGCACTTAATACCGTGTTAGGTGAAGAGTGCCACATGAGCATCGAAATAGGGGAGAGTGGAGAAACACCACTTGAACTGAGAGATAGGCTCTACCAAGAGAAATTACAGCAAGCGCTGAACAGTTTAGAAAACGATCCAAATGTTCAATTTATTGAACGTCGTTTTGCTGCAGAGCTTGATAAAGATAGTGTGCGCCCTATCTAATAATCGAATGGAATGGGGTTGAAAACCCAAAGGTATAACCCCATTAATTGATGCAACACCTCATTAAACCAGAGAGATAAACATGTTTGGTAAAGGCGGTATGGGCAACCTAATGAAGCAAGCCCAGCAAATGCAAGATCGCATGCAAAAGCTTCAAGAAGAAATCGCGAATATGGAAGTAACTGGCGAGTCTGGTGCTGGCCTAGTTAAAGTTACTATCACTGGTAGTCACAGCGTACGTCGTGTTGACATCGATGAAAGTTTGATGGAAGACGACAAAGAAATGCTTGAAGATTTGATCGCTGCGGCGTTCAACGATGCGGCCCGTCGTGTTGAAGAAACTCAAAAAGAGAAAATGGCTTCTGTAACTGGCGGTATGCAACTACCACCAGGTATGAAAATGCCATTCTAATCTGCTGATATTTAATTAAGCGGACTTTTAATGCGTACCAGTCATATGCTGGAGCAATTGATGGAGGCCTTACGTTGTCTACCTGGGGTTGGTCCCAAGTCGGCGCAGCGTATGGCCTTTCATTTGTTACAGCGCGATAGAAAAGGCGGTTTGCAACTTGCAGATGCGCTTAGCCAGGCAATGACAGAAATCGGTCATTGTACTGAGTGTCGAACCTTCACCGAAGAAGAAGTCTGTCATATTTGTACTAACCCAAAACGCCAAGAAAATGGTCAAATTTGTGTGGTAGAAAGCCCGGCAGACATTGCTGCAGTCGAAGCAACGGGCCAGTATTCTGGTCGATACTTTGTTCTTATGGGACATTTGTCACCACTAGACGGTATTGGTCCAAGTGATATTGGATTGGATGTGCTGGATTACCGCTTACGTCGCGGTGATATAGCCGAAGTGATTTTGGCAACAAACCCGACGGTTGAAGGCGAAGCCACTGCACATTACATCGCAGAGCTATGTAAAGAACACCAAGTTGATGCCAGCCGCATCGCGCATGGTGTGCCTGTCGGTGGAGAACTTGAGCTTGTTGATGGCACGACGTTGTCACACTCGCTGTTAGGTCGACACAGAATTTAATAAAAAGCCGCTGAATTCAGCGGCTTTTTTGATCTTGTGAGTTGGGAACGATTAATCGTTCGATTCTTTACCAAGAAGGTTTTTGTAGATGACTGCACCAAGTACACCACCCAAAATAGGCGCAACCCAGAACAGCCATAATTGAGAAACTGCCCAGTCACCCACATACATTGCGACTGCTGTACTACTAGCCGGGTTTACTGAGGTATTTGTGACAGGAATGCTGATCAGGTGAATAAGAGTCAGACACAAACCAATCGCAATAGGTGCAAAACCTTGAGGTGCACGTTTGTCTGTCGCCCCCATGATTACGATAAGGAACATCATCGTCATTACAACTTCAGAAACTAGCGCAGCAAGCATGGAGTACTGACCCGGCGAGTGTTCACCATAACCATTGGCGGCAAAGCCAGAACCCACAACATCGAATCCAGCTTGTCCTGTCGCGATGACATAAAGAATGCCACCAGCGATCAGCCCGCCGAGCACTTGTGCGATGATGTAAGGCGCAACGTCTTTTGTCTCAAAACGACCGCCAGCCCAAAGACCAACCGTCACTGCCGGGTTCAAGTGACAACCTGAAATATGACCGATTGCAAATGCCATGGTTAAAACGGTTAAACCAAAGGCCAGAGCAACGCCCAGCAGACCAATACCCACGTCTGGGAAACCTGCAGCCAACACTGCGCTACCGCAACCGCCTAATACTAGCCAGAACGTACCAAAAGCCTCTGCTAAATACTTGTTCATGTTATTTCCTAATTTCTACTTAAATGACCCGCTGAACATAGTCGAGAATTGTCAATTAAGTGTGAGGGAGGTCTCGTAAAGACTGCAAATAGGACGGTATGTGGCAAGAGTTCTCAAGGATGAGAGAAAAGCAAGGAGAGGAGAGGTTGAATCTTAAGGTTGCCTTGGCCATCACTACCTGAGTAACAGCCAAGGCAAAGTAGGTTTTAGCTAAATGCGACGAAAGGTGATACGCACAACAAAATACCAGTCGCAATAATCAAGTAAAGCGACGCGCCTTTGTATTTGTGTAAAGAAGGCACTTGGTAGACAAGGTAAGCTGGAATCAAACAGCCAATCAAACCAAAGATAGGGCTACATACTGATGTAAAGCTCAGAACTGGTAGATTCAATACAATTGCACCCCACGCCATGAGAATCGCAAAGAGAATGATTCCCTTGGTGACCAAGTCTTTGTTGATTTTCTCTTCAGGCATGACCTTTTTTAGAGCCAGCATCGCTAGACCTTGGCAAGAATCGCGGAAACCTAAGTACACGCCAAAAAACGCAGTCATTACTGAGAAAATATTCAGCATCAAACTCATTAGTTTTAGCGTCGTGCCGTCCATACCTTGCGCAACCATCGCAAGAGCAGAGATGTTCTCTTCTGCTGCTTTAACCGCTTGTTCATGTGACATCGCAAGCGTAAAGGAAATCGCGTAGAAGAAGACGGTCACAAACAAGATACCGAAAGCAATTTTCATTGCGCGCATGGCTTTAAAGCGAGCAACCTCAATCGATTTTTCTTTTGAGCGGTACGAGATCACCATTGGGCTCAAGCTTTGAATGAAGAGAATAGACGTTAGAGTAAACGGCAGTAGCTCAATTGCATCTTTCAAACCAGCGCCTGTTTCTGGAATTGCACCGACATTCGCTACATCCCATTTTTCGATCATCATGACGCCAAGTAATGCAACGGTACAAAGTTTAATTAGTACAAGACCAGTACTGACCTTAAACAAAATCTTTTCACCACGAGATGCAATAGCGACCAGCGCGCACACTAAAGCCAGACCATATAGCGGGTTTTCAGACAATAAACCTTCCGTGATGCCAAAACTATGTAGGAAAGATGCCGAGTCATTGTTGATAGCTGTTGAGTAAACAAAGACCCAAATCACCAACATGATGAAGTAGAGCACACCTAATAACGCCCCCCATTTGTTACCAAGGTAACCGGAAATGACGCCAGCGTAATCTTGGCACTTTGGTGAACTTGAGAGAGTGTTGATGAAAAGGCGTTGGAACAAGTACATCGCTGGGTAGCCGATCACGGCAGAGGCCAAGAATACCCAAAGGCCCAGTACGCCTACTTTTACTGGTAAAAAGACAATACCGGCACCGATTGCCATGCCGATACTCATGATCACCCATCCCCAGTCTGTGCTATCAAACTTGATCGCGGCTTTCCACTCGTCTAGGGCCATGCCTGCTTTTACGTGCGGTGGCTCTTTACCGATAGGTAAGGTTTGTGTAGGTGCTGTCACGCTCATTTTATTGTTTCTCTTGTTAGTATGAATTTTTCTCAAATTTAATTGAGAAAATGTATATCACCAATTTTTTTGTGGAAAATTCAGATAAATTTGAGATCCTGGCGAGGAAGTTCAAATAAATTGGAGTTTTTAACGAGTTTTGTGATCTGATCTAGTTGTTTGATTCATATTTAATTGAAAAAATAACGCTAATACGGAAGTTGAATTAGAAACTTCTTAATAAAAAATAAAATTTATGTGAGGATTTAAAAATGAAAAAATTGATTTCATCTGAACACGCGCCTGCTGCTATCGGACCTTATTCACATGGCACTAGCTATGGCGATTTGATTTTTACTTCTGGCCAATTACCCGTTGATAAGGCAACAGGAAAAGTCGTTGAAGGCGGCATCAGTGCACAAAGTCATCAATCTCTTACTAACTTGAAGCACGTTTTAGAGGCTGGTGGTGGCAGTATCGATACTGTTTTAAAAACAACGTGTTACCTATCGAATATTAATGACTTTGCCGAGTTTAACAAGGTCTACGCAGAGTTTTTCCAACAAGATTGTCCGGCACGCAGTTGCTTCGCAGTGAAAGATTTGCCTCTTGGCGTGTTAATTGAAGTCGAAGCGATTGCTCATAAAAAGTAATACGGAGAACAGAGCATGAACCAGCAATGGACACAATATATCCAAATCATTAAGCAAGTTGTGAAACCTGCATTAGGATGTACAGAACCCATTGCTGCTGCGTACGCGGCAGCAGTTGCTAGAAAAGAGTTAGGCACATCCGATATTGATGCGATAGAGGTGCGTGTTTCAGACAACCTATTTAAAAACTCGATGGGTGTTTTCGTACCCGGAACGGGCAAGATAGGCCTCAAAATTGCCGCCTCAGTTGGTGCATTAGCCGGTGACCCAACAGCAGAACTGGAAGTGTTGGCTCGGATTAATGAGCAGGATGTCGCTGCTGCGCAACAATTGATAGATGAAGAGCGGGTAACTGTAGCGCGCATGGATACGCAAGAATTCATTTATTGCAGCGTAACGCTCACCTCTGGTGACGATGTTGTTTCGGTCACGATCAGTGGCGGTCACACCAACATTCTCCAAATCATGCGTAATGGCGACTTGATTTTTGATGCACCACCACAGCAACGCGTTGCAACCGCTTCCGTTTGTGAAGGTGTGGATATTTCGATCAAACAAATCTATGAGTTTGCCACTCAAGCGCCTTTTGAAGAGATCAAATTCATTCTCCAAGCAGCAGAGCTTAATACCTTGTTGGCTCAAGAGGGGATCGACCGAGGTTACGGCCTAGAAATTGGACGCACGCTAAAAGGCAACATCGAGCAAGGCTTATTAGGCAATGACTTAATGAGTCGCATACAAATGATGACATCCGCGGCGTCTGATGCTCGCATGGGAGGGGCGACGTTGCCAGCCATGAGCAATTTCGGCAGTGGGAACCAAGGTATTGCCGCTACAATGCCAGTTGTAGTTGCGGCAGAAGTATTCCAAAACGACGAAGAACAGTTGGCTCGTGCGTTGATCATGAGCCATTTAGGGGCTATTTACATCAAATCTTATTACCCACCGTTATCCGCATTTTGTGGTAACACTGTTACCAGTGCGGCAGCTTCTATGGCGCTGGTGTATTTAGCTGGTGGTACATTCGAGCAATCATGCTACGCCATTCAAAACGTCATCAGCGACAGTTCAGGCATGGTGTGCGATGGTGCGAAGTCCTCTTGTGCGATGAAAGTGTGTACTTCGTCGACAACGGCGGTGCGCTCATATTTGATGGCGATGGGTAACCACAGTGTTAAGAATCAAGGTATAGTAGGCGAAGAAGTTGAGCAAACGATAAGAAATGTTGGCTCAATGGTTCGTTTCGGTATGCCGTATACTGACAAATCTATTATCGATATTATGTCGGCCTAACCTCCAGTTTTTGCTAAGGGAAGTAACATTGCTACTAAAGAAACTCACCAAGAGTGATCTCGATATTTTGAACTCTATGAAAAACGTCGTGGATGGCATTGCACGTATGTATGGTGAACACACTGAAGTGGTTCTCCACAGCTTAGATGCCGAAGCGCCGGAAATCATCAAAATCGCAAATGGGCACGTGACGGAACGCAGTGAAGGTGCCCCAATTACCAACTTAGCGAGAATGAAGTTAAGAGAGGGCAAGGACGTTTCTGATTCGTACCTGACGAAAACGTCGAACGGAAAGACCTTGCACTCCATTACGACAATTGTCAGAAATCCAAAAAACAAACCGATTGGTTTGCTGTGTATCAACGTGGATATGGATGCACCGATGCAGGCATTTTTAAAGGCAATGCTGCCTCAGCAACACACCGAGTGTTGTGTTGGTGGTGCTCGCTCACCAGAAACGTTTGCGCGTAATATTGATGAAACCATCATCAGTACGATAGAAACCGTGCAAACAGAAGTGTGGGAAAATGAAGCCATTGCGCCTTCTAAACGCAACCGTGAACTGGTGACGCGACTGCATGGCCTAGGCATTTTTAAATACAAAGACGCTGTTTTAATGGTTGCAAACCATCTTGGTATATCGCGCGATACCATCTACTTGTATTTGCGAGAGCTTGGGAACGACTAAACGGGTGCTCTGAATAGATTAAGTAAGTTGCTCTAGCTCAGTGATGTTGTCGAGCGCTTCTTGGTTGGTTTTGCCACACACAACCGGACACGGCTTAAAATCGTGACAAACTTTAGGGCGCTCAGGCTTACCAAACAGCTTACACAAATTGTCATCGTTGAGTTGCACGCAACGAACACCTGCTGGTTTGCCCATGGGCATTCCAGGTATCGGTGAAGAGATACTTGGCGCAATACAGCAAGCTCCGCACCCTAATCGACAATCCATAATGTAAACCTCTTAAAAATTGAGGGGGCAATTATGGTCATTTTGACGTGGATTGGAAGAGTCGCTTAAGAAAAAATAAAAAGGAGCACCCAATAGAGTGCTCCTTTTTGCTTTTAAACCGTTGTGATCATCTCAAGAAGCGGTTGTAAACAAACAGCAGAATAAATGCGCCTAGCGTTGCGGTGATTATGCTACCGATATTTACGCCAGTTGCCCCGCCGAAACCCAGAATACCGCCAAGAAAGCCGCCGACAAACGCCCCAGCAATACCGAGTAGCATTGTCGCAATCCAGCCACCCCCATCTTTTCCTGGCATGAGCCATTTTGCGAGTGCACCGGCGATTAAGCCCAAAATAATCCAAGAAATAATACCCATGAAAACTCCTTAATGCCTTCTTGATCAATTGAGTAATGGAAACTCGTTTAAGGATAGAACAGTAAAGCGAAAGTAGTTGAATATCTCTACTGTTATGTGTGAATGATTCGAGATCTTCTCAAAACTTGAACTTTTGCGTCGAGAGGGGTATAAATCGCCCCCTAAATTCCCTTGGTGAGACCTGAAGTATGAGCACTCCATTTTGGCAAAGTAAATCGTTAGAGCAGATGACAGAAGAGGAATGGGAATCTCTCTGTGATGGTTGTGGTAAATGTTGCCTGCATAAGCTAATGGACGAAGATACCGACGAAATCTATTACACCAATGTGGCCTGTAGCTGGCTAAATAGCAAAACGTGTTCTTGTAAGGATTACCCAAATCGTTTTACTTCGGGTGAAGAGTGCACCAAGCTGACGCGCGAAGACATCGACGATTTTACTTGGCTGCCGCATACGTGCGCTTACCGCCTGTTGGCTGAAAAGCAGCCTTTACCAGAATGGCATCCGTTGATTACGGGCTCGAAATCTGCGATGCACGCGGCGGGCGAAAGTGTCCGCAATAAAGTGGTATACGAGATTGATGTGGTGGATTGGGAAGACCACATTCTGAATCACCCCAATCGCCAGTAGTTAAATGTACACAAGCCTTTCATCTAATAATGAAAGGCTTGTTTGTTATTGGGTTTCTCAACTTTGACGCCCAACTAACGAAATGCTGCTCAGTTTATTATTTAGTGTTGTAAACTTAGGTATATAATTTCAAGGCTTTACACTTCCATTCTTGGTCGTTTTGATCAGAACTGTTCCCTAAGAGGTAAACATGACGTTTCATTTCCCCCAGAAAATACGCCTGACATCTTGGGTGGCATTATTCGCGCTCATCCTCGGTATGATGGCGCCGATGGTCATCAATGCGAAAGATATTCAGGATACGCCAGAGCCCTCTGCTGCCGAAACTTCTATTGATAACTTGAATCGAGAAATTGTGGATTTATCCCAAGGTCTCTCGCAAGCGAGTGGTGATGAGCGCGACGCGCTTCAACTGCAGCTGTTCCAAAAAAATGAAGAGTTAAGAAGTCAGTTAGCATCAGCGATTGAACGTGAAACTATCCCTCGCGACAAATTGATCTCCTTGGTTAAAAAGCAGGAAAAATACTCTGAGGACGCCACAAACTATCTGTCGGAAAAAATAAAGAAAGTCGTTGAAGATTTAAATAAAGCCAAGGATGAAGAGAAACTTGCTCTTGTTAATGATTACCGAGAGTTACAGCATTACCTCGATGTCAGCTTCGATTCAAGTTGGCAAAACCTTGCTTGGCTGAAAGAGTTAGGGGCTCAAAATGAGCGCGCAGAAGCGGAACTAAAGGATAAAGTTGATAAACGCATGCGTTTGCTGTCTGCCTCAATTGAGTACTTGAGTCAGCAAAGTGAGATCATCGGCTCTCAACTTTCGTCAAGCCCTGAATCGGAAAAAGCGTCACTGCAGCTAAGTCAGCTTATTACTAAGCAAAGACTGAATATTGCGACGGAAAGCCTACGCAGTTTAATTTCGATTGGCGATAAAGTCGGTTTAGAAACGTCCGAATATAAACGCCAAATTTTCGAAGTGACAGGGAATATCACCCACGATTTACTGAATACCAAAGTAGTGTGGTCAATACTGAGCCATTGGTCCAACTCGGCACTAGACTGGTTTGCCGAAAATGCGCCACAGCACATTTTCCAGTTGTTTGTATTTGCGCTGATTTTATTGATAGCTCGTGGGCTTGCGAAGTTAACGCGCAAAGTGGTCAGCAAGGCGGTTTCTTCGAAAAACTTAAAACTCTCACACTTGATGCAGGACTTCTTTATCTCAATGTCCGGCAAATTCGTGTGGGTGATTGGTATCATGGTGGGCCTATCTCAGCTCGGATTGAACCTAGCACCGATCCTAACCGGTTTTGGTATTGCTGGTGTGATTATCGGCTTCGCCTTACAAGACACCTTGTCCAACTTCGCGGCGGGTATGATGTTGCTTATTTACCGCCCATTTGATGTTGGTGACTTTGTGTATGCTGGTGGCGTGGATGGTAAGGTAAGCCATATGAGCTTGGTGAACACCACAATCCGTACGTTTGATAACCAAATTATTATTGTACCTAACAGTAAAATTTGGGGAGATGTCATTAAGAACGTCACACACGAGCGCATTCGCCGTGTGGATATGGTGTTTGGCATTGGCTATGCGGATGACTTGCTGAAAGCCGAGTCAGTGCTGTCTGATATCATTACTTCTCACCCTGCAGTACTTCGTACACCAGAGCCGATGATCAAAGTGCATACGTTAAACACATCATCTGTAGACTTTATTGTTCGTCCTTGGGTAAAAACTGATGATTATTGGGACGTGTATTGGGATGTAACAAAAGAAGTGAAACTGCGCTTTGACCGAGAAGGCATTTCGATTCCTTTCCCACAACAAGATGTGCATTTGCACATGGTAGAGAAGCAAGACGCGTAATCACAGCCACAACAGTACGAAAAGGCACTCTAGTAAAGAGTGCCTTTTTATTTGCATTAAGCGGTGTTTTTACAGTTCGTTAAAGAACGCCAATTTCGGTTCGCATTCTAACAAGTTGTCGATTTGGCTAATCAAAAGAGAAAAGTGTTCTGTTTTACCATGAAGATCGAACGCTTGTTGGTCTTTAAATTGCTCTTGAAAAACGAAGTGGCACGCATTGTCTTTATCTTGGAATAACTGATAACGAACACAACCTTCCTCATTGCGAGTGGGTTCAAGTGCTCGGGTGAGCACTGCTTTCAGTTCTTGTTCTTTTCCTGGTTGTGCGTGAAAGGTAGCAGTCAAGTGAATCATGATGTTTACTCTTTTTGTTATAGGTAACGCCCTTGGCGTTGTAAGAACTCAATTTTGTAACCATCAGGATCAGTCACAAAAAAGAACGTTGCCAAATGCTTTTGTTGGTGATCAAAAGCTTTGATGTCACCCGCTTCAATACCGAGAGATTTAATGCGTTTGTGAGTTTGTTCGATGTCCTCTACGCTGACAGCAAGGTGACCGTAGCCTGAGCCGTGAGTGTAAGGCTCAGTTTGATCGTGATTGTGTGTTAGCTCTAATTCAAAGCCAGTTTCTTCGTTGGCTAGATAGGTCAGAGAAAAACCATCAAAGATGTATTGGTCTTTGATTTCTAGCTCAAGTACGTCGCGGTAAAATTGTAGAGAACGGTCCAGATCGCAGACTCGGATCATGGTGTGAATCATTTTTGTCATGGGTACTCCTTGATAGTCCGCATAGGTTAGCGAGTTCAAAAGGAGTCTGGGTAGTACTCTAGTACGACAAATTAGAACATGCTCAATGGCTTACAACTCTGTTGCATAGCCTATGAGGGTTATTGGTAGGTTGGTCAGAGGTTGGTTGTTATTAAGTGTTTAGTTGTGTCAGTGCTTGACGAATCGTCTCTTTAGGCTGGCGAGCGTAAGTGAGACAGGCGCAGCGGAGTAGGGAGGCAAAGTTGTTTACTTCACCATTGTATTCGAGTGCTTCTTGATAGACCGTACTAATAAACTTAGGAACAGTCATGTTTTGAGCGTTAGCAATTTCCTCAAGAATCGTCCAAAAGCTTGCTTCAAGTTTTACACTTGTGGCGTGACCATCAATACGGATAGAGCGGGTGATGAACTGGTAGTTGTCTTGGGGCTGCTTAGCAAATATTTCGCACATTTTCTTCATTCATATAATCAAAGACCTATAATTATTGAGGTTTATTGTTTAAAACGTCAACTATTTTCATGCATAAAAAAACGCTCCCTTACGAGAGCGTTTGAACATCACGAGTCGTGAAGTAAGTGCAAGCCGATTATTTGATTTGTTGCTTTAAGTACTCACCTAACTGAGAGTGGTGCATGATTTTTGATACCGGAAGGATAGTTTCTGCCGGCCCCCAAGCAAATACGTTGACTGGGGTATGCGTATGAGTACCCGTTCCCCATACTGTGTTTTGCTTTGTTGCATGCTCACGAGCTAGCAAGTTGCCACGGTCGTTGTAAGGAAAGAACGCATCAAAGTCATTGATTGTAGGAACGTTCTCTTCGCTTAAATATTTGTGTCCAGCGAGTCGGTATGGATTTGGTTTACTTGCTAATACGCGTTCTGCTTGCTCAGGCGTAATCGAAAAATCGCTATTTGCGTTCACGATTTCCGCAAACTTCTCTGGTGTTTGAGCTTTCTTATCAAGCGCTTGGAATTCGCTGATCATACCGTAGTAGCTTTTCTTTTGGTTGTATAAACCATCAAGGATCTCGAACTGACCAAAGTTGAAGTTTGGCGCGTAATCTTGATTTTTGAATGCTTCGCCGTCGCGTTTTTGCGGTTTAGGCAAGTTTGCTGATGAGTAACTAAAGCCGAAAGAACCAGTCTCGTGATCTGCGGTAACAATGATCAGTGTGTCATCACGGCCTTTTGCCCACTCATAAACCGAGTCTACCGCTTCGTCGAACTTAAGCATTTCATGCAGCATCGTACCCGCATCGTTACTGTGGCCAGCCCAGTCAATTTGACCGCCTTCAACCATCAAGAAAAAGCCGTCTTTGTCTTTTGAAAGGATGTCGATTGCTTTGGTGGTCATTTCTTTCAGCGATGGCTGCGTACGTTTTGGATCGTTTTTGCTTTGACTGTAGGCAATACCATCGTTCATGCCCGAGTAAGCAAAAAGTCCAAGTAATTTGTCACCTTTAGCTTGTGTGAGCATATCGCGGCTGAAAGCCAGGTTGTAACCTTGGTCTTGCGCCTCAGTAAGCAAGTTGCGCTCATCTTTACGTTTCGACTTTAGGTAGACATTACCTTCAGTGAGCTTTTCAAGTTGCTCGTATGTCTCTCCCTTGTCGTTTGTCGACTTTGGAATCCAATGACGAAGTCCGCCAGACATCATCACGTCAACGCCAGTTTCTAGCATGTCCGCCGCAATACTGTTTTCTAGAGAACGGTGTGGTTGATGAGCGGCAAATGCGGCTGGCGTTGCATGAGTCATACGTGTATCAGAGACGAGACCCGTAGCCTTACCTTTGCTTTTGGCTTTTTCCAAAATGGTTTCAACGTGGTTGCCTTGGCTATCAATGCCAATGACTTCAGAAGCGGTAGGTATTCCTGTTGCTAGCATCGTTGCGGAGCACGCAGAGTCGACGACAATCGCGTCTTCTGGATTAGTCAGTGAAGAGCCAATGACACCTTCTTGAGCGAGTTTATACAAAGCGGTAGTTTCGCCTTTGTAAATCGAGTTAGGTGCGTGTTTGGCGTAGGTCTCTAGTAGACCAACTTGTTGAGGCCCCATGCCATCGCCGATCATCAGAATAACGTTTTTGATTTCGGCCGAGAGTGCATTAAAAGAGAGGGTTGATGCTGCCACTGCGGTAACGATTGGAGATACTAAGCGCTTCATTATATTTTCCTTGTTTATTGAAAGCGCTGGCATTAAAACAATGATTTATGACGATTTTGTGTCGGTAATAAAAGTTTAACTAAATTGTCGTCTTTGCTTGGGTTTGTAGAAAAAGTGAATCAACCTCTAACGTTTGTGAATTTAGAAAGAAGAAAGCCCACAAACGTGGGCTTGGATTACGCTTAGGAGTTGAAAGCATGGACTAAAGTTATCCATTCAGTGCCTTCACAAGAAACCTAGTTTAGGGAGCAATAAACGAGTATGCGTTCTAAGGTCATAAGAGCGGTCGAATTGAGGAGTATATAACCTACGTTTACGACATATCGTTCTTTGACGTATCAAATTATGGGCTGCAGTTAGTGATTTATTCAAATAGGATTTATTGTCGTAACGATTATTAGACCAACGCTAATATGATGCCACCGACAGTGAGGGCCGCAGAAAGGTATTGACCCGCAGAATATGAGCCATCCTCTTCTTTCTCGATTTTATCAGGGTGATCCATGCCAAGCGCACCATGCGTGAAAGATTCGACCTTTTCACCAACAGATTTATCTTCTGCTTCTATTTTCTTGCTGTCGTGCTCGATTTGCTGCAGAGCGGCAAGGAGCGCTTTGCCCTCCGTAGACAGTGTCACCTTATTGTGTTCGACTTTTAGCGGCGAAGCGTTGCCTTCCTCTTGTGCAATACTTGTTTGCTTAGAGGCGACAGATTGTTTGGCATAGCTATTAACAGAAGTGCTTCCTACTGGATTCATCGAATACTCCTTGGAACATCGACACTCGTTCACTGAGTGCGGGTAAAAAGCAGTTATATTACTATCGGCGGCAAAGTCTATTTCTGAAGCTATTTGGATAAAAACAGGTCTGCTTTTGCCGCTTCTGGTTTCTATTCGTGATCATTAGCAAAAAATAGACCAGCAGTAAGCAGACCGTTGTCACTCTATGAACTCGGAGCAGTGTGATGATGCAACGCAACGACAAGGTAGTAACTTAAATTGGAGACCAGCTACTTACATTGAAGATCGCTATTGCGCTTAGTGAGGTGTTGATATGCCGCCATGCGGTGAGCATCTTGTACATACCGTACTGGTGGTGCAAGAACCTCTAACTGATAATCAGTATGATCAGCAAGCACATTATCTGTTGGGCTAATTACAACCACTTTTAAGCTCGGGTTGCGGCTTAAGATTGATGCTGCCGTACCCAACCCTTGCTCGGTGTGAAACTTGCCCGCAACATGGACAACCTGAGCGCCTGGGTTGTCGTCTAGGTAGCTAACGATAGATTCCGCCATAGTTTCATCCCAAGTAACTTGAGCTGCAAACTGTTTTTCCGTCTGCTCTGGCTTACCGTGATGCATGGATGCCATGAACTTTTCTTTGTACGGACTACTACCAGTGTTGATGGCTTGTGCAATGAACATCCGCTGATCATCATCGAGCTTGTTAATGTAATCTAGCCCTTGTCGACCAATACATCGGACAATGCCCTTTGGTGCATTCGCTGCAATCACCGGGAGATTTTTCTGCTTAGCAAACTCAACGAGAGGGCGATAGTCGCTCTCATAATTGGGCCAAGCATTGGCTTGTTTCATCAAGTACTGTTCACCGATTTCCCCACGCAGGTAAGCGTCAACAACAGGTTGTTTGTCGCGGGTAAATTGTTCCATTGATAACGCGAGTGGGCGGCCATAAGATGAAAGTTGTTTGAGCATATCGGTTTGAAAGCGATGAACGCCAGCATGTGTGTGCCATTCACCAATAAGAATGACATCTGCTTGTTGCAGCTCTTTTGGTAGTTCGCTTAGAGCGATGTGCTCGCCAGAAGGGGTGTAAAGTTGGTAGTCGTAAAAAGTAGTGACTTCCGCAGAGGTAGGGTGAGAGTTGGTTGATGGAACAGAAGAACAACCAGTAAGTAAGCCAGCAAAGAGCAAGCTTAAAATAGAAAAGCGCATTGAAAAGCCTCCAAAAATGTCCGGATGATATTAATGGAGGCTGAGCAATGAATCAATATAAATGATAACTATTTGCGTTTATTGGCTGCCACTATTATTACTGAGTGGACTTTTTGCGATATACGCGCAGCATAAAATCAGCCTCACACTGATAGAGTGTAGCGGACTTCAACTCTTCACGAAGTGCATCGGTTGCTTTCCATGCGAATGGCGTCATTTGCAATAAATCGAATGCGGCCCCGTTCTTCAAATTCATAACATAGTTAAGATGTTGTTGATGCTCTAATTCATATCCTTCAATGTGTTCTGGCTCTTCACTGTGAAGACGAACATCTTGATAAATGCGTTCACGTAGTTGGTATAAGTGACGGCTTGCAGGTGTCACCGTGATGACCACACCGTTCTCTTTTACAACGCGCTGAAGCTCTTCTGCCTTGCAAGGGGCATAAATGCGCAAAATAGCATCTAAGGATTCATTCGCGAAAGGAAGCCGATGGCTAGAAGCGACGCTAAAGTGACACTGTGTGTAGCGCTTCGCCGCATAACGAATCGCAACTTTTGAAATGTCCAATCCATATATCGTCGCATCGTCCGTTTGCGTTTGTATCGTTTTCTGCACTTGATCCGTGTAGTAACCCTCGCCGCAACCAATATCTAATAATTGATGATCGGTTCCCTCTGTGTATTTCGCACACAGCTGCGCAACCTCTTGGCGCATTGGGTTGTAGTAATTCCCCTCAAGGAATCGACGACGAGCTTGCATCATCTCTTTATTGTCACCAGGATCTTTAGAACGTTTGTGGTGCGCTGGCATCAAGTTAACGTAGCCTTCTTTTGCTAAGTCAAACTGATGATTGTTTTCGCACTTAAACGTTTTTTCATTTAACGCTAGAGCTTGGTGGCATAAAGGGCATTGATAGTTCATGACGATCTCGAACAGAAAGTAGGGCGGCAAATTCTATCAAAAAGCGTGGTCTCAAGTGAAACAAAAAGAGCCGATGGAATCGGCTCATATTCAGTATTAGTGGAAGAAGTCGACTTGCTCTTTCAAGTTCCGAGCTTGTTGTTGCAGTTCAATGGCACTTTGCGAGGTTTTCGCGCTGGTGTCGCGGCTTTCTCGGTTTAGTTCACTGATAGAATGGGCATTTGCAGCAATTTCTTGGGATACTTGCGCTTGCTCTTCTGAGGTCGCAGCAATGGCGTCGGCTTGAGACGCTATCGACTGGACTTGTACTGCGATAGCTTCTAATGCTGTACCCGCGTCTTGTGCTTTGTCTAAGACCTGATTGGCACTGCGTTGGCTGTCGGTCATCATATTAACTGCATTATGAGTAGAGCCTTTTAGCTTCTCAATAATTTCAACTACATCCTGAACTGAGCTTTGTGTACGGTGCGCAAGTGTACGCACTTCATCTGCTACAACTGCGAAGCCACGACCTTGCTCACCTGCTCGTGCGGCTTCAATGGCTGCATTCAACGCAAGTAGGTTGGTTTGCTCTGCAATCTCATCAATCATCTTCGTGACGGTTTGAATACTCTCACTATCGCGATTGACTTGCTCGATAGCCGCTGCTGATTGATCCAACTGATCGTTAAGTTGAGCAACATCGATACATACGCCTTCTACAATCGAGAGACCAGATTGACTATCGGTATTCGCTGAGCGTACGTTTTCCGCAATGCTCTCTACTAAGTCGCTTGTGGAACGGATCTTACCAACAAGTTCATTGAGTTGACTTGCCATACTGGCGACACCCGTATTCAGGTTCGTAATTTCATTTTTTGATGCCTTACGAGACGATGGGACGTTCAAGCTGACCTCGCCGCCCGCCAAGCGAGTCATATAGGAGTTTAGAACGGTCAGAGGTTGTAAGCTGCGATTCAAGAAAAGTGTCAGTACAACAAAAGTAATGATTGCCGCTACCGAAGAAATGATGGCGATAAGTTTGAGTAGTGTATCACTGCCTTTGGTCACTTCTTTGATGAACGTACCACCCAGTAGCTTCCAGTTCCAGCCTGGTACTTCGGTAAACACTAAGTACTTTTCGCCGACTGTTGAGCCGAATTGGTAAGGGTAGAGAATTAATCCGCTCTTTTGTTCAAAAATTTTATGGAAAGGCTTATTACCCTCGTAGTCACGAACTTCTGTGATTGAAGGGTCGGTTGCACTTTTGGTCGGATGGAGTAGGTACTTACCAAGATTGTTGTCGTCGTTGTCGACAATGATGGTATAGCCAGTATCGCCCCATTTAATCTCCTCTAGCGCATCGAATAGCGTTTGTGTTGCTTGATCTACGGGCAAACCAATAAACGATAACCCTGCAACTTTTCCTGTAGCATCTTTAATTGGAGAGTAATAGGTAATGTAGCGTTCGCCGTACAACTTTATTTGAGCGTAATATGGCTGACCAGCTTTTAGTTGCTGATAACCTGGGTGGTCGAGACCTAGTGTGGTTCCCACTGCTCGTTGACCTTGTGGATCTTTTAGTGAGGTAGATACACGGATAAAGTCATCTCCCAAAGGCGCGAATAAAGTCGCGATAGCACCGGTATCACGTGTGAAGCTATCGACCAGCTTTGTGTCGTTAATTAAGCTTTCACTGTATTGAGTGATGTTTGGTATTTCATGCCCCATGAAATCAACCGTATAGTTTTCGACATAAACACCGGCAAGGTAGCCATTACGAAAAGTGGACTCGAGCACTTTAGCGGTATGCAGATAAGCATCGAATTGGCCAGCAATGGTTTTAGCCATCGACTCTACTTTAGATTGGTGCTCTTTAAGGGTGCTTTCCAATAGAACATCGGAAGCGTTACGGTAAACAAGCGCAGCAATACTGCTGAAAGCAATAAATAGACACAAAGTGATAACCAGCTTTAACTGGAATCCGACACTTTGATTTCGGTATCTCTCTAACATAGATCAGTTCCTGATATTTTTATTATTTATGAGTTTTGTATCGGCATGCTATCGGTTTATATGATCGAATTTTTTGATATTTATTAATGAAATAGTCAAAAGTGACTGATAACCAATAAGTTAGTTGAGAGAGGACCATCTAGGTGGGGCTTTTATTACAAAAAAGGTCGGGTATTCCCGACCTTTGATCTGGTTATAACTACTGCACTGAAATTACAGTGACAAGTTCATGAGTCTCACCTGGCTGGAGCGTTTTACCTTGCTCGATACTTGGAGCGTGAACAGTAGATTCAACACACAGCATGGTTTGGTAACCATCGTCAGCCATATCAGCCATACCTTGTGCACCTTCTGCCCAAGGGTTCCAAAGTACCGCGGAGTTATGACCATGGTTTTCCACGCTTAATGTACGATTCAGTTCCGGATCTTTTACCAAAATTTTCGCTTCTGGTTGCGTGTAAACGCGATCAATGGTGTCTGTGAGTTGCAGAACATCACCATCTTGGCATACCGCATCAGCTTTCAAGCTATCAATGTACTCGGCACCCATGCCTGTCGTTTGTGCTTGCTTAATGTCTCCAACGTTTAGGTAAGTATGTAACGCGCCAGAGAAGGTCCAAGCTTCGTTATCGATGTTCATGACTTTGAGTGTCACTTTTAGCTCATCGCCAACTTCAACCACTAAACGAGCGTCAAACATATGTGGCCAAATATCGTGGATTTCTTCTGTCGGGAACAGAGCAAGTTCAACAATCACGCCGTTATCGTTCTCGCGATGTTCAACCAGCTCCCATTCAGCAGTACGTGCGAAACCATGAGCCGGTGCTGCAATACGCCCAAACCATGGCCAGCAAACGGGAATGCCGCCTCGCAGAGCTTTTTTCCCGTCGAAAATTGCCTTCTCGCTCATCCAAATCAAATCTTCATGACCAGCAGGAGTGAACGAAACAACGTGACCACCATGTAAGGAGATGCCTGCTGTCGCTTTCTCATGAATAACACGTACTACTTTGACCTGATCAATTTCAACGACAGTAACGTTATCAGATAACACGGTTAGAGCTGGGAGAGTTTTTAAATCCATGTGCTGTTTCCTATCATTGGGGAAAGTAGGGTTTCGACATCCGTCGCAAATACAATGCAACAGCGCCGAGGTATTCTCTCAAATTCCAGATACAAAAAAGGCGACTCTAGAGCCGCCTTTTCTTTAACGAAGTTATTCGCTAATTGCTAACTATCTAATTACTTAGAGATGTGAGCGATTAGGTCTAGAACTTTGTTTGAGTAACCGATTTCGTTGTCGTACCAAGATACAACTTTAACGAAGTTATCAGTTAGAGCGATACCAGCTTTAGCATCGAATACAGAAGTTTGAACTTCACCGATGAAGTCTTGAGATACTACTGCATCTTCAGTGTAACCTAGAACACCTTTTAGCTCGCCTTCAGAAGCTTCTTTCATTGCTGCACAGATAGCTTCGTAAGATGCGCCTTCTTTTAGGTTAACTGTTAGGTCAACTACAGAAACGTTAGCTGTTGGTACGCGGAAAGCCATACCAGTTAGTTTGCCGTTTAGTTCTGGAAGAACAACGCCTACAGCTTTAGCAGCACCAGTTGAAGATGGGATGATGTTTTGAGAAGCACCACGACCACCGCGCCAGTCTTTAGCAGAAGGACCGTCTACAGTTTTTTGAGTTGCTGTAGTAGCGTGAACTGTAGTCATAAGACCAGATTCGATACCGAACTTGTCGTTAAGAACTTTAGCGATAGGCGCTAGACAGTTAGTAGTACAAGAAGCGTTAGAAACGATGTCTTGACCAGCGTAAGTAGCGTGGTTAACGCCCATTACGAACATTGGAGTAGCGTCTTTTGAAGGACCAGTTAGAACAACTTTCTTCGCGCCAGCTTCGATGTGCTTACGTGCAGTCTCGTCAGTTAGGAAAAGACCAGTTGCTTCTGCAACAACGTCAACACCGATTTCGTCCCATTTAAGGTCCGCTGGGTTGCGCTCTGCAGTAACACGTACAGTTTTACCGTTAACGATTAGGTTACCGCCTTCAACTTCAACAGTACCGTTGAAACGGCCGTGAGTTGAGTCGTACTTAAGCATGTATGCCATGTAATCTACGTCGATAAGGTCGTTGATACCTACAACTTCGATGTCAGCACGCTCTTGCGCTGCACGGAATACGAAACGACCGATACGGCCAAAACCGTTAATACCTACTTTGATAGTCATTATAGTTGCTCCACAACTTAATTTCTGATTAAAGATAACTGGTAGTAAAATTACAGAATCCAGTAAACATCTGCAAGTGATAATCGGACTTAACTTGTTTAAAGTCAAAAAAAAGCGACGCTTTTTTTAACAATTCTTCGCAAATGTTCGTTTTTTAAACTTTTAACTGATTCTTCTGTAGTCCAGTTGGCGTAATATAACTGGTGAGATAAGTGCTCTTATCAAATTAATTACGCATGGTGTCCTGGTGAGAAAGTATGTGCTACAACTGTTAAGAGAAGCAAGTTTTTTGCTAAAAAAGTCAATACCAAAAACAGTAAAGAAGGAGCAGAAAGTCGTGGAACAAAACGGGAAAAAAGTGGCGAAGTCAGATGAGCAGTGGCGTGAGCAACTTTCTGAAGAAGAGTTTCGTGTCTGCCGAGAGCAAGGTACAGAACCGCCTTTCAGCGGTAAACTACTGCATAATAAAGAGACGGGTGTTTATGCTTGTACCTGTTGCAATGCCCCTCTCTTTGTCTCTGATAACAAGTATGACTCTGGCTGTGGTTGGCCAAGTTTTGATGCGCCCATCAATGATCAAGCGGTGCGCTATTTAGAAGATCTGAGTCACGGAATGGTACGTACAGAGATTCGTTGTGCCGCATGTGATAGCCATCTAGGACACGTTTTTGAAGATGGCCCACAGACCACGGGTGAGCGTTTTTGTGTTAATTCAGTGTCGTTAATTTTCAACAAATCAGAACAATAACGACAAAATTGTGCTCGATAGTGTTTTATCCTTTCAATACGATTTGTTGTAAGTAGAAAATAGAGTGTAGTTTGCCCAAAGAAAAACTCCCGCCAATTGCGGGAGTTTTTTCGTTTATATCTCTTTGGGTATCATTGCTGGAGAGTAGTTCCCTCTCTCTATGGCTTTTGCCACCGATTCAGCTAATTCATCTAGCTGCTGATATTGCTCTGCATGACTAAAATTAAACATACGCTTGAGCTGCTTTTCATCAGCAAGCGGGACGTCGAATCTTTTCGCAACCATTGCCCACAGATATGCGCGCTCTTTTTCTCCAAGCCCTTGATGAATGCTTGCCATTGATTTGAGAATGATCGGATTAAGGTTGTCTTCATCGGATAAAGACAACGCTTTATTCAGCAGTATCAACGTTTTCTTGGCATCTCGATTAGTATAGAAAGTAGCTAATGCATATTGCATCTCAGCAGTATTTAACTTGGGTGAGCCTTCCATTTGTAAAAATGCGCGACGAGCTTGGATGTCACCCGTTTGAGACCACAAAAAATACAAAGTAGCCGGGTCTTCTGAGCCTTTTAACTCGTTTACGATGCGTTCTAGCTCATCAATACTGTGTACCAAAGCGTTAAAACGCTGTCTCTTGAGAGCACTTTGATCAATAGGTGTGATCTGAGAGGCGAGTTCTAAGCATTTTCTATATTCAGCGACCAGACCGTATTCGATGATTTGGTTGGCTTCTGATGGTTTTTTCAATTGCTCAAACCGATGCCATACTAAGTTTGTTCTGGGAACTCGACATTGCCCGTCATCCATATTGAGCTGTCTACAGCGCAGCTCTGGTGTTTTTTGGCACAACTCTTCGGTTGTCACGTTACCTTCGAAACAGCCCGTTAGTGCGAGACTTGTGAGGCTGAGAAGTAACCAGTGTGTTCTTTTCATGGCTTTGCTTGTGATCCGTTACACCAATTCATTTTCGTATTCTTGACTCAGTTTTTTAACCCGTTATGTTCTGTAAATAGAATGTAATAAGAAGGTACATTATGGACGCAGAACAACTATTACAAGCGATGACTCCAGAAGTTTATGATCGCTTAGTCTATGCAGTAGAAACGGGAAGATGGCCTGAGGGTACAACACTTTCTAAAGAGCAGCGAGATTCGTGTATGCAAGCTGTGATGTTGTATCAATCAAAACATAATACTGATGCGCAGCACATGACGGTTGCGGCAGGTGGTGAAATCAGCTTTAAATCGAAGCAAGAACTTAAAAAACAATTTAGCGGAGAAGAGAGCGACATTGTTCGTGTCAATCCGAACATTGATTAAGTGAACCTTTGATTTTTATAGGGTTCCCTTTAACGCTACTACTTTGACTTTAAAAGAAAAAAGCCCAATCTCTATTGGGCTTTTTAGATCGTAGTAAGCTTGAATTTACAGGCTCATCTCACCACGCAGTACTTGCTGCATTCTCTCTTTCACTTCTTCGTAAGAAAGGTTTTGGCTTAGAAGGTAATGCAGTTTTGCTAGTGCCGCTTCTGGCGTCATGTCAAAGCCGCTGATAACTCCAGAGTCTGCCAGTGCACAACCCGTGGCGTAGCCGCCCATATTCACTTTGCCTGCCAAACATTGAGTTAGGTTCACGACAATAACGCCGCGCTCAGAGGCCTCTTTAAGGTGACCCAGTAGCTCAGGGTTTTGAGGCGCGTTGCCCACACCAAAAGTCAACAGAATCATCGCATTTACAGGCTGACGAAGCGTATTACGAATAACTTCATGTGATATACCAGGATACATAGTGATCACGCCGATTGGCTGTGGTGTAATGTTGTGAACCTTAAATTCACCTTCTGGTTGTGCACCAACGGTTACGCTGTTACTTACTTGAATATTGATCCCAGCTTCCAGTAGTGGAGGAAGGTTTGGTGAAGTAAAGGCATTAAAACCGTCAGCATGAGATTTTGTGCTGCGGTTACCACGCATCAACTGATTATTGAAGAACAAAGTCACTTCGTTAATCGGGTAGTTTGCGGCAATATGCAGAGCATTCAATAGGTTTGCTTGACCGTCAGAACGCAGCTCCGCAAGAGGGATCTGTGAACCCGTAACAATCACTGGCTTGCCAAGGTTTTCAAGCATGAAAGACAATGCAGATGCTGTGTATGCCATGGTGTCAGTACCATGTAGGATGACGAAACCATCGTATTTGTCATAGTTGTCACGAATATCATCCGCAATCTGCTGCCAGTCGGCAGGCGTCATATCTGATGAGTCAATCAGAGGATCGTATTCGTGGATAGTGTAATCCGGCATTTCAGGACGGTGAAACTCTGGCATGCTTGCTAGTTGCTTTTCCATAAAGCCAGCAACAGGCACATAGCCGTGATCCGATTTTTGCATTCCGATGGTGCCACCGGTGTAAGCGATGTAGATGTGTTTTCTAGTCATCGTTTTTTCTTTCATGTAGGGGAACAGAGGCGGGGATTATATACCTAAATAACCTTGAGATGCGAGGCTATGCGCACAGCATCAGAAAGTCATCTGAGGAGATGTTGAGCGTAATAAAAAGGGCACCTCAAGTAGAGATACCCTTTGTAATATTAGTGAAAAAGCTACTGCACTTGGCAGTTCAAACAAAATGCGTATTGACCTTTAGGATCGTTAAAGCTTTGTAGCAAGCTTGCGTCTTGTTCGAACTGTTGAGCTACGGGTTGAAGACTTTTTGGTAGCAAGCTGGTTGCATCAATACCTAGAGAGACTTTCACCTGTTTCATGAACTCTTGTAAAAATAGTTCAGTGGGAGAAAGCGGTTCTTCTACCCAGTAAATGCCGTAATCGGTCACATTCGCCAGTTTTGCCGCTAGTTCTACGGCATCATCAAAGTCACCCATCTGGTCGACAAGACCAAAGGATAGTGCGTCTTGGCCAGTCCAAACTCGACCTTGAGCAACTTTGTCAACTTCCTCTAGAGACATATCGCGATTCTCGCCAACTAGAGAAATAAAGCGCTTGTAACCGTGCTCGATACCTAATTGGAATACTTGAGACGCGCCGTCAGAAAGGCCAGTGGTAATGCCGTCACCAGAGAACGGCGATGTGCCAACGCCATCAGTATTAATGCCTAACTTACTAAAGCCTTTTTCAAACGTGGTGATGACACTAAAAATACCAATGGAACCCGTCAGTGTTGTTGGCTGAGCAACGATCTTGTCTGCGCTCATTGAAATCCAATAACCACCAGAAGCGGCTAAACTCGACATGGATACAACAACTGGCTTGCCTGCTTGTTTCAGTGCTTCTACTTCGTTGCGAATCACTTCAGAGGCAAAGGCACTCCCCCCAGGGCTATCTACTCGCAACACGACCGCTTTCACCTTTTCATCATTGCGTGCTTGACGCAGCAAGCTTGCGACCGTGTCACCACCAACAGTTCCGCGAGGTTGTTGACCGTCCATAATCGCGCCACTGGCTAGAACAACGGCGATGTCGTGCTGAGGTAGTGTGTAATCGGGACGAATCGTTGCAAGGTAGTCGTAGTAACCAATCGCGTTGTAGCTGTCTTTGCCGTCACTACCAAACTGTTTTGCAAATAGAGTGCGAATGTCTTGACGTGTCGCGAGTTCATCCACTAGCCCCAGTTTGACTGCGAGCTGAGCAATATCGCCATTTACAGACTTCATCTCGTTAATCAGCTCATCCATGGTTGGATTAAGCACTTTCGCATCAATGTTTCGGTTTGTTGTTACGTCATCAACAAAAGCACTCCACAATTGAGTAACCCAGCGTGTTGCAGACTCTTTCGCGGCATCGGACATGTCATCACGAATAAAAGGTTCGATAGCGGATTTATAAGTACCTACGCGAAAAACATGAGTAGAAACATCAAGCTTTTCCAATAACGTTTTGTAGTACATTGAATAGGCACTGTAACCTTTAATCAATACGCCGCCATCAGGTGCCAGGTAAACTTTATCAGCGTAACTTGCCAAGTAATATTGGCTTTGGTTGTAAAAATCACCTACGGCGTAAACGGGTTTACCTGACGCTTTAAATTCGTTCAACGCTTTCGCGATGTAACGTAATTTCGTGAGATTTGTTTCTGGCATGTCTCGCAGTGCTAGCACTAATCCAGACACTTTAGGATCGTCTTTCGCGTAGCGAATAGTATCAACGATATCGAAAAGGACGTTTTCTTTCGGTAACTCATTGCCCAAAAGGGAACCAGCAAAAGAGTCCATTGGATTTACATAGCGTCTTTGTTCGACAATCGGACCTGAAAGGTTCATCACCAATGCCGACTCTTTTTCGACGACGGGTTGACCGTCTCCGGTATAAGTAAAAGCAAAGTAGAAAACGGCAATCATCAGCAAGAAGATCAGGTTTGCCAGTGCAAGTCTGATAAAGGTGATGCTCTTCCATATCCCTTTAAATATCAAACCAATAAATTTGAAGAGTTTTTTCATCTTGTCTCCATAACGAGATAGTTACGCCGAGTCTAACAAAGTATGGGTTCTTATCTCTAAGATCTCAAAAGATAACATTTTTTTAGCTTATCACGACCACTCAACAATTGGCATATTTTCACGCGAGATTGATCGGTGTTACAAAAATGTAAACGCTTGTTTGATTTTTTGGTTGAGCGGGCTTAATCTGGTCAGACCATGATAATAACAATGGATGTTAAGTGATGTCTGCCATGTACCCAAACCTATTAAAGCCACTGGATCTCGGTTTTACACAATTACGAAACCGAGTCCTGATGGGATCAATGCACACGGGCTTAGAAGAGCACAAAGAAGGATTACAGAAGCTCGCCGCTTTCTATGAAGAACGCGTGAAAGGCGGTGTTGGATTGATTGTAACCGGAGGTTTTTCTCCGAACTTACGCGGTCGTTTGCACCCGTTGAGTGCTGAGTTCAGCAAGCCAAAGCATGCTAAGGCCCACAAAGTTGTGACAGAAGCGGTGCACAAGCACGGTGGCAAAATTGCCCTACAAATTCTCCATGCTGGGCGTTATGCCATGCATCCATTCTCGCAAAGTGCGTCTGGCATTAAAGCGCCAATTGCAAAGTTTGCTCCGAGTGAAATGAGCGACCGCCAGATTAAGAAAACCATTGATGCCTTTGCGAATAGCGCTGAGTTAGCCCAGCTTGCTGGTTATGATGGCGTCGAGTTAATGGGCTCGGAAGGTTACCTGATAAACCAATTCTTATGTAAGCGCACGAACATGCGTTACGACGAATGGGGTGGCAGTTACAAAAAACGTATGCGTTTTCCGCTAGAAATTGTCAAAGCGGTTCGTAAGGCGGTGGGTGACAAGTTCATCATCATTTTCCGTCTCTCTATGCTGGATCTTGTCGAGCAGGGCAGCACATTTGAAGACGTTATCGAATTGGCGAAAGCGCTTGAAGAGGCTGGCGTCACGATTATCAATACGGGTATCGGTTGGCACGAGGCTCGAGTTCCTACCATTGCGACTCAAGTACCACGCGGTGCGTTTACGTGGGTTACGGAAAAAGTTAAGCCTCACGTTTCGGTTCCTATCATCACTTGTAACCGAATAAATACGCCAGACGAAGCAGAACGTATTCTATCTTCTGGGCATGCCGATATGGTTTCGATGGCGCGCCCATTCTTGGCTGATCCTTACTTTGTTGCTAAAGCCGAACAGGAAAAAGCGCAGCTTATCAATACGTGTATTGGCTGTAATCAGGCGTGTCTAGATAACGTGTTTAAAGGTAAGCGCGCCAGTTGCTTAGTGAACCCACTTGCGTGCTATGAAACCGAAATTGTTGTTGAACCAGCCTTTAAGAAGAAAAACATTGCCGTTGTCGGAGCAGGTCCGGCGGGCTTGGCTTGTGCGACTACACTGGCTGAACGTGGCCACAAGGTTGATTTGTTCGAAAAGAACGACCGCATCGGCGGTCAGTTCCGTCTTGCGATGCAGATCCCTGGTAAGGAGGAGTTTCGAGAGACGATACGATATTTCGCTAACCGTATTGATGAAACAGGCGTGAATCTGCACTTATCGACGGAAGCAAACTATGACTTACTCACAGAATACGATGAGATAGTGATGGCATCGGGTGTTGAGCCACGTAAAGTCAATATTGATGGAATTGATAACCCAGAGAAAGTCGTCGACTATCAAACTCTCATTCGAGACAAAACGCCAGTCGGTGAGAAAGTGGCTATCGTTGGTGCTGGTGGTATTGGCGTAGATGTCGCGACCATGCTCACAGAGCCAGTTGGACAAACGTTGGATGACTGGCTGCATGAATGGGGAATCGACAAAGAGATGTCTCAACCGGGTGGTTTATACCCTTACCCTGATGCGGTCAGCGATAAAGAAGTCTGGGTACTTCAGCGTCGTAAAGGTCGTGTAGGTAAAGGTCCGGGTAAAACAACAGGTTGGATACATAAACGTACCCTTGAAAAACGGGGCGTACATTTAGTCGGTGGCGTGTCTTACGATAAAATTGATGATCAAGGTTTGCACATTCATGTAGACGGAAGCGCGCAGTTACTTAATGCAGACAAAGTTATCATTTGTGCGGGGCAAGAGTCTGTACGTCCATTTGAAGATAAATGGTCTGAACTTGGAGAGAAGATTCATATCATTGGCGGAGCTGATCATGCAGGTGAACTTGATGCTGTGCGTGCGATTCGTCAAGGTGTTAAATTGGCGGTAAAACTCTAGCTTTTTAATGTGTGTTTACCATGAAAGCTGCGCTTTGAGCGCAGCTTTTTTTGTATAGAGCTAGTCACTGATATCTGGCAGTTGTTTGGCCATTACTACGCCAGCAAGAGTAATAAAAGAGAACACTAACACCACAGCTGAAAGGCTCAAAAAGTTCGACATAACACCAAGAGAACTCATTAGAAGCAGCATTATCCCAACCACCGTGTTACTCACGGCTACATAGCTTGTCCGTTTGTCACCTTCCGCGATATCAACTAAGTAGGTTTTTCGTCCGACTCGTATTCCGTCGTGGGCAATACACACACAAAAGTAGAGCAGAGGAATCACGAATAGGAAGCTTTGGCTAGCGGTGACCCACGTATCGTAAACAAATAAAACAACACCAAGTAGCGCGCTCATCGTTGCGCCTATGACCATCACACTGCGGCTAGATCGATCGGACATTCTTCCCCAGAAAGGACCTGATACAAAGGAGGCCAAGCCACTCGCAAACATAAAGAGAGCTAGCACCCAGAGCTGTCCACCGAGAGATTGCTGTGCCAGCACAACGTAGTACGGTGCACTCAGCGCAGAACATAAAAATAGTGTCCGCGTGATAACGAATCGACGAAAGGTCAGGTCTGTTTTAAGTAACGCGAGTTGTTTAAATGCCTCAAGAACGCCATTTCGACCACCGTCTACCTCACCTGCATACTCATTAATTTGTGCATAAACTAATGCCGCAATAAGCCATATGGCGCCCGCTAAGCCTAAACTCAGACTGTAAAAGTGCTCCGTCGGCTCTACGTCCCATAGCCAGGCTAGTGCCAGAAGGCTAGCGAAAAGCAACGTAACAAGGCCAGCAGCGCTTGAAGACCAGCCGTTGACTTGACCTCGTTGGTTTTTAGGGATGGTTTTGCCCAATACATCTTTTGATGCGACGGAATTTAAACCGCGTGAGAGGCTGAAGATCACAAGACATGCAATTACACCATAACCCGCAGCAGCTCCTGTCAGAGTTAATGCGACCACTCCGATTGCAAATATGGAAAGAGCCTGCAAGATGCTGCCAATTACCCAGACCCATTTTCTTACTGGGAGGCGACGAATATAGTGCGCAATACTAAGTTGTGGGATAAGGGAGCCTGACTCACGAATAGGAACGAGCCAACCAATTAAGTAAACCGGTGCCCCGAGGCTTTGTAGTATCCACGGCAACGTGACTTTAGGGTTGATTAACGCATCGCCGACCTTCGTTAAAAACTGAGCAAGAATGATTTTAAGAAAGTTGCCGGGAACTTGATGACAAGCTGATTCAGGAATCGCCTTACAGGCACGGGCATCTTCGTCATTAACGATCTTTTCGTAAATGCTGTTTTGTTTGTCCTTGTTCATCAACCTGCCTATGTTCAACTTATTCATTTCGCGAATAAATTAACATTAAATCCAGTTTGATGTTAAGTGAAGCACGTTATCAAGCCCACAGAAAACCGGTTGTTATTCGTAGGAACAGATTGTGCTAAAGTGGCGTAAACAAAATAACAACGATATTCGATAAGGATTCTTTCATGGACGCTCTCGATCTTTTGCTCAATCGCCGATCTATCGCGAAGTTATCTGCGCCTGCACCAGAAGGTAAAGCGCTTGAGAACATCATTCGTGCAGGCCTTCGTGCGCCTGACCATGCGGGATTAACCCCTTGGCGTTTCGTTATCGCACAGGGCGATGGTTTGAAAAAACTGTCAGATATCTTGGTAAAAGCGGCAGAAGCTGAAAATAGTGATGAAGCGGTGGTCGAAAAGGTGAAAAATGCGCCATTTCGTGCGCCAATGGTGATCACGGTGATTGCTAAAGTAACGGAACATGAGAAAGTGCCTGCACTAGAGCAACACTTATCTGCGGGATGTGCCGTACAATCCATGCAGATGGCAGCGGTAGCGCAAGGCTTTCAAGGATTTTGGCGCTCAGGTAAGTGGATGTTCCATCCAGAAGTTCATCAAGCGTTTGGTTTAGAAGGTGACGATGAGATTGTTGGTTTCTTGTACCTAGGTACGCCTGGTTGCACACCGATGAAAGTTCCTGAGCGTGACCTTTCTCAGTTTGTTGAATTTCTATAACTGAAAACTTAAACAAATTTGACTGTTTATTTATACAGTTTTTCTTGATTTATTAGGGCTACATTCGTTAATGTGGCCCTAATTATATTTATTTCCAAAACGTTATGTCTCGTCTGTTTATTGCTGAAAAACCAAGCTTAGGCCGTGCGATTGCCGCAGCACTGCCAAACCCTCAAAAGAAAGATCAAGGATTCATCCGCTGTGGGAACGGGGATATCGTTACTTGGTGTATCGGCCATTTGCTCGAACAAGTCGAACCTGACGCTTACGATGAGCGTTATAAAAAGTGGAATATGGCAGATTTACCAATTGTTCCGCAGCAATGGCAGCTCAGACCGAGGAAAAGCGCAAGTAAGCAATTAACAGTGATTCGCAAATTGCTCAAAGAAGCTAACGAAGTCATTCATGCAGGAGACCCTGACCGCGAGGGTCAGCTGTTAGTTGATGAAGTTCTCGACTATTGCAAGTTATCTAAAACCAAGAAGGAATCCACACAGCGTTTGCTGATTTCCGACTTGAACTTACCTGCGGTTAAACGTGCACTCAGTTCTATGCGCAGTAATCGAGAGTTTATCCCACTTTCAGTTTCTGCATTGGCTCGCTCTCGGGCTGATTGGCTGTATGGTATGAACATGTCTCGTGCTTATACCTTGCTTGGTCAAAAAGCAGGGTATCAAGGTGTTCTCTCGGTAGGGCGAGTGCAAACGCCAGTTCTTGGCTTAGTGGTGCGTCGTGATGAGGAAATCGAAAACTTTGTCCCGAAGGACTATTTTACCCTACATGCTCTGATTCCGTATCAAGATGCCAATGGTACTTTTGATATTCGTGCTCGTTGGAAGCCAAGTGAGGCATGCAAGCCTTGGCAGGATGAAGAAGGGCGAGTGTTAAACCGTAAGTTAGTGGAAAACGTTGCAAACCGCATTGCAAATCAACCCGCGAAAGTGACGGAGTCGGAACAAAAGCAAACCAAGCAATCCGCACCACTACCTTATTCATTATCTGCTTTACAGATCGATGCAGCGAAGCGCTATGGTATGAGTGCGCAACAAGTACTAGATACTTGTCAGGCATTGTATGAAAAGCACAAGCTGATCACTTATCCACGTTCAGATTGTCGCTATTTACCGATGGAACACTACTCACAAGCAGGGACGGTGACAACAGCTATTGCGAATAACGCAAAAGAGCTGCAAGGTGCCGTTCAGGGAGCAGACTTAACATTAAAGTCCAAAGCTTGGAATGATAAAAAAGTGGATGCGCACCATGCGATTATCCCTACACCAAAACAAGCTAATGTGAATTCGCTTTCGGGTAATGAGATGAAAGTGTATCAATTGATTGCGCGCCAGTATCTCATGCAGTTTTATCCGGCGGCAGTTTACGCAGAAGCGAAATTGGTTTTCGATATCGCTGGTGGTACGTTTATCGCGAAAGGTCGTCAGTTAGTTTCGCCGGGTTGGAAAGCGCTAATGGGCAAAACTGACAAGGAAGATGAAGGTATTGATGCCGTGCCACCGTTACCAGAAGGCACCGTGTTAACTTGTCGTGAAGGGGAAATAAAAGACCGAAAAACCGAGCCACCAAAGCACTTTACCGAAGCATCGCTGTTGCAAGCGATGACCGGGATCGCCCGTTACGTTGCGGATAAAGAACTGAAAAAAATCCTTCGTGATACTGATGGGCTAGGTACGGAAGCGACTCGCGCTGGTATTTTGGACACGCTGTTCAAACGCCAACTGCTCACGCGTCAAGGTAAATCAATTCTCAGCTCTCCTGCGGGAAGAGGTCTCATTCATGCCTTGCCAGAAGATTCAACGTACCCAGATATGACGGCTCATTGGGAGCACCAGTTACAAGGTATGGCAGAGAGAAATCAGGCATATCAGCCGTTTATGCAAGCACTAGAGCAACGCATTGATGGCTTGATGGCACAAGTAAAAGCAGGGCCGATCCCTGATTCATTGCGTCATCTACCCAAGGTGGAACGTCCTGCGTTTAAACGTAAAAAGCGTAGTTATTCAAAGAGTGGTAGTGCGACTAAATCCCGTGCAACCAAAGGTAAGCGGGCATAGGACAAGCGCGGCGTAATTAAACACCGCGCATGCTTGAAAATAGATTACTCGAACAGGTCGCCGTGGTTTTGGATCGCGCCTCTTACTTCACCTTGAGTTAACACGCGTTTGTCCAGTACCTCTTTCACCTGGTCGCCCAAGTCAACTAATGTATCTCGATTCGCTTGAGTTTGGCGTTTACCAGCACTTCTCAAGCAGTAGTTTAGCTCGTGCTCTTCGCTAAAATTAACCAAATCCCTATCTGCTGCCATCGTGCCTTCTCCTTAATTGTTCTACTTTTTCATAAGTCTGGATTGGATATAGATAAATTCAAGTTAGATTGCGCGAATTATGCTGGTAGATCGCCGATGAACATTATGTTTGCCAACCAAGTCACGATTATGAAGCCTAGCTTAGGTGTTATTTGGTTTATTGATGGTTGTTTCTTAACGCCGCTACCAAGGTAGCTCAGTACCATCGTAGTTAATAAATCGACCTGAAAGTTGCGGTGTACTCAGCTCTATCACGTTCGCTAGGCCCTGCGCGGAGGCTTGCGTATCTATCAATGCATTTGGCCCGCCCATTGCCGTTTTTACCCAACCAGGATGAAGCGCTAAAACGGTAAATCCTTCAGGTGTTAAATCATTACTCAAGCTTTTAACAACCGAGTTTAGCGCCGCTTTCGATGAACGATAAATATAACCGCCACCGGACGTATTTTCCGTCATGCTCCCCACTTTTGATGAGATACAAGCAATCTTTTTCATCTTGCCTTGTTGTAAACGTGGGTAACAGTGCTCAACCAGTTTTAACGGTGCAATGGTGTTCACTTCGAAGACTTTACGCCATTCTTCTACGTCAGTGTTTCCAAAACCATATCCCCTGGGGCCATAATATCCTGCATTGTTAATGAGTAAGTCGATGGCCGGGAGTTTATCGGCAAGCTTAGCGACTTGTTCGTAGTGAGTGACATCCAGTTCGTGCAAAACTAGATTGCTGTAATGTGAGGCTAGAGTTTGTAGTTCAGAACTGTTCTCTAAGGAACGGCTAGTAGCGTGTACTTGATGGCCTTGCTTCAGGTACAGCTCAGTTAAGCTAAGGCCAATGCCGCGATTTGCTCCGGTAATAAAGACGGTTTGACTCATACAAACACCTATTTTTTTTGATTCCATTTGAAAGTCATTGTGTTAGCTAAGAGCAATAAAATCAACCAGCCACCACGCACCAACAACGAGAGATGAAAATAGGGACAGAGCACAAAGAGAGCCAAACAGTGCGCCGAGAATAGCAAAGAAAGTAGAATTCATATGTATATTAAATTTAATTGATATTGAAAATCATTATCAATTAAATTGCGTTTTATTCAACCCTTGAAGTTGATACTATTTCGCTACGATTGTTATTAAGAATTTCTCATGCTGCCATTTATCTACCACCCGATTTATTCTCAACTTGAGTTGCCAGAGGGGCATCGTTACCCAATTATGAAGTACCAGTACCTCTATGAATCGCTATTGGTACACATGGAGAAAGATAACTGGAAAGAACACGTGCAGTTTTTCCAGCCAGAAGCATTAACTGTTGAGGAAGTAAAACGTGTTCATGACCAGGAATACGTCGACTTGCTAGTGAATGGAAATATGCCAGCTGCGAAAATGCGCCGAATAGGTTTTCCTTGGAGTGAGTCTCTCATTACCAGAACGCTAACTTCAGCAGCGGGCACGGCTTTGACCGCAAATAAAGCACTTGAGTATGGTGTTGCCATTCATTTGAGTGGCGGGTATCACCACGCACACAAAGAGTTTGGCAGTGGTTTTTGTTTATTTAATGACTTAGTGATCGCGGCCAGGCAAGCGCTCGAAGTCGAACATGTCGATAAAGTATTGATCATTGATAGTGATGTTCACCATGGGGATGGAACAGCAACTTTGTGTCACGATGAGCCAGATATCATCACGCTTTCTTTCCACTGTGACAAAAACTTCCCGGCTAGAAAGCCTCAGTCTGATCTAGATGTGCCTTTGGTGCGAGGAACAGGTGATGAGGACTTTTTAATAGCGTTTAAGGAAGTGGTCGATATGGCGCTTAATCTTCATCGTCCTGATTTGGTTATCTACGATGCTGGTGTTGATATACATCAAGACGATGAGCTTGGATATTTTGATGTGTCGACGCAAGGGATTTTAGAGCGTGATAGATTTTTAATGCAAACAATGAAATCGCGAGGTATCCCTGTCGCAGCTGTCGTCGGAGGTGGATATCGAACGAATCATTCAGACCTCGTCCCAATCCATTTACAGCTCATTAATGCCGCTAAAGAAGTTTTTGTTGGTAAGTAAATACAACTAGACGTGAGTATCAACCTGATTCATAACGGGACACTGGAACGAAAAGGGCGCTAATTTTCTAATGGGTTCTTTCTGAATGTGGCGATTGCTTGGCTTGTATTCAAGGAGGGATTTGTACAAATCTTTTCAAATCTGGATATACGAAAAAGCCCGCTAATTTCTTAGCGGGCTTTTTCTAAATGTGGCGGAGAGATAGGGATTTGAACCCTAGATACGCTATTAACGTATGCCGGTTTTCAAGACCGGTGCTTTCAACCACTCAGCCATCTCTCCGTTGTTGAGGCGCATAATATAAGGCTTTGAAAATGTTGTAAACCCCTAGTTGAACTGATTGGATGTTTACTGCGCAAATTTGTGGTTTGTGTTGTTTAAATAAACAAAAACTCCCCAAAAAGGGGAGTTTGAATAGTATATGGATTGCTAGGTATTAATCGTTTTTAGAATAAAAACGCTGTAACTCAGTTAAACCTTGCATCAAAACTGGCAACTTCGGTGCATCATCTCGAAGTCGTTTGTAATTTTTGTCATACAACTTGTAGTTGCCAAACTTATCGATCACTGTGGTTTGTGAGCTAGTAATTAAGGCAAGCTCACGAGTGTCACCCGCTAGAATCCAACGGCGACGACTTTCGTCAAATAGGTTACGACCACTACTGTAATCATATGGGTTGGAAGATACACCGAGCATATCCTGCAACAACGTGACCGAAAGGTCCAAGTGGCTTGTGCTGTGATTAAATTCACCAGCCAACATTCCTGGCCATTGGATGACCATAGGAACTTGTAACTGATAACGGCTGTAGTTGCTGTTTGCGCCCCAGCTGTTCGTATTGGTTTCGTTAAACTCACTACCGTGATTAGAAGTGATAATCACGATGGTGTTTGTTAATAGTCCATTTTTTTCAAGCTCATCAATAATACTAGCGACGGTTTTATCCGCTGATTTCACCGCATATTCATAAGCTTTTTTGAAGCGATCACTTGCGGACATTTCTTCGTCATTATTTGAAGGGATCGATTCAAAATTATCAACGGTGGTGACTTCGATGTAACTAAACCATGGTTGACTCGCTTTCTCTGTTAACCATGTATTCCAGTTCGCGATAGATTGCTTATCGGTATGAGCTTGTGTGCCATCGAGGTCTTCCGCTAGTTTTAAGTCGCGGAAAATAATCTCTGAGTAGAGATCATCTTCAAACCCGCTGCCACTGAATAGGCCGAAGTTGTAACCCTGATCTTTCAGTACATCGAGTAACACTGGCGAAGCACCTTGCGCCTTGATGCTTGAGGCGTAACTGGTTGGTAAGCCGTAGAACAAACCAAAAGCCCCGTAAGTATCATTACTTGAACTGTAATGATTACGGAAGTTCTGATTGTTTTCGGCAAACTCATAGAGGTTAGGCATCTCTTCTGGATTCAGCGCGTCTGCACGCAGGTTATTTACGCTGATCATCAACACGTTGAGCTTATTGACTCGACGGTTAAACTCTAGCTTTTCTAGAGGGTAATTGACTAACTCTACGTTGCCTTCATTTTCCGCTAAGCGTTTTAGGTATTCCTCACGGTCAAGTAGACCATGTTTTTCCATAAAGCTCTTCGCCGTCATCGGATAAGACAATGGGAAGTTTGAACGCTGACTGGTAATTGGATTGTAGAAGTATGCATCTGCCCAAATATAAACCAAATGGCTGGTCATAAAGCTGAGGAAAAATACAGCTGCTAGAGGACGTCCTACGTGCTTATGAGATAGTTTGCGCTGTTTTCGCCATACCCATTCGGATAGAGCGAGCTGAATAAGGAAGATCAGCGGCATTACAACAAACAGATGTTGTAGATCAGTGCTGAGTGCACTTTTATCTTCGCTGAATAGTAACTCCCAAACGACAGGAGTTAAGTGCAAATTGATCGACTGATACGCTTGGGTATCAATCAATAATATGGTTTGCCCAACGGTCGCGAAAATCACTGCCACCAAACGGAACAATTTCCGCGATGGCAGGATAAACGTTAACGGGAATAGAACGAGCAAGTAAAGCGCGAAAACTAGAAAGCCAAAGTGACCAACCCAAGAAACCGCCAGATAAAACTGACCAAGTAACGTCTCGGGCCAAGGAGACTGAACAATGTAGCGTGTGCCTATCAACATCGATGCAACGATATTGAAGAATGCAAACCAGTGACCCCAACCAACCAGTCGAGATACACGTTCGCCGTATGAGTTTCCGCTGTCTACCATGTATGTGTTCTATTGTCCGTTATTAGTGTGTTTTTGGTGTTTCTAAAGAAGACATCAGCGCCTGAGCAAATTTTTCAGCAATCGCTTTACGTTGTGAAGCAGCAACACGTTGATTTAAGACATTGGTTGCGATATTTCCGGCAATCATTAGCGTCAACTCAGGAGAAGCAGCGTGTTTTTCAAGAACTGTTGCTACTTCAGCAAGAATTTTCTCTACTTGCTCGTCAGTATATTTAGATGTAATCGGCATAAAGACTCTAATAATGATAGTAAAAGCGGCTTATGATAACCTACAATGCCCATCAACTAAAACCTTGTAGCAAGATAAAATCACTATGAGCCTTCATCTTTCAAACGTTATTCTGCATCAACTGTGCAAAAACGATCAGGACGAGCTAGTTGTAAACTTTCGTCCAGCATCATTAGAGAACGATGCATCTACTGAAAACTTAGTCGCTGAGCTTCACCGAGTATTCCATTCTAAAGCTGGTAAAGGTTTTGGCTCTTTCCAGTCAGACAGCGAATTTCAATTTTGGCTTCAAGAAATGCGCAAAGGAGAGCGAGATTTTTACGACTTCTCACAAATTAGTGCAAATCGCTTGAAAGAAGAGTTGATTAAGTACCCATTTGCGGATGAAGGTATTTTGGTTTTCGCTGAGTATCAGAGTTTAGCAACGGACTACTTGTTCATCGGTATCTTACCAATGAACCAAAGTTTAAAAGTGACCGAAGGTTTGGACATCAGTGCGACGGATTACCTAGATATCACCAAAATGGATATTGCGGCACGCATTGACTTGTCGAGCTACGACACTGACAAGGAATCTAATCGTTACTTGCAATACATCAAGGGACGCGTCGGCCGTAAAGTAGCGGATTTCTTCCTAGATTTCCTGCAAGCGGACATTGGCTTAGATACTAAACAACAAAACTTAGTGTTAATGCAGGCGGTGGATGATTTTTGTGCTGATTCGAAGCTAGAAAAGCAAGAAGTGAACGAGTATAAAAAGCAAGTTTACGACTACTGTAATGAGCAAATTAAATCTGGTGATGAGGTTCAAATCTCAGAGCTTTCTGGAGAGCTTCCTCCAAGCCAAGATGGCACAAGCTTTATGGATTTTACCAAAGAGCAAGGGTACGAGCTTGAAGAATCTTTCCCTGGTGACCGTGCGACGGTTCGCAAACTGACTAAATTTGTTGGTGCTGGCGGTGGCTTGAATATTAGCTTTGATAGCCTATTGCTTGGCGAGCGTATTTTTTATGACCCAGAGACGGATACCTTAACGATTAAAGGTACGCCACCAAATCTAAAAGATCAGTTGAGTCGCAACTAAAACCGTATCGTCAAATTAAGAGAGCCAATGGCTCTCTTTTTTTATGTGAATAAGAAACATCCATAGTATATGCTTGTAATTAATGGAGATATGCGAGGGGCGAGTGTTGCTGAAGCTAAAAGAAGGAATGAGGCGGTTTGTTTGGTTCTGGTTCGTTTTATGGTGTGTTTTAGCGCTAGGGATTTGGTTGCAAGCCAAACAAACGATTCAAACCATTTCAACAGTGAATGAGCTAGGAAGCAAAGTCGAAGAAGTCAGACATTTTTTTAACTTCGATCTGCCTTATCGTGTTAAGCACGTCGACCAAGTTTCACTAAAACTTCAGTTAGCCTATGCAGTTCGCTTACAGCTTGAAAGTGAGTTTTCCGAAGGAAAAATCACACCAGATATTACTCAATTGCTTTATGCGACCGATCGATTTTTAGAAAGTGCTCGAGCCTTTGTAGGAAGTGACAGTGAGCTAGTCTCATTAGCCGAGCAGTTGCGAAGGAGCCGTGCCCGAGCTGAAAACTCTGAGCAAATTCAATCAATGTACTATCGCTTAGGCGCACTTGTTTTGGAGTCTATTTTTAGTGACTCAGCAACGAATAGCGATACTTATCGTGATTTAGACCGACTTTTTATCGAGTCGGACACGCTTTCTCCTCAAGAGCGAAGTGCTTTTCAGCGTCAACTTGCCCAGACTTCAAGCGCGCTATCTGCCAAGGCGCAAGGCAGCTATCTAGTTAATCAACTGCTTAATCCTGATTTCCCGAACCAGTTAACTTCGATAAATGACCAGTTGGAACAAAAGTTGATGACCTTTGTTACTTGGTTGTCAGTAATCAGTGGTTTATTTCTTTCTCTTATTTCATGGGGGCTTTTCTCCCAAAGAACCGTTCAGCCGCTAATACCATCAAGAGCAGAGGATAAAGAGTCTGAGCAAGTTGGTGGGTCTTACGTTGTTTTCTCTGCTCAGTCCGAAATCTCTCAAAGCAGCCAAGTTAACGAACAGAGCCCTAATGAGCCGAACACATCGCAAGTGGAAGTCGTGGAACGTGAGCCGTATATAGATATCAATAAGATGCTGGACTCGCTATCGGGAGATGAAAGCGCGGTGCGAATGTTACTTGAAGTCTTTATTCAGGATCACTCTGGCGATGGTTCAGAAATGTATCGGCTATTAGAAGAGGATAAAGAGCAAGCGCAAAGAGCGGCTCATAGTCTTAAAGGGGTCTCGGGAAGTTTAGGGGCAATGCCATTGCACTGCATTTCGGGTGATATTGAACTGTTGATTAAACAAGGGCAAAAAGTGCCGGAAGAGAAACTGACACGTTTAGATGATGTCCTAAAGCAAACCATACTTTTCGCTAACCACGTTCTCAATAGTGAAAAGATACAAGAAGCGCTAACAGATTGATATTGCTCTGACTTACAATCATCAGAGTTGGGGTATTAAAGGCCCGAACTATATGACTTAGTTCGCTTTATTCCTGTTCCATACAATTTGTTAAAGGTACTTTCATGTCCGTTCGTCGATTGTCTTCAATGATGTTGATAGGGTTGGTTGTGATGCTTTCAGGGTGCTCCCTGTTAGAAGTGAAAATCGAGAGTCAAACCGTCCCTCTTACCAAACAAGAGCTTAAGATGCGTCTCCTGACTCGTGAGTATGCGCAACAGTTTTTTGCTCAGGTAGAGCAAGCTGCTGATGCATTGCACGATCAATATGAGCCGCATGATAAAGTCCATCAATCTTATATTTTGCTTTGGAAGATAAATGCTGAAGAAGGTCTTCAAGCAGCAGCATACCAAGTCTCGCCAATGGCAGCACTGATTGATACTTGGACTTTTACGCTACAGATGGATCAATTCTTTACGACTGGCCTTGGTCATGAACTGTTTGCGACAGATGAGGCAAAGTTAGTTTCTGCTCACTTAGCGAAAGAGGTGGATAAACTGGCTCAATCTCTGTTGAAACAAGAGGCGTACATCAAGACACAAGCGTTTGTTGCAGAGTTCGTTAAGCAACATCCATTCGCGGACTTAAGTATGATCAGGACGCCAGCTTACCGTGGGTGGTTAGATGCGAATCAAATTAGCGAGGAAGAGGCAGTGACTACGCTAGGTACAATGCCAGAAGCATTAGGTGATGTCTCGGATCGTCTAAGCCTTGTATCAGAACAGACCCCAAAAATTATGACTTGGAAGGCGCAGTTATTAGCATTAAATAGCTCTGCTAGCATCGAAAAAGTTAATGCTGCGCTAAATAGCTTACAAGTTACGGCAGATTCGATGAAGGACTTTATTGATAACAATCCAGAGTACATGCGCTATTTGGCAGAGCAAATGGCGGTAGAGTTACAACCTTTGGTTGACGATATTGACCAAAAAACGCAAGCGCGTTTATCTCAATTGGGTGAGGAGCGCCAAGCTTTAGAGTTGATGGTAGCCAGAGAGCGCCAAGAGATCGCGCAGATCATTACCCATGAGCGTGAGAAATTTGCTCAAGATATGGATCGAGTCTCTCAGGAAGTGGTCAGTTTAGCGATGACTAAGCTGATTGAGCTCGTTAAAAGTACCATTATCTACTTCATCTTGTTCATTGCCGTTATATTCTTTGCACCACTTGGCTTGGGCTATTGGTTTGGTAAGCGTGCAGCAGTGAAAGCGCAAGTCAAACAAAGTTAACGTTTGGTTGAGATATAAAAAAGAGCGCTCATGCGCTCTTTTTCTTTGTCTCTCACTCGGAAGAGAGATTCTTCCTATCTATGCGAACTCAAGCGGTTTGCTGCTTCAGTTCACCTTCTGCTTGTTCAACTGCTTCCGCCGTTGGTTCGCATTTATCAACAAACCAACCCATGTAGGAACTGATGATGGTCACAATGATACATACAAAACTTAGCCACATGAACGGTGCATAAGACAGTGTCGCAACACCCAGAATACTTGCCATGTAGATACCGTTGTCACTCCATGGAACCATACCAGATGTTAATGTGCCGCCGAACTCTGCGTTACGAGACAAGTTCTTACGTTTGTAGCCTAGGCGATCGTAGTTCTTCGCACAGATTTTAGGTGTCAGGATAAGTGAAACGTACATCGCTGAACCAAATACGTTCCCCATAAAGGCTGTACCGATTGTACTTGTTGCCAGTGAACCTGCACTTTGAACGCGTTTTTCAAACAGCTTAGCGATAGTTTCTAACACACCCACTTTATCTAGTAGACCACCAAAACCAAGGCCGAATACGATAACTGCTACCGAGCCAAGCATTGAAGACATGCCGCCACGGTTAAGAATGGAGTCAATGAAATCTACGCCTGAAGAAATCGCAAACGGAGCCCAAGCGGTGTTGAACGCGGTTAGGAAGTCCACATCTTGAATCATTACTGCCCAAATAATACCGAGCAGAGAACCAAAACTGATCACTGGGAATGAAGGCATACGCATTGCTAGAAGTGACAATACGATGATCACAGGAACAAATGAGTAAGGGGTGATGTAGAATTGCTGCTCCATCGCTTTAATTACAGAGTCTACCTGGCTCATGTCAACTTGACCTGCGTAGTGGAAACCAAATGCAGTAAACATAATGCCTGTAATAATGTAGCTAATGAGTGCGATCGGCAGCATGCCTTTAATATGTTCCATCACTTCAACGTTAGACATAGATGAAGCAAGGATGACGGAGTCCGATAGAGGCGACATTTTGTCACCGAAGTAACAACCTGAAAGCACTGCGCCAGCTGTAATTGGTGCAGGAACGCCAAGGCCTTGGCCAATACCCATCATCGCAATACCAGCAGTACCAGCAGCGCCCCAAGAGGTGCCAGTCGCTAGCGCAGTCAATGAACAGATGATCATGGTAGCGAGCAAAAAGATAGAAGGGTGAATTGCTTTAAGGCCATAGTAAATAATGGTTGGAACAATACCACCAGAGATCCACGTACCAACAAGCGCGCCAACGGCAAGAAGAATTAAGACGGCTCCAAGTCCATTGGAAATGCCATTTAGTGCAGCTTTTTCCAGATCTTTGTACTGATGACCAAGCTTAATGCCTAATATCATGATAATGAACCAACCGATGTACAGCGCTAGCTGGATCGGTAGGTCTAGCTTGGCAGTGAACGAAAATGCCAGCAGTAGAAATAAACCGAGCGAGATAAATACCTGTATCAAGCTTGGTAGGCGTGGTGTAACTTGCTTCATATGTGCCTCTGTCAATCTTGGAGCAATAGAGGAAGGCGCTCCTTGTTGTAATCGCGCATAACATACATTAACAAAAATTATATTTCGAATATTTGGTGTTTTATCTTGATGTTCGTCGGCAAAAACGTTTGCTTGTGAAATTAACTGTTAGTTTGTTTTAACTTTTTTGGTTTTAAATGTTGTGTAATGTGAAATTATTGTGCTTCATGTGTTATTTTATCACTGAGTGGTAAGACCAATTTGGAGTAACAGGGCTTTCCCTACTTGAAAAATGGCCGAAATCGCAAACCAAACACTAAAAAATCTCGTTTAACACGAATTTTCATAGGAAAAGGTTAAAAAATAGGCTTATTTACAAAATAGGGGTTGAGATTTTGATGCGAAAAATTAACTATGGGGTAGGTTTTTTAATACATGGAGAGTTAATACGATGAGAGTTGGTTTAGTTGGTTGGCGCGGTATGGTTGGTTCAGTCCTTATGCAGCGTATGGTTGAAGAGAAAGACTTCGACCTAATCGAACCAGTATTCTACAGTACTTCTCAAGTTGGTATTCCTGCTCCTAACTTAGGAAAAGACGCAGGCTTACTGCAAGACGCGTATGATATTGAAAGCTTAAAACAGCTTGATGCGGTAATTACATGTCAAGGTGGTAGCTACACAGAAAAAGTTTACCCAGCACTTCGACAAGCCGGTTGGAAAGGCTACTGGATTGACGCAGCATCTACGTTGCGTATGGCGGAAGATTCCATCATCACGCTTGATCCTGTGAACTTAAAGCAAATCCAACAAGGCATCCACGGTGGCACGAACACATTTGTTGGTGGTAACTGTACGGTTAGTTTAATGCTAATGGGTCTAGGTGGCTTATTCGAGAAAGGCCTTGTTGAGTGGACAAGCGCAATGACGTACCAAGCCGCTTCTGGTGCTGGCGCGCAAAACATGCGTGAACTGATCTCGCAAATGGGCGTTATCAATGACTCTGTAAGTTCCGAACTTGCAAACCCATCAAGCTCTATCCTAGATATTGATAAAAAAGTTGCAGACACAATGCGCAGCGGTTCTTTCCCTACCGATAAATTCGGTGTACCACTAGCTGGCTCGCTTATTCCGTGGATCGATGTGAAACGTGATAACGGTCAGAGTAAAGAAGAGTGGAAAGCGGGCGCAGAGGCAAACAAAATTTTGGGCTCACAAAGCTCGCCTGTACCAATTGATGGTACTTGTGTCCGTATTGGTGCGATGCGTTGTCACTCTCAAGCACTCACTATCAAGCTTAAGCAAAATGTCCCAATGGACGAAATCGAAGAAATCATCGCCACTCATAACGACTGGGTTAAAGTGATTCCTAACGATCGTGACATTACTGCGCAAGAACTTACACCTGCAAAAGTAACAGGCACTATGTCCGTACCAGTAGGTCGTCTACGTAAGATGGCAATGGGTGATGACTTCCTAAATGCTTTCACTGTTGGTGACCAACTACTTTGGGGCGCAGCAGAACCATTGCGTCGTACGTTACGCATTATTCTTTCTGAGAAAGCATAATCACATCAACCTTTGTTTGATGACAAAATAAAAGAGCTCCCTAGGGAGCTCTTTTTTATGCTTCGTCTTCTCCACGAACAACGCGTTTGTCAGGATCGGCCAGTTCACTACCACAGTGTTTACAGTAAGTCGCATCAGAGTCGTGCCCGGCGTGAGAACAGTTCGGACACTTCACTAATACTTTGTGCGATTGCATTTCTTGGTGAAGCTCTGCTGTGAAAATACCAGTAGGGACCGCCAAAATTGAATAACCCAACAACATGGTGAGTGAGGCAAGCCCTTTTCCGAGGTCCGTTTGAGGTACCAAGTCACCATATCCAACCGTTGTGATGGTCACAATAGCCCAATAAATACTTTTCGGAATGCTAGTAAATCCGTTTTCAGGCCCCTCAATGACAAAAATCAACGACCCAAAGATCGTGACCATAATGGCGACAGAGCTAAAGAAGATAAAAATCTTTCTGCGCGCCATCAGTAGAGAGCGTAAGAGGATGTTGGATTCTTGAAGATAGCGGACCAACTTGAGTATGCGGAATATTCGCATGACTCGCAGTGCTCTTATTACGCCCATAAAGGAGGCTGAAGGGAAAAACAGTGCTAAGTAAGTAGGTAAAATCGCGAGTAAATCAACGATGCCATAAAAGCTTTTCGCATAGGCGGCTGGTTTTGGAGAGCAATAAAGCCGGAGAAAATATTCAATAGTGAATAAACCGGTAAAAGTGTACTCCAAGTATTTCAGCTCTTTTGCCCACTCGGCGCGCACGGATGGTATTGAGTCTAATACCAGTACGATTAGAGAACTGATAATCGCGATAATGAGTGCAATATCGAAGGTTCGACCAGCTTTGGTATGAGTACCAAAAATGGTGACATAAAGAGTATGTTTGAGAGAGTCAGTCGTCATGACAAAGCGATCCATTGTTGAATCGCTCTATCATACAATTTTATAGAAACTCAGGCTAATCCTGGAAATAAGTTGCGTAAACCATTGGCGATAAACTCAATACCCAATGCGCCTAATATCAAACCCATGATACGGGTAATGACGTTAATGCCAGTTTGGCCCAAAAATCGCACGATCAGTGGGGCAGAGCGGAACAACAGCCACGAGCATAGACAGAACAAGCCAATTGTAATGCTGATGCCTACCGTATCAAACATGCTTGGGTAGCGTGCACCGTAAACAATAGTCGAACTGATTGCACCTGGCCCTGCCATTAGCGGCATCGCAAGAGGAACAACACCAATCTGCTCGCGACTCACGTATTCTGATTTTTCCTGTTTGTTTTGTTTATCTTCCCCCAGTTTACCGCTCATCATCGAGAACGCGATGCTAAGCAGCAGTAGCCCACCTGCAACACGAAACGAATCCAGAGAAATGCTGAACATATCTAATAGTAACTGGCCAGCAAAGAGCGAAATGATCAGGATGATCGCAACAGCCACGTTCGCTGTGGTTGCCGTATTGCGCTTTTCGTCTGGTGTCATATGTCCGGTTAGTGACACAAACACAGGCATGATACCAACAGGGTTTACTGCGGCGACCAAACCAAGAAAAAACTGCAAGAAGATAGCAAGTTCAAAAGTTTGCATGTTGCGTACTCATTAAAGTTCACATTGGTGAAAAGGCGAAGGGGTAATTTGGGCGTAATGTAAGGCAAAAGTTGGGTTGGAAGAAATGAAAAAAACTAACGCATTTCCTACTGTTTTAGTGAGAAAAACTAATTCTTTAATAAACTGTATCTAATCTGGGAAAGAATTGTTGCGTATAAAGTTGCTGTCAAAGCGTGCTGTTTTACATAAACGTTAACATTCGCACACTTTTGATAAAAACTAAGGTGGTTTGTAGAGAGATGTATTCGGTTCGATATACTCTCAGTAGCACAAGGAATTGGGCCTACATGTAATTTTGTTGGCTAAAAATGAAACTTTTTTACAGGTTGTTGTAGTTTCTTTTATTTATTTGTCTATTTGCTTCTTTTTTGTTCAATAAAAATTGAAGGTTAATTTATTTGTTTATCAGTGGGTTATGTCGTTTTGGTGTGATGGGGCACCACTTTGGTGGTATTTAGGTCGTGAGAACTGATCCAAGTCAATTTTTTTCACACTCTGAAATATTATACTCAGTCCTGAAAGCAATTTACTAAGACGTTTGTTTTCTAAGTGACTGATAAACAGTAAAAACGATAAGTAATAGCCTTAGTAAAAAGTTTTTAATATTTGTTAATTTTAGGAGATTCCCTATGCCTGTAACTAATATGGCTGAACTAGATGCAATGGTCGCTCGCGTTAAGAAAGCGCAAGAAGAGTTCGCTACTTACTCTCAAGAGCAAGTAGACAAAATCTTCCGTGCAGCGTCTCTTGCAGCTAACCAAGCCCGTATCCCGCTAGCTCAACAAGCGGTTGAAGAATCTGGTATGGGTATTGTTGAAGATAAAGTAATCAAGAACCACTTCGCTTCTGAGTTTATCTACAACAAATACAAAGACGAACAAACGTGTGGCATCCTAGAAGAGGATGACAACCTAGGTACTATGACTATCGCTGAACCTGTAGGTATCATCTGCGGTATCGTACCAACGACTAACCCTACATCTACAGCGATCTTCAAATCTCTAATCTCTCTGAAGACTCGTAACGGTATCATCTTCTCACCACACCCACGTGCGAAAAACTCGACTAACGACGCAGCGAAACTGGTTCTAGACGCAGCAGTAGCAGCGGGTGCACCAAAAGACATCATCGGTTGGATCGACCAACCTTCTGTTGAGCTTTCTAACGCTCTTATGAAACACGATGATATTGCTCTTATCCTTGCAACTGGTGGCCCAGGCATGGTTAAAGCAGCTTACTCTTCTGGTAAACCAGCAATCGGTGTAGGTGCAGGTAACGTTCCTGTTGTTATCGACGAAACTGCTGACATCAAACGTGCAGTGGCTTCTATCCTGATGTCTAAGACTTTCGACAACGGCGTAGTATGTGCTTCTGAGCAGGCTGCAATCGTCGTTGACGAAGTGTACGACGAAGTAAAAGAGCGTTTTGCTTCTCACAAAGCTTACGTACTAAGCAAAGCAGAAGCAGAAAAAGTTCGTAAAGTTCTTCTTATCGATGGCGCGCTAAACGCGAAAATCGTAGGTCAGCCAGCAGCGGCAATCGCTGAAATGGCAGGCGTTAAAGTTCCAGCAGATACTAAAGTTCTTGTTGGTGAAGGTCTGGGTAAAGTTTCTTACGATGACGCATTTGCTCACGAGAAACTATCTCCAACTCTAGGTCTATTCCGTGCTGACAACTTCGAAGACGCGGTTGCTCAAGCGGTAACTATGGTTGAGATCGGTGGTATCGGCCACACATCTGGTCTTTACACTAACCAAGATACTAACGCTGACCGTATCCGTTACTTCGGTGACAAGATGAAGACAGCTCGTATCCTAATCAACATCCCGACTACTCACGGTGGTATCGGTGACTTGTACAACTTCAACGTTGCGCCTTCTCTAACTCTAGGTTGTGGTTCATGGGGTGGTAACTCTATCTCTGAGAACGTAGGTCCTAAACACCTAATCAACAAGAAAACTGTAGCGAAGCGAGCTGAAAACATGTTGTGGCATAAACTACCTAAGTCAATCTACTTCCGTCGTGGTAGCCTTCCAATTGCTCTAGGCGACCTAGAAGGTAAGAAACGCGCATTCTTAGTAACTGACCGTTTCCTATTCAACAACGGTTACGCAGATGACGTAGTAAGCCTACTTAAAGCTCAAGGCATGGAAGTTCAAACATTCTTCGATGTTGAAGCTGACCCAACGCTTTCTGTTGTAGAGAAAGGTGCGGCTCAAATGGCTAGCTACCAACCAGATGTTATCCTAGCGTTAGGTGGTGGTTCACCAATGGATGCTGCGAAGATCATGTGGGTAATGTATGAGCACCCAGAAACTCACTTCGAAGAACTAGCAATGCGCTTTATGGACATCCGTAAACGTATTTACAAGTTCCCTAAAATGGGTCAAAAAGCTGAGCTTGTATGTATCACTACAACTTCAGGTACTGGTTCAGAAGTTACACCATTTGCGGTTGTTACTGACGACAAGACTGGCGCTAAATACCCACTAGCTGACTACGAAATCACGCCAAACATGGCTATCGTTGATGCTAACCTAGTGATGAACATGCCTAAGTCTCTAACAGCATTTGGTGGTTACGATGCAGTAACTCACGCTCTAGAAGCTTACGTATCTGTTCTTGCGAACGAATACTCTGACGGTCAGGCTCTACAAGCACTTAAGATGCTAAAAGAATACCTACCTTCAAGCTACGCGAACGGCGCTAACGACCCAATCGCTCGTGAGAAAGTACACAACGCAGCAACTATCGCTGGTGTGGCATTTGCTAACGCATTCCTAGGTGTTTGTCACTCAATGGCGCACAAACTAGGTGCTGAGTTCCACATTCCACATGGCCTAGCAAACGCATTACTTATCTCTAACGTTGTACGTTACAACGCGAACGATAACCCAACTAAACAAACAGCGTTCTCTCAATACGACCGCCCACAAGCACGTCGTCGTTACGCTGAAGTTGCTGACCACTTAGGTCTAAGCCAAGCTGGTGACCGTACTGCTCAGAAAATTGAACGTTTACTAGCATGGTTGGATGAGCTAAAAGTGAACCTAGACATCCCAATGTCTATCCAAGCGGCAGGCGTAGCTGAAGCAGACTTTATCGCGAAACTTGATGAGCTAGCAGTTGAAGCGTTCGATGACCAATGTACTGGTGCGAACCCTCGCTACCCACTAATTAGCGAACTTAAAGATGTGTTAATGGCTTCTTACTACGGTAAAGCATTCGTTGAAGGTGAAACTTTCGAAGGTACAACAGTTATCAAGAAGAAAGCAGACCAAGAAGCAGCGAAAGCGGCGCCTAAAGCAAAGAAAGAAAAAGCTGACGCGTAATTAAGAGTCGTGTGAGTAAGGTTTTCGCTAGCACGAAACCTTAACCGGGAAAAAGTAAAAGCCCCAGTCATTTGACTGGGGCTTTTTTTGTTGAAAGAGTTGAGTAATAGCGAGCCGTTTACGCAACAAACACGTTGTCCATTCATACTTCTGTAGCAACCACTCTGCCACTAAAATACTCATTTGATACGATATATGCGGTATTGCGAACCAATTCATCTTGGATCTCGGCCCAGTGTCTTTCGTTAAGTTCTTCTCTTGTATGGTTTACCGAAGGAATGACGCCACCAACCCGAATATTAAATGGAGTGAGCTCTTTTGCCCAACTGTGAGTAAAACCTGACACCAAAGCAGCCATGCTTTCGACTCCCGTTAAATCTTCATGGCTGTCATGGGAAATGACGTTAACAATTACCCCTTTCTTATTTCTAGCGCGAAATCGTTCGGCTCCCACCTGGCCATAGGTGTAGAGGAAACGTGCTGCAGAAGACAAGTGATCAATGTAAGTACTCATAGGTTCGGGAGCCATCAAGCCTGGCATGGGAGAGCTCGTCCAGCAATTGACTATCACGTCTGGTGTCGCACGCAGCTGCGATTCTATCTGATCAAACAGTAAGTTAATGGACGTTGTGTTATCACTGCACACATTCATCGCATAGACTTTATCTGTGAAGGCACTAATCTGCTCATAGCTCGATTTTAGAGCGCTAGAGTTTTGGTCACAAAGAATCAACGTCGCTCCAAGGTGAGCAAAGTGACTAGCACAAGTCCTTCCTATAACAGAACCTGCAGACGTGACGAGAATAATTGATTCTTTAATATCCATAACACCTTCACTGTATCCCTGTGTGAAAAAAATACACCAGTGGTTTGTGCTATTAGCATGGTTGAAATTAGAAAGGCTCAGTGTGAAAGACTTCAAACTAACGCTTTTGGATGAGGACTATTGTGCGGTAATTTGTAAGGCGTCACATTTCTGACTGTGGATACTGCAAGCTGTTGGTTGAACAATGATCTCTATACTTGCAGTTGAATTTGATACTGACGTTGAGCCGTCACTAGTTGATTGTATAGCCCTGCATCTGGGATGAGGTTTTTGTTGCGCTCGCCCAATTTACGTCGCTCATGACCGGATAGGTTGTGATAAACGTCTTCAGGAAGATTAAACGTATCTTCCGGCAAGTAGGTCAGGGCGTCTGGTTTCAAGTAGTGACTCAGTTTCGCTGAGGGTAGACCTGCACCGTGGAATTGTTTTGCTTGTTGTGCTGCTAGCTCATAGCTGCTGCTATCAGAACGAAGAGCTTGAGGCGTTGACAATTCAAGTTGTTGGCGGAGTATATCATCGCTAGTGGCTACTTCTTTGATTTCCTCTACAGGTACAACGTCGCGTACATCGTTAGAAAACATCGACAAAATCAGTGCAAAATCGGCACGACGTCCTTCGTGGACTGCATGGTTGATACCATTGCCGAACTGAAGTTCGTTAATAATTGCCGCTTTGTCTAAAGTATGAATTTGCATGATGTTCCTCGCTCGATGCCATTTTAACGGCGTGTCTGAGAAGAACTTTAGGAAAAAGAAGAGATTAAATTGGAGTTTTAAGCGAAAAATAAAAAGCTCGCTGGTTCAGCGAGCTTTTAAAATAAGACTAAATTGAACTTAGGGGGGGAAGTAAAATTACTTCGCTAGGTTCTCAGCTACGAAGTCCCAGTTTACAAGTGCCCAGAAGCCGTTCATGTAGTCAGGACGTACGTTGCGGTAATCAATGTAGTATGCGTGTTCCCACAGGTCAACAGTTAGAAGTGGTGTTGTACCTTCTTCTGTTAGAGGAGTAGCAGCGTTAGAAGTGTTAACGATCTCTAGAGAGCCGTCAGCTTTCTTAACAAGCCAAGTCCATGAAGAACCGAAGTTGTTGATTGCTGAATCAGTAAACTTCGCTTTGAATTCTTCGAAAGAACCGAATGCTGCGTTGATTGCGTCAGCAACTGCGCCAGTTGGTTCGCCGCCCGCGTTTGGAGCAAGACAGTGCCAGTAGAACGTGTGGTTCCAGATTTGCGCTGCGTTGTTGAATACGCCACCAGTAGAAGTCTTGATGATCTCTTCTAGAGTTTTGCCTTCGAACTCAGTGCCAGGGATAAGACCATTTAGCTTAACAACGTATGTGTTGTGGTGCTTACCGTGGTGGTAGTCTAGAGTCTCTGCTGAGATGTGTGGTTCTAGTGCGTCTTTCGCGTAAGGAAGAGCTGGTAGTTCAAATGCCATTACTCGATTCTCCATTGATTTGAAAGGATGACCTTTCGATTGCTTCCAGTGTTTTTTTATAGCTATGTAGCCTTTAAGGCTGACTTGCTAAGTATTTTAGCAAGTTTTTACTTTATTAAAACCCCGATATGAAAATATTTTAAGGGGTTAGCGGCTGTGAAGTGCTGAATTGTTCGCCATCAAGCAACCTGAATTTAAGCCTTATTAATTATATGGTTTTTATTCTGTCGTTATTGAGTAGAATGTGGCAAATAAACAAAGTTCAAACCCATGAATGAGGAAGCGATGGAAACTATCGACAAAATCAAACAGCAGATCTCTGAAAACTCAATCCTGCTGTACATGAAAGGATCACCGAAACTGCCAAGCTGTGGTTTCTCTTCTCAAGCGTCACAGGCTCTAATGGCATGTGGTGAGAAGTTCGCTTACGTAGACATTCTGCAAAACCCAGATATCCGTGCTGAGCTACCAAAGTACGCACAATGGCCAACATTCCCTCAACTATGGGTTGAAGGCGAGCTTATCGGCGGTTGCGACATCATTCTAGAAATGTTCCAAAAAGGTGAACTTCAGCCTCTAATCAAAGAAGCTGCAGCGCGCGCTGAAGATCAAGCTGAGTAATTCGTAAATACTCACATTTAGCGATAGAATACGAAGGAGCCGTACTGGCTCCTTTTTCTTTTTAGGTTAGTGGAATGAACATAAAGCTTTATTATATTCCACAAGCTTCCGAAACCCCTCCGACCCTTGCTATTCCTTGTTATATAAAGACTTAAACAATCACTTTAATCTGGTGGTAGTGTATAAATAACGATAAAAGCTGACCTCTGTCGCCACTTTGTCGCCAATATTTGTTGTCTTATTGTATCTCGCTATAGAATCTTTTGGCAGTACGGCTTATTAGGGAAGCTAACAAAATGGAACACTCGAAGAGTATGATAAGTTGGCAATTTATTAACGACTTCAGCAAAGAAGCTTAATATACTAATCTGTGTGCTTATAAAGGAGTCAGTATGAGTTCACCAATTTTGGAATTAATACCTGCTATTCATGCAACCATCATAGGTGTAATAGCAGCTTTTTTTTCTGCATTTGCAGTCTTTGCTTTCCAGAAAGTTCAAGAGTCCAAAGATAAAGTGGATAAGATACTTAAAGATACAGAGTTATTTGACACACCAAATAACTTTGTTGGTGGTTCAAGCTTTAACTTATTGACGCAAGATGGCCTTCTTGACTGGGATAAATGCAGAACCCGAATTCTTCGAGAGGCCAAAAGTATGTACTCTGAATTAGACAGTAAAGCTAAATACAACATAGATTTAGGCTACCGTAGTAATCCGTCAGAAGAAGAAATAAGTACTATGGCAAAAGACTTGATGTTAATGCTTCACTATGTTTTTACTACTTACCCATTCAACGGTCAATCAATTATTAGCACCGGAGATATCACTGAAAAGATAATAGAGCAGAAAAAGAGACCGTTCGATATAGAACGACTCAATGAATTACAAAGTAGAATATCTTATTTATCTTGGATATGGAGGTATGGGCACTTGTCCATCATTGAAATTATGAAAAGATACACCGCGATTCAGGAGTCAAAGGACCGCCAACAACGCGATGAAGAATACAAACAGATGGTAGATTCTTTGCCTGATGATTCACCAGAGCAGTACCTTGATAAGGTGGCAAAACGTATTAATGGACACCCTAATAATATCAATTATGTACAACTAGTGACAGATTACTTTGAAAAGGTACTCCAATACGAGCAACGTGTTATACCAGTTATTAGTGAGGCATTGTTAGAATACACACGCTATAACGAGAGGTTTAAAGTTAAGCGCTGGAGCTTGAAAATGCTTGAGCTTGTCGGTTTTACCCTTGCAATAGGTGTTTGCTTACCAATCACTACATTAGAAATTCTGGGTGGTTCAAAGGACTTAGATTGGAATGGATTTTGGATTAGTTGGTTCGAGCTATTCGTCCTGTCTTTATCTATGAGTCCTTACTTCTACAGTTGTTGGTACTTTTATAAAAAATTGAAGGGTCTTTCATTTCAGTAGAATATAATCAGAGCCAAACTGACTTTCTTCTTTAGGAAAATTTTTTGTAGAATTAGTTCGCTGCTCTAATTTAAGAAAATAGTTAAACTTGCCAATTTTTATAGGCTTACCGCTCTATATTTAGAGCCGTAAGCGGATTAAATCTCACCGCATCACTCAAATGGTTTGGTGAAAAGTGCGCATAAATCATCGTGTGGTCGATATGCTGATGTCCGAGGATTTCCTTCAGTACAAGAATGTTGCCGCCGTTGGTCATGAAGTGGCTTGCAAAGGTATGACGTAAGACGTGAGTCGCTTGACCTTCCGGTAAATGGGGAAGGGCTTTAGTTAGCCATTTGTATGCTACGCCGTAACCGCAAGTGAAAAGACGATCATTGGTTGGCTTATGGATTTGGTTATACAACTCTTCAGAAATCGGTACCGTTCTATTTCGTTTGCCTTTGGTATTGTTGTAGGTAATGCGGTATTTCGTCAAGTTAGAGCCTTTCAGATAAATTGCTTCCCTGATACGCGCACCAGTCGCCAGGCAAACCTTATATATCTTCGTTAGCTCATCGCCAATCGGGCTTTGTTGAGCAACTTCAAACAAGTGACGAATTTCCTGTTCGGTCAGGAACGCAAGTTCGGACTCAGGCTTTTTGATTGCCTCAATACCATCAACCGGATTAGGCAGTTTCCACTCTCCAAGCTTTATCAACTTATTGAACAACGCTTTGAGCAGCCCAAAATCCACATTATTCGAAGCAATGGAAAGTTCTTTGTGTTGTTGGCCACGACCTTTGTTAGAACGGCTAGAACGGTAAGTCGCGAGTTGTTTGGAATTAAGTTGTGAAGCGATAGGGTTACCTAAGTCTAAAACCATGCTTTCTAAACGCAGGCGTGTATGATCACCGGACTTGAGATTCTTACCATGCAGCTTAAACCATAGTTCGACTAAATCAGATAATCGACGGTGATCAGGTTTAGAACCCAACCACGGCTTGTCATCCACCTCTTTCATTAGATGCAACTCAAAAGAGGTAGCTTCGCCTTTGGTGGCGAAGCGCTTACGGACGCGTTTACCAGCTCGACCTTGTGGATAGCATTCACAAAGCCAAGGTTTTTTGCTGCTGTCTTTGAGATTTCGGATTGTCATAATGAGATAAATTTAACTGTTTTTATATACAGTATTTCTGTGTGGTAGTTTTTGCAATGTTTAAGTTGAGAATGAACGAACAAGAATGAGTATGCTCTATATCGCAAAGAGAAGACTACGGTTTGACCGATACACAAATTGCTGATAAATCGGGATTAGTACGGTAGTTTATGTGTTGAGGTGAGTATGCTTGTTTGTACCTACAGGGAAGATGGGTCGGATTGTACAACGGAAATGTATGAGGACGATCCGGGTAAATTTCGAGGATTAATTGACTGCAAAGTTTGTGGAGAAAAAGCTTGGTTTGTTAAGGGGTATAAGACAGCAAAAATCGACCGTATGGCATGTTTTGGTGCTCGTCATAAACCTGATTGCGATGCTTCGACGGTATTGATGAAACCTGATGGGGAAGATGAATCAGCGGGAGAAGGAGATTTATCTGCTGATATTCGTGTAGATCTAGATAAAGTCAACAATAACTCATTGTACGTGTCTCAAGACAATGGCAAGCACGGTGAAGAGGAATCAACACGAGTAACGGCAAGGCCCGCATCTGGTGTTGGGTCTGGCTCAGGTTTCCCACTAAATAAATCTTTGAGAGCGCTGTTAACAAACTTATGTCGCAACCCCAATTATGCGGATAAGGGACAGACGATTAACATTGTGACTGACGGCGGAAGAGAAATTATTAAAGGTCAACTTGCAGACTTCTTAGTTCCCATATCAGAAGCAAGTGACAAGCACACAGGAAAAGAATACATATTCTGGGGCCCAATAAACAACTTGAACGTAGATAGTAATGGAGTTCTTTGGCTGAATTATGGCGACTATAGGACTGAGCCTAGCATAAAGTTGCGACCAGAGTTAAAAGAGCAGATCCTTAGGAATTTTAAAATTAAAGAGGTCAGTGATCTTGATGGCTCAGACGTGATCGTCGTTGGTCATGTTGGCATATCTCCCAATAACAAAGCCATCATCTCTACAGGTTTTACCAAGTATCTATCCTTCCGTAAAATGAATGTGGTAGCTGAAGATGAGGCCGCAAAAGAAGAGCATAGCAATTCAGGCGCTTCTTAGATCGAAGTATCTCTCCATTCTGAATAAATGAGCCCCTCGTTAATGGGGTTTTTGTTTTTACTCAAAATGCCCAGCCAAATTTAGTATTTTACTGTAACCTTCTTTATTTGCGGGAGTTCCCATTGGGTTGAGGCGGTATGCATCACAAACGATGTAAATACCGTTGTTTTGGTTGTGAGACGGTAAAGTAGAAAGGTTGTCTATACTTAACGTATCTGCGTTCTGGTTTAGAGATAGCAACATGTATCGTAACGCATTTTCAAATTGTATTATTAACGTTGTATTGATTTTCAAAGGTTTAACATTATTATTTTTTGGTAACAGATAGTCTTTATCCTCAGCATTATTTTGATTTTCATGTCGATAAGGTAAAACGGCACTTTTTATAAACTTGTTGAAGCTTTGCGGATGCAGTCTCTTTAGAACAGAGAGTAAAACCAATGGGATGATTTTAAAGCTTTTGTTTCCGGTTGATTTTGCTACCTCTATATCTTGTATCACTTTGTCGATTTCACGAAGTGAAGTCATATTGTGCCACTCGAATATCCCCACGAGGAAATCAAGTAAGAAAGGTGCATCAAATTCAAAGTCAGACTCGACTATTGGTGATAGTCGAGAGACCAAGTATTCTGTCATGCTTGGAGCCGGTAACGTTACGGTCTTATGAAAAAATCGGCTTAGATATGAGTACGCATCGAAGCCTTCACCGTAAACTGCCTTGACAGAATGCTGGAGCTGTTCGGTATCTGTCGCGATGACAAATACGAAATGTTTAGTATTAAAGAAATGCTTAACACTCTCGATTATCTCGATGGCATAGCTTGGCCTACAGCGGTCGAGTTCGTCTATCAAAACGTACACAGGGTATTGCTTGGGATTGTCCGCTTGTTGATTAGCAATTATGACCGCATCCGCAAGATCAACAAGTACATTTTGAAAATCACTGATTCCTTTAACTTTTTGGCGTTGCTCTACGATCTCTTTTAATACGTCTTTGAGTGCATTACCGGCTTCGCCTTCATCTATCTCTATTCCAAACTCCGATTCCGCTGTTTCAAATATTGATTCGTCTTCAGGTGCGCCAGTTTTGTGCTTCAAATATCCTACTAATAATGAAGGAAGAGATTTTCGAATAAAGTAACTGCCTTTGGCGAGTAGAGATTCAATAAGTTCTTTATTTTCGCTAATCGGGCTGGTTAACTGAGCGTGAAAGCAGTCGATCAAAGCCAACATAGCATCTTTGGAAAAGTCCGAACGCCAGGCATCAAAGTAAATGGTTGGGTGACCTTTGGAAAGTTCGTTGTACCAGCATTGTAAGAAAGTTGTTTTACCAGCTCCCCATTCAGCATTAAGGTTAATCACATAACCTTCTTCAGCTTTGGTGTTCAGGAAAGCAGTAAGGTGGTTTGCAAACGGCTTTCTATCAATCAGCTCATAATTTTCGAATGTTTCTTCTTTAGGTACAACGGTGCTCATAGAGTCTCCCGATTAATTTGATTCTTATAAACCCTACGGCAAATAAGGATCGGTCAGAAAATCACAACGCATTTTTAAAAAGGCTCGTCGCTAAGTAAAGCTTGCTTTGATTACCCAAGCGAAAAACAGAGAAGTGTTTAATATCAATGGTATACAAAGGTCAAATATTTCTTTTTGGCTTAGTAATGTTCCGAGGAATGGTTTGATTCGTATACACACAAGTTTCAAGTTGTAAGTTTTACTTCTGATAAAAGTGGAACGGTATTCTTCGTGATGATCTTCATCTATAAATAGATCCAACCCCCACTTCTGTCGTATTTCTTCATGATTAAAGCAAGCTTCACTTACATCCCAGCCGGGATCGGAAGAAGCTAATATTTCCTCAAATTGATAGTCTTTATTGAACTTAAAAGTGAAGTAAAATACATTATTTTGAACTTCTTCACCTGTTTTAGGATCTTGCTCCGGTATATAGCCTAAAATACTAATCTCGTTATTCTTAGAGTTCTTTCTTTCCACTAAATAAGGAGCGCCTTGAAGGAGTATTGCCTCGGATATAAATTTCTTACCTGTTGGTCCTCGTAAACTTTCGTACAAAGCTTGAAAAAACTCTTTTCTAATAAGAATTGCATTGTGTAAAGAGTAGCGATACATCGCATAAAAACTCAAAGCCCAATATAGATAAACCAAATACTCAGGATGTTTAAAGTTTACGGTAGGAAACCAAGGTATAGCTATTTTTGCGTTAGTTAGTTCTACGCCTATTACCAAGTGTATTGCTCCAATACAAAATATCACCATCAGACCTTTTGCTGACTCGGTAAATGATGGATCTGTAACCTTATCTATTGGGTTCATGGTCACCTCTTAGTTTATGCGACGGCTTCCGCTAGCTGCTCTTTAGCGATAGCAAGGCTTTCTCGGTACTCTGCCGCTTCTGCTTTTAGAGTCCAATGAACGTCTGTAACACCATTTTGTTCTACCGCTTGTTTGATTTCCGCAACCGATGTTCTAAAGAACTCTTTGCGTGGGTTAACTTTGTTCACAGAGTCCAAATCAAATCTTCTGTGAAGTTCTTTTTCTAGAGCTGGGGCGTCTTCACTGTAAATCATAGCGTGGACATCGAATGAGAAAGGAACTGAGGCATCTCCTAGCTCTTTGACTCGATCCATTGGCTCTAATCTTCGAGTCATACCAATTTTAAAGACTTCTTCACCAAAGCTGCCGATGTTACTAATAACGTAAACATGGCCTCTGCGAGTTTGTTGAGCCATAGAAAGGGCGCGTTGGCCTTTCTCTTCTGCTTCTTTAAGTTTGTCCTCGAGTTCAGCAAGCTGTGATTCGTATTGAGCTCTTTGCTCATCATTCGCGGCGGCAAGTTCAGCTCGAGCTTTCTCAAGCGCTTTTTGAAGCATACGTTCTTCTTTCTCTGCTTCTTTACGCGCTTTTTCCATTTCTCTAATAGCTCGTTCTTCTTCTCGAATTTGCGCTTTGATTTCGGCTTGTTCTTCTCTTTCGATTTTCTTGAGTTCAAAAGTGGCTACTGCCCATTTAAGTTCATTGAGTCTTGCATCTAGGTACTCAGGATTGATGCGTGCATTTCTGAAAGGGGCGCCATTGTGATTAACGAGAGCAAAAGCGTCGATGATTTCTTGTTTAATTTTCCCGTAATTATCATGTTTAACTTTCGCTAGTGCGCTGTCTACTTTTCCGTTAAATGCATCGACAGCAAAATGAATGGCATAGGTTTTGCGGTGAATTTCTGCATAATCACAGGCGCCAGCATAACCATCCTTAACCATATCTCGAACTCTCTTCCTTGCTGCTTTGAGTTCTTCACCTGCTTCTTTATGACCAAACTCATCAGCTAAATCGTCTAACACAGAGTGGTTAGGGATAATGTAGTCATCCTTGTAGCCTTCAATGGTGTTTCGCATCGCACGAATAGCTTTATCATACGAGTCTGCTTTCGCTTTAGCTTCGTATGCATCGCCTGCAATTTCCTTCGCTTGAGCCTCAGCAAAGCTAATAACTTTCTCAGCTTCGACTCTAGCCTCACTCTTAATTACTTCGGCTTTTTCTTTCGAATCTTTCAATCGTTGAGTCGCTTCTGACCTGATAGACTTCGCTTCCTGGCGAATTTCGTCCGCGTTTGCTTCGGCTTCAGCTAGCAACTTTAAAGATTGATCTCGTTTAGATGCTGCATCTTCTTCTGCTTCATCGAGTAATTTGGCTGCATGACCTTCTATATCTATGATCGGCCCATACTTAGTTTTCAAGTCTCTTCGCTCTTCTTCGAGGCGGGCAACTTTGCCATATGCATATTCGAGTTGCCTATTTGTATCGGCAAGCTTCTCTTCGAAAGCTAACCTAGCCTTCCTACTCCGTCTCATGTTAAAGATGAGTAAAAGTAGAGGTAGAATGACAAGAGAGAGGATTATTAAGATTCCTTCATCCATAAGTTTTACTCCTAGACAACCAGTTAATAATTATTCTTTTCTTAATGTCACCGCCACGCGGCCAATTACTTTTATATCTTCTTCTGATACTTCGACCGTCGCGTTGCCAAACACGACTGCTAGTTTGTTTGGTAATCGTTGAATGTGGTTGATGGACAGACGCCCATTCATATCAATCAAATACTCGCCACTCACTGCATCGTTCTGTTTTTTATCTACCAGAAAGCGACCATCGTTCGTCTCGATTTCAATGGTGTTACTAGCTTCTAAATCCCAAGAGTTAAACATGCGTTGTGCATATGGGATTTCTCCAGTTGACAAAAGTTGACCGTTCGTGAGGCAGAAGCTTTTTATCGCTACGACGGTTAGCTGAGGGTTCTGTAACTCTGGACTAGATGAAGTCACCTCAGCTTCAGGCGCTTTTTGCTTACCCCAAAAAGAATGGTGTAGTTCGGTCTCAGGGTAGTCGTTGGGAAGAATCAGCTCTTTAACTGGGATGCCTGTACGTAAATGAGTTCTAACAACAAGCTCGTGTGAGTTTCTGTTGTGTGAGTTCCAAGTACTAAAAGTGGTTTTAGGTACACCATATATCTGCGCCAGTTCTCCAAGAGAATTTACACCATTGATTTCTTTTAGTTTGTCAGTGAATGCCTCGCCTTTGATGTAATCAAAAATAGCCAATTCTGCACTCATAATCGTTCACCATTATGTGATTGATTTCAATTTTGTACGAAAATGCGTTGACCGTACGAAAAATCGGATCAATACTAAACTTGTTTTCGGAAGTCACGCCGACCAAAGCAAGAGACAACCGATAAAGATAGATATAAACACAAGGATATCACCATGTTAACGTACAAGATACCTCCACTAAGTCCATATGTGACTTACGAAGAATACTCTCGCCTTACTGGTTTACCAATGGGCACCATCAAGCAATACGTGACTGAAGGTCGCGTGATCATCAAGCCCAAAGACAAACGCCGCGATAAGCCATTGATTAACATGGTTGCTATGCACGAAATGGCGGCACGTGAAGCCATTGCGGCGCTGGGTTAAGTCATGGGCTTTTCCTCTCTTATTCCAACCCAAATGCACTACCCAATGTGGCTAAATGCGTTTGCGTTGGTTGTCATTCTCGTACTGCCTTTCATGTAAGAGTGTGGATCATGGACGCAAACATCGCTATGTGCGGATTCCGCGAACGCAAACAGCAATCTTTTAACGCTGCATGCTGCGACTTCGCCATCAATCACAATATGGAAAAGCTGGCTCCACGCATCGGCCTAACTGGGAGAATGCTGCGTAACAAGCTAAACCCAGAACAGCCTCACAAACTAGATCCAGTGGATTTGGCATTGCTGAGTAAAGAATCCGGCGATTACACCATTGTGAACACACTCTTTGCTGACCTTGGTGTCGTGACGGTTCAGTTACCTCAAGACGGGGAAGAGAAGAACCTGCTGGAGCGCACGTTACTTAACAACCAATATTCAGGTGAGCTGTCTAGCGATGCAATACACATGTGCAGCGCAGACCGTTTACCTCGCAGTCAAAAGCGCAAAACCATTGCCAAGGTTCAAGCGGCCATCGGCAACTTGGTTTTGTTCGTCAACGATTTAGAAAACCGCACCACCGGCTTTCAGCCACTCATGCAAATGGGCTCAGACTTCCTAGCCAACGGTGCGCCACTTCCAGGCTTAGCCTAAGGAGAACCAATGAGTCAGCTAGCTATTCAACAAGAACAACAAAAGCAAGTACCCAACGCCAGCGAGAGCATTGCCGCTTGTAAAGCCTTGTTCAATGGTTCCGCTACACGCGGCAAGTTGAAAAAATTGTGGGACGCTATGCCACCACGTTTTCGCGGTATGGTTTTAGTCGCCGGTGATCTGAAAGCATCGGAGCATGTGCGAGAGTTTGAAAGCTTTAATGATTTGGAGCTTCAAAAAATCCGTAATGGCATGCAACAGATTAAAGAAATCGCGACGTTGTTCGATCGCAATCTTGGTGACGTTCGACGACTCAAGCATTACCAATTCAGTAGTACGCATTAATTCTCCATGTCTTTGCCCCTATAACAGTGGGCTTTGTTCGTCTTAGCGTAGGAGCATAAAAGATGAATCTAAATGAAGTTGCAAACAAACTCGCTATCCAAACAACCATTAATAGCCTGCTCGCTTTGGCGTTGGATAGCTCTGATGTCATCAGTATTCGTATCGAGTACTCATCAAAAATGAGTCTTCTGAACGTGATTGTGTTTGATGAAAACACGACGAACCACGCCCATAACGTTGTGTTGATTGATAAGGAACGTGCGCTAGAAGAACTACTGAACATTGAAGACGACCTGATTGAGCGCATTGCTGTTCGCCGTGATCAAATTGAAGCGGAGGATGCAGCATGAGTACCAACGTAAATGAGGCTAAGCAGCTAATTGAAATGCTGAAAGACCGCTTAGAGGAGTGTTGTGACTGCATCGAAGCTGGCTATGAAATTACGCGTTCTGCCGGATACACAACTACGGATGCGGAGCTGACGGTCGAAGGCGGGCGCTCTTTCATTGAAGAAGCGACTTGTTATTTACAAGAACTGGAGCGTGAGTCATGCAATACGCCGCAATAATGCTTTGCCCAGGTGGCGGAATCATCCGCCATGAGGATACCCAAGAAGTTGCCAATGTGATGGTTGGCGACTTCGACTCACTAGACCAAGCGATAGAACAGGCATGTTTATCCCTTAACTGTACTCATCTAACCAAAGGTGTGTTGAGTAAGGGGGAAGGAAAGGGCGGATATATGTTGGTGACGACTCAAGAATTGGAGACGGTATGAGAGAGTTAACTCAAAAACAGCAATATCAGCGCGAATACTACCAAAAAAACAAGGGCAAGATTTGCGCGAAAAAGTGTAGTCAATACAAGCCAAAAGCTAAGTGTAAGGCGAGGAGATCATCACCCCAAAACATTACAGCACCAGCCAGGGCTAGTTCTCCAGTTAAAGAAGTTAACAAGATGGCCAAGAAAACTAGACACAAAATCGAAGACATTTTGCTGGCGAGAGAGCTTGGCGTTTCTATTGATGAACTTTGATTTGGTGGATAAAAGCAATCGTGTCGAACTATCTAACCGAAACTGCCGAAATCGATTTATACGAGTTTCCATGGCAAGCCCCTTTGACTGAAGTTGAAGCGGGCTGCTTTGGTTCGCGTCGATATAACACAATTATTGAGCCTGATGATCTGAGTGTTCTGGAACGTAAGTTATTTGAAGCAAACCCAGATGATTTTGAGTGGACAAAAGGCAAAATCAAAGACCTGCCAGATTACCTAACTAAGTACTTTGTGACTCGCTACATTTCAGTTTTCGAAAAGAAAGGTCGCAGAGAAGCAAACATCTTTTTGCGTGAACGAATGGGGCCAGCTGCTGATCGCGCCGTTATGGTTTTACGCAAGTACAAAAAGCTACCAACAACTCACAAGGTTTCTTTGCTCAGTGAAGAATTAGATAACACTGACCAAAGCGACTTTACGCCTGCACACCCAGAGATGGCAAAACCTCAACTTCGCTTTGATTTCGACAATGCGGAGAAAAAACGCAAGCCAGTGAAAAGCCGTATCTTGGCCGAGTTGGAACTGGACGAACTCAAAGAAGTGGCGTTCAAGATTGGCAAAATCATGAATGCTCGTTTCCAAATCATCTCTTCTAAGTTGGCAAGCGTTACCGAAACTGATTTGGAAAAGGACGATACGTTCTGTCCTGTCGTTGAAGGCTACCATCAGTTAGCTGCTTTCACTTCTTGGTTTGGCATCAAGCCACCGTGTAAGTACAAGAAGCAAAATGAGCTTTCAGCACTACAAGACATTTCTCGCATGATTAGCGAAAAGTGGTGGCTTGGTCGTTTGGTTAAAGCTCGCAAAATTATGCGTGAGCACCTAGCCATTGCAATGGGGCAAGTATCTTCAAAAGCTTCTGCTTATGCGTCTTGGGATTGCGTTCGTGAACACCAGGAGCAACAAAAGCGCAACTGGGAATACATCAAGCAGTGTGAACTCTTTGACGAAGAAACCGAAGAGAAAGCAGACCTAGCCGAAATGGTTCTGAAAAGCGTTTCTAATCCTGCGATTCGCCGTCATGAGTTGATGGTGCGTTGTCGTGGTTGTGAAGACATTGGCAATGAACTTGGTTTGCAAGGCTTGTTCCTTACTTTGACCACGCCGTCGAAATACCACAACTCCTACAAGAAAGGCGGTTTCATTGAGCATTGGAATGGTGCGAGCCCTCGCGAGGCGCAAGCGTACTTAAACAATGCTTGGCAGCGTATCCGCGCTAAGTTAGGCCGTGAAGAGATTCGTTGGTTTGGTGTACGGGTTGCTGAGCCTCATCATGACGGCACACCACACTGGCATTTGCTGATCTGGGTAAAACCGGAAGAAGTGGCGCAAGTGCGTGACATCTTTATTTCATACGCTACCCAAGAAGACCGCGCAGAACTGCACCCGCAATACGAAAAGGAAAAGCAAAAGCCATTTCGTAAGTGCGCTTATGTTGGCCCTATGGATTACCGCCCACGTTGTGATTTTGGCTATATCGACCCAGAGAAAGGCACAGCAACGGGCTACATCGCGAAATACATTTCCAAGAACATCGACGGCTTTGCTATGGACGATGAAGTTTCTGACGAAACAGGCAAATCAGTCAAAGACATGGCGAAGAACGTCAGCGCATGGAAAAGCCGCTGGGCGATTCGCCAGTTTCAATTCTTCGGTGGTGCGCCGGTTACGACTTACCGTGAGCTTCGTCGATTCGCAAGCCAAAACAAAAAAGCCTTTATGGAATATGTTTTCATGCAAGAACGCGCTGACCTGTTGGATATGTACCACATGCTGCACCGTCATGTTGTTGGCCCGGTAAAACCTGATCGTTTGCTAACCAACAAAGAGTTGGTGGAAGTGATCGGTAAAAACTACCAGGCACGAATCCAATCTGATGAGGCTTGCATCGTAGACACGATGAAAGCCGCAGACCATGGCAACTGGCAAGGTTACATCATGGGGCAGGGTGGACCATTCGTTAAACGCGAAGATTTGCTGATCACCAACTCATATCAAGTACTTCCTTTCGCCTCACCTCACGGTGAAGACGTGCGCAAGGTGGAAGGTTTCCAAACACCAGAAGCAGTCGTGAAAACTCGTACTAAGGTCTGGACGATTCAGAAGAAATCAAAGGTTATCGAAGAAGCTGAAGCGATCACCCAAGGGAGCGCAGCGACCGCTATTGGAGCCTCTGGCTCCTCTCGGAGTTCTGTCAATAACTGTACGGAGCATCGCGAGGTACAGGTCAGCGATCAGCTAACCAAAATTTTAGACCCAGTGAATAGTAGGGCGAATAATCCGCCGAATATTGATGAAACGGCACTGGCCGCGTTACTAAAAGGTAGCAGTTTACGCATTGATGATGAGACTAGTATCCAAATCCGCGTAGCGGAGGTCGATGAGTACGGCAACGTTCGTCCAGCTCAGTTGGTTGAAGTTACCCGCACACCTGCAGAAAACAATAGTTGGATGAATTTTGAAGGTTGGGACCAGGCATTAGCCCAACCCGAAGAGAAAACTAAAGAGTACCAACAGCCCGACCTTTCGTTCTTCCCAGAGATGGAAGATGACTGGCCGTTGTTTTAGATTTGCAAATTTAATGGTGTATTAAATTTGCAAATCTAGAAGATGTTAAACGTCGGTATTTCTATTTTTTCGAGGGCTATTATGACGATGAGCGCGTATATCTTCTAAAGTGCGGAACGCAAGTTGACGTTCAGAGTCGGAAAGTATTATTCGTTTTTGATCACGCTTCTTCATGCACAGTTACCCTTTGATTAAACAAGTCTATAAACATTATAGGGTTTTCGCGTTTGTTGTTCTCGTCTGTATCTAGGAAAGTAAAGCCTTCTCGTTCATAAAAGTCTACAGCGGTGGGTTTAGCATCGGTTATAACAAAGCGGCAACCAACGGTGGGGTATATGTCTTCAATTGCGATATCTAAAGCAAGCTGTATTAGTGTTTTTCCAAGTTTATTACCTTGGTATCTTGAATCGACAGCTAAGCGGGCAATCTTCACCGCTGGTAAGTAGTCGTAGCGGTTTGCATAAGGACAATCTTCAACCACATAGCCATTTGTTACATCTAACTCGCTGCATGTAAGAGTTAGATACGCAATTACTTTGCCTTGGTCTTTGTCTTTGGGTTGTGTATTATCGAGTTCGATACAGACATAAGTTTGTGCAATCATTGCTTGTTGAAAATCACATGCTTGATTACGTAAAAATGCTTTTAAAGGTTGTAAGTCTTGGCGACCAGTTTTGAAAGGGTTTACTTTGTCAGTAGGGGATATAGGACGAATGATATAATCAACACCGAATTCCATGTTGTTATTGGACTCCGGTGTTAATTTGTTTTAGCTTGCCATGCTCTCATTGCCGCACGTAGTTTGCGACCTTCAGCAATATTTTTCTGTGCTTTTGGATTTGGCTTATCTTCGTTCATGTGTACGATGAAGCGAGCTGCATCTTTACCGCTTAGCTCTGTGCGACCAAAGGCACTGCTTTTAATAGCCATATTGTACCTCTCATTACAGCAACTGCTGTGTTGATATGCAGTAAAGTAAAATTACTTTACACGTGTCAAGTGTCTAATATTTTACCTCTCCCGTCAAATAATACGCGATGTCATTACACCAAATATCGTTAGCTATCAGACTTGGTAAGCCTTATTCAGTCTGACCAAATGTGGGGGTTAGTACTATCAACACAAGATTTTATTTTGAAGAAAAAGTTTGAAATGAGTGAATCATGTCTAAAAACCACTGTAGAAACCTGTATGGATATACAGTATATTTCATTGGTGATTAGTAAGGGTGTTGATATGTCGGATAAAAATCAAAACGATATCATGTTGTCTGCTTTAGAGATCGTCATTGATGGTGTAGCAAATAGTGAGGCGACAGAGCGAACTCGAGCGGCAGGTGCATACATAGCAGGCTTAATACTGGCGGATGCGAAAGGGCAGTTGGACTCTGAAAAACAAAAAGCCATCTTGAGTATTATCGAGATGGCTTGCGAAACGGAGAGTACTGCTTTTATATCGAAGTAATTTACAACATAGATAGTTGGTGTTTGAGTTGTTGCCGTGCCTCTGGCGGCAACGCCTTACACAAGTTGAATGCCAGTTGGCTTGTCGTTTTTGCAGATGGGCTCAACGTATGGCTGTAAGACAAATTCATCACAAATGTATGTCCACATTCTGGGTCACTGCAGCTGCAATACAAATCTGAATGACTGTTGGTTAAGCGGTTGGATTTTTGGATACGGCTTTTGCTTCCACACTCCGGGCACAACACTCTCATATAAAACACCTAGCTTATTGACTGACTTAATAATCATACGTCAAAAGGCTGTGTTTTTATACAGTTTTGGAGGGGTGGTTAGGCAGTATCTCCATGTATTAAATTGAAATTAAGGCGCAAGTGTTTAGGCACCTCTGGGTCTGAGTTCACCTCATCCATAATCAGCTCACACACCGGGATGATCTCATCCTTGGCATATTCACTGCCTACTTTCACAGGGTCGGGTGAAATTGAACCGCTTGAGGGAATAATGCCCCCTTTACCTGCTGGGAAGCGGTGGCCGACAAGAATGTCCTGCGCCGTAATATTTTTAATGCGCTCAAACTCATCTTTGGTGGCGATATCACCAACCGGAATCAGCTGAATCCCTTTCTCTTTGCCGTTCGGAATATTCACAAACATACTGCGGAAGTTACCCACGCCTTTAGAGCTGGCGATCTTCTGCTTCAACATCTCTTCATCTTCTTCACTAAGGTTTGGGTCGGTGGCGTAGAAGATAAAGCCCATGTGTGCGCCGTTCTTATAGTAGCGACGGCGGAACAAAGTCGCGTCTTTATTCAGCAAGCTGCTCTGAATGCTGCCCAAGTAATCCGCCAAACCGTAGATTTGTTGCTGCGGGTCATACTGAGGCAAGAAAATAACATCTTCCTTTTTATATTCGCGTTGCTGGTTGTCGCGTTCCAGAATGACGAAATTGCCGTTTTTGCGTCTGCGAAGGTACATGCCAGGTAATGGATGCAAGCGAACAACACGTTTGAAACCATCGCGGATTTTAAGAAAGGCAGCATCGCCAAAGGTGAAGTAATCACGGCAAAAAGCTTGAATATGTCGGCGGCGGGTCGCGCCTCCATTTAGGAAGCGTCCGGCTACGTAGTTTGCCCGAGCAATCAACAATGATCCATGATAGGCGTTGGCACGAGCAATATCTGCTAAGCCGCTGCGTGAAATCGGTGGTTCCCAATAGTTATCGGCATCGTTGTAGAACAAATCTGAATAGGTGGTCATCCAACTGTTTGAGTCGATGGACTCTGGTGAGGAGTCGATGTGATAGACCGACTCTGGCGCGTGTTCTTCTTGTTTGACTAAAGTGTTCATTTGCTCGGTCATGCTGCAGTGGCCCAGGTTGATTTAGTTGGTGTTGAGTGATCTAACGGTTCGTTAATGATGGCGTGAGAGATTGCCCAGAATGCATCGGCGTGTCCGGTCGTTTCGCTGCGTTCTGCTTTAAAGGTCATGGCGTTACCGCTGGCCGTTGGGACGCGCTTAATCGCCATAAACGCCATGGCAATGTCTTTGTGCTGCGCATCGAACTGCAGGCGTTTGGCTTCTACGACGTCAATCATCTTCATTACCAAGCGGTTCTTATTTTCGTTGCTGTAGTGGATGGCGTGAGCTTCACGTGGGTATTTCTTAGAAATTAAGTCCCAAACACCGCCGCCAATACCAGTGGTGTCGACTCCGATGTAAGTCACTTTGTAGCGCTGAAAGACTTTCTCTATTTCTGAAACGTGATATTGGAAGTTAAGCCCTTTCCAATAGTGTTTTTCTAATACACGGAAACGTTCACCCGCGACTACAGGCGGTGCGACAACCACCAAACAGGCATTGTCACGGGTTCGGCTTGGGTCGTAACCTAACCAAACTTCCCGATTGGCAAAAGGACGTTTGTTATTTGGCTTGAAGTCCTGCCAGTGGGCGGCATCCACCATGCCTTTTTCGAGGTCAGAGAATTTGAAGACAGACAGCGAACCGTCGACAAACACACACATAAACAGGTTTTTGAAGTCATCATCACTGTATTCTTCGCGCAGTTCTTCAATGTCAAACAGGTCACAACCACCGTTTGCCGCATCTTCAATGGTGACAGCATAACGCCACTGTTTGTCGGGGCAGAGTCGCCCGCCGTCTCGGAATTCATCAAAGGTCGGGAATTCGACGTGGGCGCGTGAGTCTTTACCTTTCCGCCACTGGTCACCAGTCCAGAACGGATAAGCCTGGTGCATCTTAGACGATGGCGTAGAAAAGTAGGTTTTGCGCCACTTCTTATGCGTTGCCATTGCCGAAGCAAGTTTGTTCAGCTCATCGAACTTAGGTATCCAGAAATATTCATCGACATAAACGTGGCCGTGATAACTCTGTGCTGTTTTGCTGTTGGTGGACAAAAAGCGCAGTTCGGCACCGTTGGAGAGAATAATAGGGTTGCCGGTTAACTCAATGTCTAAGAACTCTTTACCAATCGCAATGATGTAGCTGCGGAAAACTTCAGCCTGTGCGCGTGATGCAGAAAGAAAAATTTGGTTGTCACCAGTCAGAATCGCATCTTCTAAGGCTTCACCACTGAAATAGTAGGTAGCGCCTATCTGGCGAGACTTCAGAATATTACGAATACGCTGTTTGATGTTGTTACGCATCGTGTGCTGGTATTTGAACAGAGATTCGTGCCAGCCTTTAAAGTCATCTTCTGTCAGGTGCTCAATGCTGTTTTTCTTACGGTTTTTTTTACGGTTGCCATTACTGCTGCTTTGTTTTGATGAGTCACCATCACTCTTTGGTGAACTGCCTTGCGAAAGGTGCCGCTCTACTTTGGCTTTTGCATCAGCGTGAGCTTTTAACAGCTTAACGTGGTGATCGATAAGCTTGTCCATTTCCTTGAGCTGCTGATCGGTTTTCTCATCCTTATCTATCAACACCGCCAAACGACGATTAATCATTTCCTCAACAGAAAGTTCATTAAGCAACAAAGCCCAGCCGAATTTCTCCGCCCAGGTATAAATGATGCGCTCACTATTAAGGTTCAGTTGCGCTGCAATTTCTTTCGGAGGAACACCGCGTAAATAAAGCTTTTTCGCGGCTTCTCTTATTTCATCTGAATATGCCATAGCTGCATCATACGCGCCGAAAACTTGCAGATGACCTAGATAAATTCCTGAAAATTCTAGTTTTGGCAAAATCCGAATTGGTAGGAATTGAAGTGGCTGAAAGCCGTTATTCAAAGGCGTATTGTTTGCTCACACCGATATGTGAATGACAAGTTTGAGTACCAAAATGCCAAAGATTAGTGACTGGAAAATCATTGCTACTGAGGGGCCAACCGTAGACGGGCGCAAAATTACCCGTGATTGGATTGAGCAAATGGCGGCAAGCTATGACCCAAAAGAGTACACCGCACTAATCTGGCCAGAACACCGTCGATTTTATGGTTACGGTGAAAACTGGGGCAATGTTGTTGAGCTTAAAGCGGAAGAGGAAGGCGGCAAATTACGTCTGTTCGCGAAGCTGGAGCCAAACGAATACTTGCTGGAAGCTAACCGCAAAAAGCAAAAGCTGTTTACATCCATCGAACCAAATCCCGATTACAAGGGCGAAGGGCGTTGCTATTTAATGGGCCTAGCTGCGACTGACTCCCCAGCCTCCACAGGTACCTCGCTCCTTCAATTCTCTCGCAAATCAGGTGAAACCACCGAATTAGAGTGCAGCGCATTGGAAGAAGTCGATTTTTCTGAGTGTTTCACGCGCAAAGACCGCTTTTTCGCGGCATTCAATGAATTTTTCTCTTCTGGCGATGAAGGGCCAGAAACTCCATCAAAAGTAGAGGACACCGACGTGACCGAAGAGCAACTTAAAGCAGCACTGCAAGAGCAGTTTTCTGCATTCAAAGGCGAGTTCAAGCAAGAACTGAAAGAAGAGTTCAACTTGCAAGACGAAACAGAAACGCCAGAGCCAGAAGAGAAGGGAACAAGCGTTGCTCTGTTCTCTGCCACTCTGGACGAAAAACTAAAACCGTTAATCGAGAAAGTGAACGGTCTCGAAAACCAATTCGCTGAACTTTCAAAAGAAGTTCCGGGTCAAGAACCAGATGGTTCTGGTGCTGACGATAAATTCTCAGCTAAGGAGATGTTTTAATGCTGAACGCAATTTCAACTCAATACCTGCAAGAGTTCTCTTCAACAATGTTGACAAGTGCAGGCGCGTCAGCAGGTCAAACCATGTTTAACCTTACGCCGCCAATGGAAACTAAGCTGCGTCAGGCAATTATGCAGTCAGATGCCTTCTTGGGCATGATCGCGATGCTGCCTGTACAGCAAATCAAAGGTCAGGTTGTTGATGTTGGTAACGATGGTCTATCAACAGGCCGCGGCAACAATGAGCGCTTTAGCGTAGAAGTAGGCCAAAGTGGTAACACCTACGAGTTGGTTAAAACTGATTCTGGTGCGCACATTCTTTGGGAAACCATGACGCAATGGGCGAACTCAGGCTCTAAAAATGAGTGGTTGAAGATGATGCAAAATGCCATCTCGCGCCGTTTTGCTCTCGATATTCTACGTGTTGGTTTCAACGGTACATCGGCTGCAACGGTAACAGACCCAGTCGCAAATCCACTTGGTCAGGATGTCAACAAAGGTTGGCTGACTATCGCGAAAGAGAAGAAAGCGAGCCAAGTCCTTGCTTCTGCCCAACTCGACTCATCAGGTGCAACCGCGGATTCTTACAAAAACCTAGATTCGTTGGTTCAAGACCTGATCAATACCACGATTGCGCCAGAGCATCGTCAAGACCCTGATCTTGTGGTTCTCGTCGGTTCAAATCTGGTCGCAGCAGAGCAGCACCGTTTACTGGAAGCGGCAAACACGCCTACCGAGCACAAAGCTGCTCAACAACTGGCAAAAACCATTGCAGGTAAGAAAGCCTATCAAGCGCCGTTCTTCCCAGCCGATCAGGTTTGGGTAACCAATACCAAAAACCTGCAAGTACTCACGCAGGAAGGCACGCAGTGGCGTAAGCAAAAGAACGATGAAGACACGCTTCGCTTCAAGCAAAACCACATCCGTATGGAAGGTTATGCAATCGGCAACCTGAACAAGTTCGCTGCTATCGAGTCTGTCACCGTTGTTGAGCCTGTAGCTTAAGGAGTAATGCATGGTTAGCCCATTAGCAAAACAGCGCCGAAAGCTCATTGAACAGCAAGCTAACCAGTTTGTACCGGAAGTCATTTCCGATGCAGGTACCGACAGCCTGCACATCAAGCTGATTGAGTTTGAAGAAGACCGCAAGTATTTGCGCTCATTTAACGCCATCGCTGATCGAATTAAGCACAAGCGTGAAGTGCTGGTACCGAAATACAAGCCGTATGTTCAGGCTTATTTAGAAAGTGGCGAAGCGTTCGAAAACCCAATTTTTACCAACATGGTGGTTTGGCTATTCGACATTAAAGAGCTGGATGCCGCGATTGAGTGGTGCATGAAAGCCATTGAGCTAGATTTGCCTACGCCAGAAAACTTCCGCCGTGACTGGCCGACGTTCTGTGCTGACGAAGTGTTGGCATGGGCGGAGAAAGAATCTGAACGTGGTCATTCCATTGAGCCTTACTTCTCCCTGGTGTTCGATAAGGTCGAGAAAGAGTGGCGCTTGCACGAGAAGGTTCACGCTAAGTGGTACAAGTTCGCGGGTTTATACCTGATCCGAAATGAAGAAGGCCAGCCGCAAGCCACAGCGGTTGGCAACGTAGAAACATTAGAAAAAGCATTGGCTCTGCTTCAACACGCGCACGATAAGAACAGCAAAGTGGGGGTGGGTACCCAAATCAAGAAGATTGAAGCCCGTATTCGCGCCATTAACGAAGGCAAGAATCTGTAAAGACTCCTACGCCACCGCGCCTCGGCTGGTGAGGTAAGAGAAGCTAACCGGCTAACTCGATACCGTCGACCCAGTGGCTAGAGGCGCCCTAATTTAACTAATCAAGGGACCGTTATGAGCTTTGGCGGAAATGTTAACAGCGCAGTCGATATCGCTATACCAGGTGAAGGATGGCCGGACTTATCCACGGCTGAATTTCGCAGTTTACGCCGTGTTCCCCATACGTTTGATAACGACTCTTTGAACTACGCGGTGACCATTGCCGCGCTGAATATTCAAGAACGATTAGAAAGCCTGATTGTCGGTGGCGAAAAACCAGTGCTGAGCAATCCGAAAATCATGCTCTACAAACGTGCGGTTTATGGTCGGGCTCACGCCGAGCTGCTGAAAGAGTTTGCGACCCAAGACCGCCGAAAAGAAGGTGAAAGCGTGGCAACGGATGAACCGGAACAAGAGGCACGTTTTCTCGCCCAGAGTAACAAAGATGTGCGCGCACTCCTTGGTCGCAGTGCGAATGGGATTGACTCGATATGAGCGAAACCACTTACAACAAAACCAAGCTTGAGCACCTGACGGATTACATCGTCAGTCACCTGAACTCCAATGTGCTCGATAACAAAATCGATGCCTGGCAGGAAAACGGCTCCATTGTGCCAAACGGTGAAGACAGGGGGAACGGCGGTTATATCGCGTGTTACTGGAAGTACAACGCAGTGGTCAGTATTGAAGAGTTTCCACACCGACTTTTGGACCCTCGCTGCTTACTTGCTTTGGTTGCCTGTTGGCTGAGCGATTACGACACCACGCGTAATGAAGATGAGTTAGGTGACCCAGACCTTTCGGTTGATGTGATCAGCAGTGAAGTAGCCGATGTTGCCATTGAACTGGAAATGATGGAGCCGATTGAGCTGATCCCTGACCCTGCGGGAATGATCACTTGGCGAGGGGAAACCTACCGAGTACAGGCCGTTGAAATCTACACCGCAGAAGAAGCGGAGTTGGTGAATGAAGCCACAAATTAAGGTCAATGAGCGCGATGTGCTCAACATGCAGGAAAAGCTGGCCATGCTGGCTCTGCCACCTAAAAAGCGAGTCTGGATACTGAAAACCCTTGGCCGTTGGGAAACGACCAATACCAGAAAGCGCATTCGCTCCCAAAAAGACGTTAACGGACGCGCTCTGCAACCAAAGAAAGGAAAGAAGAAAGGCAAGGTTTTAAAGCGGATGGCAAAGGGCTTAACGCCTTATGTGAGAAACGCTAACCAGCTTGATTTGACTTGGAGTAACAAGTTAACCGCAAAAATCGCAGCAAGGCACCACCTTGGTCAAAAGCAAAAAATGACCAAGCGCCAAATGCAAAAGCGATGGGGTAAACCAGATTACTCAGCACCTTGTACCAAAGGGCAAGCGAGAAAGCTAAGAGAACTGGGTTACACGGTACCGAGAAAAAGCGGTAAAGGACGAAAGAAACCCAGTTTACGTGAGTTGATGGCAACCATCACCCACGGACAAGCAGGACAGCTTATTCGAGAACTCTCTAATCAGCCAAATATCACCAGTTGGGATATTCCATTAGCAGAGCGTCAGATTCTCGGTAGTAAAGAACGTGAAGTGAACCGCCAGCTCATCAAGATATTTGAGCAGGCAAAACAGAGGAAATAACCAATGGCAACCGGAAAGGTAGAGGTTAACAATCTCAATTTGGCACAAGGCGGTATCCCTGAGATAGAACGTCACGTGCTTTTCATCGGGCGTACTGACAAGGCAGAACTGCAAGGCAAAGTGACCCGCATTAATAACATGACCAACCTTGACGAAGTTGTTGCCGATGATGCGCTTGGTCTGAACGTGAAAGCCGCCCAACTTAACGGCAAACAAAACTGGACGGGTGCGATTGTCGGCTTAGGTGCAGACGATACGTGGCAAGACGCTGTTGATCTGGCGAACCGGACTGACTCATTCGAAGGCATTGCCATTTGTGACCCAGTCACGGTCAAAACTCAGTTTGATGACATGCAGTCGAAAGCAACCGAGCTGACCAGCAAACTTGGTCGTTGGGTGTTCTTCCTCGCCGCTTGTGCGGGCATTGATTCAACCTCTGATACAGGCCAAACGTGGGCAGAGTACGAAACCGCCATGCTTGACCTGGTGAAAGATGTTTCTGCAAACCTCGTGACGCCCGTTCCTCAGCTTAACGGCAATAACGTGGGTGTACTGGCTGGTCGTTTATGTGATCGAAACGTCACGGTAGCAGACAGCCCAATGCGTGTCGCAACAGGCTCAGTATTGAGCTTGGGTGACATGCCAACGGACAGCGCAGGCAAAGCATTAGAGATGAGCACCATCGCAACGCTAGCCGACGCACGTTACTCACTGCCGCAATGGTACGCCGATTTAGAAGGGGTGTACTGGTCGGACGCAACCACATTGGAAGCCAAAGGCGGTGATTATCAGTACCTCGAATACGTTCGCCCGGTGCACAAGCTTAACCGCCGTGTGCGTATCAAAGCGATTCGACGTATTGCCGACCGCATTCTTAACTCAACGCCTGCAAGCATTGAGCTGAACCGCACTTACTTTCGCAAAGATATGCGTGATATGTCGAAAACGACAGAAGTTGGCGGCATTACCTTCCCTGGTGAAATCATGCCGCCAGAAGATGGTGACGTCACCATTCAGTGGGTAACCAAAACCAAAGTGTCGATAGGTTTGATGGTTCGTCCTCATAACTGCCCGAAACACATCGTGGTCAACATCGCGCTTGATCTTACTAACCCTGCAGATTTGGAGGCGTAATCCATGAGAATTTCTGGCAAGAACATGCATTTCTCTTTGGGTGACTACAAGCTCAAAGCACAAAAAGTCTCGTTATCCATCACCGATAATTCCGCCGTCAATAAAACCTCTGGTGTGCCAGATGGTTACGTCGACGGAGATGTTGAGGCTAGCGGTGAGATGGAGCTGACCACGCAGCAATTTAACCTACTAAGCAAAGCAGCGAAACAAGCCGGCTCTTGGCGAGGAATGCCTGATTTTGACGCGTTGTTCTACGGCAAGATTGATAAAGATGAGCTCAAAATTGAAGCCTTCGGATGTCGTATCAAAATCTCTGACCTACTTGATGCCGATTCGAATGGCGGTAGTGCATTAGTTCACAAGCTGCCATTCGAGGTGACAAGCCCAGACTTTGTCAGCATCAACGGTGTGCCGTACCTACGTCCGGATGAAACCGAAGACTTGGTTCAATAACAAGGAGGCATGATGGCAGATGTTATCGACCATGCCTGCGGTATTGAAACCCAATTCACAGAAGTGGCGCTTGCCAACCAACTGGCAAGGGCTAAGCAAATTGAAAAACGGGAAAGCGCACATGAATGCGGCGAATGTGGCGACCCAATCCCAGAAAAACGCCGCCAAAAAGTACCAGGTTGCATCTACTGCACCCAGTGTCAAAGCGAATTGGAGCGAATGACCCGATGAATTTAGCAAAGCTCTTTGTTGAGAAAATCATGAAGCCAGTCCTTGACCACTTAGACATGGCATCCGGTGGTAAAGGCACAATGAACACTCAAGCGGCCATTAATCTGATCCTGATGATTATTGCCCATGAGTCTGGAAAGTTTACTTACTCAAAACAAGTGCGTGGTCCTGCATTGGGCTTTACCCAAATGGAGCCAGCCACCTTCAACTGGCTTGTCGAGTGGTTAGGTAACAGCCGCCCTCACTTGTTGGATGCATTGTCGATGTTTTGCCCCGTTGAGCACTTAGACCCTCGTTACATGGTGATTTCACCCGAGTTCGCAGTGGCAACCGCACGACTCAATTTAATTCGGTTCCCGGAAGCCTTGCCTGAAGCCGATGACCTAGAAGGCTTGGCTCGGTACGCGAAGAAGTACTGGAACACGAGCGCAGGGAAAGCAACCGCAGAAGATTACCTGCAAGCATATCAATCGCTAATCGGAGAAGCAGCATGAGTTTCATAACTGGAATCGTTGGTAAGACATTGTTGGAAGTACTGAAAGGTCTGTTCTTTCAAATCAGTTGGTCAATCATCCTTGAACGCTTCGCCACACGTCTTGTGGTATGGGGCTTGGAAACCTTGAAAGGCCTGAGCACAAACGATGTTCTGCAAGAAACCGTGGATGACATCATCAACGCTTTACAAGGCAAACGCTTGAAAGAAGTGCCACTGAAGGAATAGCGATGGATTCATCATGGATATCGGCGATTGTGGCAACGATAGCGCTGCTTATCGCCATCATCAATGTGGTTTTCGGCAGAACGGATAAAGGGCAGAACACCGCCCGAGATCATGATCGTCGTATCCATGCCAATGAGCTAGCCACTGAGCGACTGCGTGGTGATGTCGCTGAAAAGTACGCCACCAAGCACGAACTACGGGAAGCCGTAGATGATTTGAAAGATTCAATTAACGGACGGTTCGACCGTTTGGAAACCAAGCTAGATAAAGAGAGAGATGTAGCATGAGCAAGCAAATTGTATTAACGGTCGGTGATGCAGATATCACGTTCGTCCCAACAGAAGCGGATTACAACGACTACATGAACGCGTTGGCACAGGGGGAAATCGTGAACTCTGCGCATAACTTTCTGATGAACACCGTTACAGAGGAAAGCAAAGAAATATTCCGTGAGCTGACGAACGAGAACCCAGGTGCAGCGATTCAGGTTGTGGGTGAAGTTCTCAAGGAATACACGCCGAAGCTGCAAATCAAAGTAAAAAAATAGATGCCCTTGTTCGGGCTATGGACTCCAACGAGCTCGAACAAATGCTTACCTGGCGCCGTAAGTGGTTGCCGGGTGAGACAGACAGCGAAGAGAACCTTGCAAGGGCAATTTGGTTAGAGCGTCAGTATTGGGAAAACATGCAAGCTGCCACCGCCAATGGGGTTGCCAGGGCGTTTAGCTGATAAGGAACACGATGTTACCAGAAGCACTCAGATTTCAAGTTGGATTGATTGACCAGATTTCTAAACCTCTGGGCAATATTCAACGCAATTTGCATGATGTCACCAATACCTACCGTCAGGGTACTCATACCATGATGGCTGGCGCGGCAGGCATGGTGGGTGCTGGCTTTGCATTGCAACAAGCCTTGATGCCAGCAATTGAGATGGACAGGGCATTAGGTGAAGTGAAATCACTTGGTGTTGCCGATGACCAACTAAAAACCCTTACCCAAACCGCAATGAAGTTTTCGGTTGAATATGGTAAGTCGGCCACTGAATTTGTGGCGGCTTCGTATGATATCAAATCTGCTATGGGAGATATGACAGGTGATGAACTGGCGGGTGTCACAAGAAGCTCGGCTATTTTAGCCGCTGCGACTAAAGCAGATACCGCCACCATTACCAACTACATGGGCACCATGTACTCGGTTTTTAAAGACCAAGCCGATCGGATTGGTAAAGACAACTGGGCTGAACAAGTTGCAGGTATGACCGCAAAATCTGTCGAGAGGTTCAAAACCACGGGTCAAGGCATGTCGGATGCGTTTAAAGGTGTTGGCGCATTAGGTAAAACTCACGGCGTAGCCATTCAAGAGCAAATGGCCGTGCTTGGCCTACTACAAGGCTCTATGACTGGTAGTGAAGCGGGGACTCGTTACAAAGCTTTTATGAACGGTGTTGTCAAAGCACAAGACAAGCTTGGTATGTCGTTTACCGACAGCAACGGAAAAATGCTGCCCATGTTCGACATTATGTCGAAACTACGCAACCAATTCGGTGATTTAGATTCACTGGAAATTGATCAGATTAAGCAAGCTTTCGGCTCGGATGAAGCCGTGCTGCTTATCACCGACTTGATAGGCAAAACGAATGAGCTGCAATCCAGTGTCAAAGACCTAAATGATGCTAGTAACTTAAATACGGCAATTAACATGGCCGGAGCGATGACCGACCAATGGGAACGACTCGAACAAGGCGTGTTTGCAGTTCGCACTGCTTTTGGTGCCGCGTTGTTGCCTTCTCTCTTGCCTGTGATTTCAAGCTTGGCTGATGGTGCGATAGAAATCATCGAATGGACAGAGATGTTCCCGAACCTGACCAAGTACATTGGTTTTGCTGCCATGGCGATTTTAGGTGCAGCAGCAGCAGGTGGTGTTTTTACCTTAATGATGGGTGTCGGTAAACAAGTCATGGCGACTTATATGCTCACCATGAAGATGTTTACAGGGGTGAACTTTTTACTAACCAAAGGAATGGCAGCGCTTCGCGTTGCAATGCTAGCGGTAAACATCGCAATGATGGCGAACCCAATAGGATTCATTACTGGTGCTGTCGTTGCCGCAATCGCCGCAGTGGGTGCGCTGATCTTCTACTGGGATGATCTGAAAGCCTCGTTGGGTGACACAACCTGGTTCCAAGTACTAGAAGGGGCAATCACTTTAATCACACTTCCATTCAGAGCCATGTTTGAGTTCATCAAGGCAGGTTGGCAATGGGTCATGAGCGGCTTTACCGACACTAGTGGATTTGCCTTTATCGGTGATATGGCCAACTCAATTAAGGACGTTTTTTCCGGAGTGTTCAATTGGATTTCTCAGAGCCTAGCGGGAATTTGGGACTCAGTGAAAGGACTCATTGATTGGATACCAGGTTTGGGCGGTGATGATGAAGCGACTCAAGTGAAATCGAAGTCCGTTCAAAGCGCTACGCCTCGTGCACAAATTCAACCTGGGGGCGCAGCCAAGAACATTGCCAGCTATCAAACCAGTTCGACGAACTACGGTGGTGTGGCGATTTATCCAACCTACATGAACAGCCCGCAAGACATGGCGAGTGAAATAGAAATGGCGGCAGGCTAATGGCGGATTACAAATACCAAGACATTTTGATTGAGAACGGGGATGTGGTGCTCGATGCAGGCCGCAACCCAATCTTGATTCAAGACCGAGCGGTTATTGCCCAAGACATCAAACACGCCATCATCGAGAGTAACTTAGCGGTGGATTTAATCGCTGAGCGAAGCCCATCCAAGAAAGCCGATATCCGCACCAAGCTGGAATTGCTGGTTGAAGAAGATGTTCGATTGGTACCGGGTACCGTGCGTTTGGATGAACCGACTGAGGGCACGATTTACGTGTTTGCCGACACCATGGACTTTGGCGAGTTGAAATTAGAGATAGTGAATAACGGAGAGCGTTAATGACTGATATTCCAAAACCGGATTATTCCGAACTGGTGAAGCAATCCGGTATCCCAACCGATGAAGCAGGGTGGAAGAAAGTACTCAAAGAGGAGATGGATAAAGAAGGTTCCATCATCTCAAACGACTCGCCGTTTTCTCCATTTTGGCGACTCATTGAAGCCACCGTAGTGAAAGTCACGATGTGGCTCATCAATACCTTATTGGTTGGCTATGTCTTGCCGAATATGTTTGTTGCGACCGCTGTAGACCAATGGCTCGACTTGTTGGCGTGGCAATGCAAACTCACCCGAAAAGGGGCAACCAAAGCCAAAGGAATGATCGCTTTTCAACGTTCTGCGGTTAAAGGCCCTGCGTTGGTGATCCCCAAAGATACGTGGGTACAGACCGAACCGATTAACGGCACGATTTACCGGGTGAAGGTGCTTGCTGATACCACGATGCCTGAGAACGACACCATGGTGATGGCAGAAGTCGAGGCAGAGAACGAGGGCGCGGCTTACAACCTAGGTGAAGGGTATTACCACATTTTACCAACAGCCATTCCGGGCATTGGCGCAGTGACCAACCCTGCTGAATGGTTGAATGAAGCTGGGGCAGACAAAGAGAGTAATGACGAACTCCGCCTACGTATTCGTAACCAATGGAGCGCAGTAGCAAGATGGCACATTGACGCAGCTTACCGTTCACTGCTCACCAGTCGCGCAGGTATCAATGACGATAATGTCTATTTTGAGCACAACGCTCCGCGTGGTCCAGGTACCGCCAACGCGTTCATCCTTTTAGATACGGGGGAACCATCGGCAGAAATGTTGGCGGATTTGAATGAGTACATCCGTGTCGAAGGTCAGCACGGACATGGTGATGACCTGCAAGTCCTCGCCATGCCAGAAACAACCCACGATATTGTCTGCCGGGTTTGGCCACTTCGTTCATTAACGATGGAAGACCGAGATGCGTTGAAAATGAAAGTGGAGCAGTTTATTAGTGCGGCTTTCCGTGAGAACACCGATTACTCGCCAACAGTTACTAGTCCGGTGCTTCGATTCAGTTTCTCAAGATTAGGGCAAGAGCTGCATGAGCAGTTTTCGGAGATTGAATCGCTCGAATTCGATAATGCCGACATCATCAATAACTTGACGGTACCGCGCATTAATTCTCTGGGGGTGACCGTTGAAAATTCCTGAGATTAATCTGCGTTACTGGATGGGACGTGGCGAACTGGCTAAGTTCGCCCGAGCCATGCGTAACTACTGGGAACATGTGAGGTCGGCATTCGAAATGCCATTGCAGCAGCATGACCCACTTACTGCACCAATAGCACTGGTGAATATCCTTGCCTGGCAACGCGATATAGAACGCCTAGGCCAAGAGCCGGAAGCGTTATTTCGAACCCGTGTGGCTCACGCTTATGGCTTCGCACGTGACGCGGGCACGATAGCAGGCTGGGAAGATATGTTTGCCAAGTTGGGTTATCCGCACATTGGACAAGATGAGCGTTTGGCTAATGTGGATTGGGATGTGATCAGCGTAAAAATCCGCGACGGTGACCTAACCAATGTCCCTAAGTTGTTAGATACCGTCATTAGACAGTACGGGCGCACTTGCCGCCGATATCAATACACCAGTTATGTTGAAATGCCGTTGGCCGCTCGAAGCAAGAACGTCGAAGCGCAATACACCACGTCTCACGTTAAGACCAGGCTCAACGTTGGCATGCTTCCAAGTGTGCTGAACGTCGACTGCGAATATTACCAAGCCACAGTGAAGGGTTAAGGAATTACTAAACATGGCAAATACCACTGACAAGTCAATTTTAACTGCCGCAGGTAAAGCACTGTTGGCACAGCTCAACGCTGAAGAAAAGCCGCTTATCATCGACAAAATGATATTTGCGAATATTCCCAACCGCCCAGATCTCCCACAGCCAGATGATGTGGTACCAACTGACGACATTGTTCATCAAGAGCAGGTTGAGCAACGCGGCCGACTTTCTGCTGACTCGGTGATTTACAGCACCACCTTGACCAGCGATGTTGGTCCGTTTGAGTTCAACTGGACAGGCGCATACTGCTCTGAATATGGCGTATTAGTCACGATTGACCATCACGCGCTAACACCAAAGACGGCAGATGAACCAGGTGTTGCGGGTAATACCTTGGTGCGTTCGGTCGTACTTGAATACAAAGACATCGCGGAAATCACCAACATCACGGTGGATGCATCCAGCTGGCAATACAACGCCACTGATCGAATGAAGAAGATGGACAGTGATGTGGCGCAATCCATCATCGACCAGAACGGCAAAGACTGGTTTATCGAAGATGGTTTCTTGGTGACGCCATCAGGCAGTGCATACAACATCAAAGCGGGTGCCGGTTATGTATCAGGTAACCGAGTGAGCATGGAATTTGACCGAAGTATTCAGGTACCCAATAAGCCCTCGTTCATCTACATCGATGCGCACCGCGAAGGTACACCAACAGGTGAGCAGGTGACTCTGTTTGATTTCGTTATCACGGCCGAAGAGAAAGACGATTACATCGATTCATCGACTGGTAAAGATATCTCGCATTTCGTGTGCAAAATTGCCAAGGTGCTGGCTGATGGAACAGTGAGTGATTTGCGAGGCATTGGTGGCACGAAAATGATGACAATGTCATTACCAACTTTTACGTCATTCACTGATAGAAGCTTGGACTGTGAACATGTCATCACCAGAGGCTACTATTCGCCAGGCGATAAAGGTTCAGCAGAATTTACATTTACAGGGAACGTTAAGCTTGAAGAAGCGGGTAAGTCGCATCTCGACATTGGGTTAGTCTACGATTCGAAGGGTAGGGAGTTTGAAATTGTCAGCAGCCCTTTGAATTATCGCCAGTTTGGTGCGGTATTAGACGGTCAAACTTCGGTAATGCAGCAAATTAAAGACTGTCATGATTGCGCGAATCTAAAGCTGGTTCCAGTTCAGAATGAAGATGGGAAAGCACTGATTGATGATAGCCACTTAGTGGTTATTAACACGAATGTGGATTGGGGAATGACAGAATTCATCATTGATTCAAGTGTTGGTAACCCGGCGACTTGGAGCATGCCCGTCCTATTTCGAGCGGAAGGAAACCCGCTGGAAACCTTCCTTTTGCCGCTGAATAAAAGTGAGTTCTACGAATCGTCAAGTTGGTTGCCATCACTGGCGACTCTTCATAACGCGTTTATATTCATTGATTCTGATACGCCTCATATCAAGCGTTACCCATCATCCTCTACGTTTGAAAATAAACGAGAGCCAAACCGAGTGGGTAAAAACGGTGAGTTGAATAAGCCTTTACGATTTGATTACACGCAATCTGAATCACTGACCGTTCAGTATCGTAATATGGAGCAGTGCTACATTACCATTAAGGGAGGGTTCCTCGACCAAAATGGCAGTCCTAGCCATATCTTCTTAGAAATAGCGCGCAACAATACGATTTGGCACCTAGTTGGTTTCAAAGATAAAACCAATTCAGACCAAAAAAATATCCGTGCTCCAATGAGCTATTCAATGTGTGCTGACGTTCGTCTCATCGACGTTAACGCAGAAGCACCGACTCGTTTGGATGGGACAGACGGCACTTACGGCCTTTCCGGAACGGGCGTCGTGGACTTATATCTGGAAAACCTGAACGCCTATTGTGGTTATGGTTTCGCGGGTATGAACCTCGTCAATGGGGTGACGTTGAAGAGCTGTAAAATCAATCGATTTGATGGGCACTTCGGTCTTTGGGATCTCTTAGCAGAAGACACCCATTTTAAAGAATGGGGGATATTGGTTGGTTCTGGAGGCGGTTACCTCAAGCTAAAGAACTGCTCTAAGTTCTTTGGAAAGTCGACCAAGCTTAATTCTAAAGATTACGGTTTTAGTGATGTAGTTCAGTTGCGCCCTGACTATGCAAGTGAATGGCGAGGTACCATAGAAATTGATGGTCTGAGAATGATTGTGGATGCCAGCATGTCGCGTGATATTGGATTGCAGATAGTTAAGTTCCATTGTGATGGCGACTATGGAGCAAGCCATATCGTCGAGTGGGCAAGAAATATCATCATCAAAGACGTGGTGATTGAAGCTCCGGACTCTCATCTCACTTATCAGGCGTTTGGTGTTGTTTGTGTGGATTTCTCAAACAATGCCATTACTACAGGGACTCGACTTCCTGCGCGAGTCATTATCGACAACGTCAACTACTCAAAAGAAAACCCTAATGCCTACATATCTGCCGTGAACGGGCCTAAGGATTTGTATGTCAAGATGAATGCTGAAGCGGGCGATGCTGCGGATGGGGCGCACAATGCGGTTTGGTCTGTTTCTCGAATTTTTAACGCGAACCGTAATCCAAGGTATAACGAGGGTAATTCTCCTGGTGCAGAAACGCTGATTCAATATGCTCCAAATACCAATGAGAGAAATACTGGTGCGGATAGAATCAAGCTCCGTATTTTGATTAGCCAGTGCACCATGTTTGATGTTGAAATTACGGTATCCCATTACTTGGAAGTTCACGGTGGTTCATGTGTGGCTTATGATCAATATTCCGGCTCATTTGCTTCAGACGGTATCGCTTGGTTTCACAATTGCCAAATCATGCCATTACCCGTTGATAGTACCGGAAAGCCAGAGTTTGGTCCGCACCATCTCCGGGGGTGTAGCATTTTAAAAACGGATGCAGGATACACCGCGAGTTATTTACGCAGCTCTCAAGGAGTGCTAGTTGAAAAAGATGTGGTGATTACAGGTAGTGTTACGCCTTCCATGATGTTTAATGGGTATCTTTCAGATAGCCGTTTTGAGCCAGTTACCTAGGAAGTCAACTTACTATGCTAACCCTCAACGGCACTCAAATCTCACTCAAGAACCTGCGCATTAGCGTTCGCCAACAGCTCGCCGGACAAGATATGTCCGGCCAGTCCTCGTCGACTGACCAAGCTGAAACGGGCAACAAAGGCAAAGTGTTGTCCGTAAGTGGCGTGATCCCATTCAACAAGAGTGAAACCCTAAGCAACCTGTTCACCATGGCAGGCGGGCAAGATAACAGTGCCCGCCAGATTTACCGCATCAGCAACAACACCGCCGCGGCACTCAAGATTCGCCAGGTGAAGTTCCAAGGGACGATTCGAGCCGATGAGCAAGAGAGCAACCGACAATGGAACGTGGCTTTTGAGTTAGTCGAGCACTTGTCTGTCCCTGAGCGTGTTGAACAGCGTCAGGAAGATAAGCCTGCAACACAGCAGCAGGTGCAAGGGGTAACCACTCCGGTTGAAACGGGTCAAAGTGAAGACGTTCCGCCGGATACCAGTGTCGAACTCACAGGCATCATGAAGTTTCTCAAATCACTAGACGAAATATTGTCTTAGGGGGAGGTTATGGAACCAAACCACAAGTTCGTGTGTCGAGCCTATCTTGGTAGTCAAAAGGTTAAAGCAAAGAACCATCGCATTCTCTTTGATGTGAATACACCTGGTCGCTGCTCGATTTCCGTAGAAGGTACTCCGAAGGTTAATACCATTATTGCGGTGGACATCGGGTGGGGTGACAGCATCTCGCGGGTATTTCTTGGTTACATCGAACGGGTTCAAGCATCAGAAAAAGGGTGGTCAGAATTGTTTTGCCGCGAGTTGGCGGCATTGTTGTTTAAGCCGCTCGATATCACGCTTCGCCACCCAACGTTAATGCAATTACTCAGCGATGTGACCAACAAAACTGGACTGCAGTTTGTGGTACCAGAAGCGGCCTACAGCAAAACATCAATCCCTTGCTTTTACAGTGATGGTAATGGCTATCGAGTGATGGACGAGCTGTCTCAAGCCTTCGGTATTGAAGACCTGTTTTGGCAACAGCAGGGTAACGGCCAAATCTATGTGGGCACTTGGAAAGACTCTTACTGGGCAGATAAGCCGGTGACTATTCCTGATAGCCTAATGACGGGGCACATGACGGCCAAGTCCGTGAAAATACCCGCGAGCCCTAAGTTAAGACCAGGTGCGATTGTAAATGGCCTGCGCTTGGTGGGCGTTGATTTCCAAGGAACAGAGGTGAAGCTGACATGGACGTAAATGCAATTAAGCGGATCATCTTTCGACTGTTTCCAGAACTGACCGGACGCTGGCATTTGCCACGATGGGGTAAGGTGGTTGCGCTACCTGAGCTGCCTGAAGAGGGCGACATGTCTGATCGCTTTTACCCGCATTATGCGGTGGACGTTCAGCTGCTTGATGAAAAGGGCGTGGAGTTCAAAGACAAATCACCACTTCAGGCGGTACCACTTCCAATACCAGGTGTGGGTGAATACGCCGGTAGACTGGAGCCACCGGCAATCGGAAGCATTGTAGAAATAGGCTTTATGTTCGGCCAGCCGGATAAGCCTTTTATTCGTTGTGTTCTGCCATTGGGATTCAAGTTACCCGCGATTAAGCAAGGCGAAAGCCGATATCAACAACGCCAAGGTGTTTACCAACTGGTCGACGAAGAAGGTAACTTTGAAAGCAAGACAGACAAAGACAACATCACCGAATGTTTAAATCAACGCATCAAAGTGTTGGAAGACAAAATAGAAGAAATCACAAACAATAAAACCACGACTGCCAAGAAAATCATAGAAGTGGCTGATCTCATCACCATGAATGGCGGTAAAGGTGTTGTGCAAGGTGACTGTATTTGTGCTTACACAGGCAAGCCTCACTCTGATATGTCATCGACAGTTAAGGCAGGTAAATAAACATGGCAATGAGTAAAGCATCTCTCAAAGAAAAGTTAGAAAGCGAACTCCAGGCACAAGGGTTCGTTCTAACAGGTGAATTCGCCATGGCAGGAAAGATGGCAGAAGCGATCGCCAATGCTGTTTATGACGAAATCACACAAAATGCCAAGGCAAACATATCGAGTGGCAGTTCTGCCGGAGAGCATCCAATAATCTAGAAACCGATTCTAGCCATACCATGCGCCCACCAAGGGCGCATTTCTTTTATCTGGACCATCTTGCCTTAACTCCGCGCACGATGCGGCTAAACCACGGGCAGGAAAGAACTGTGACGTAAAGCAGCCTCTGGGTGACGGAATCCGCACTCCTCCTCCCCACCTGCGCGCTTTTCGATCTGGTTTTTTCGCAATTCTCAAATGTCGAAATTCAGCTGCTTACGTAACACGGTAGATATCAAGCGAAGCCTTAGCCATAGCGGGGTTCGAGAATCCCCAAGACCTCTAAGAATCGCTTCTAGAGCCATTTTAGAAATGTCAAAAGTTGAAAAGAATTTCAGGAAATTGCAATTTTAATGATCTGGAAAGATCAGGTGGCGATTGGTAAGTGTTTGAAAATAATGGAGTGAGTGTGTTTTTCGTCATAAATGAAGACGATCAAAAGAAGAAAGAGACGATCAATTGTGAAGCTTACGAAGCCTTGTATAGACAGGCTTGAAGGTGAATTGCCAAGATAAATAAGTTTTTCAATTTATGAGACTGTATAATTACTCTGAGATTTTGAAATGACTTTGAAGTTAACGGTAAGAAATCGCTGTTTTCGTGGGGAGTGCATGAGAAGAGCCAAAGCCTGCTTCTTTGCCGGGTTTGCCGGACAGCTCGTTAACTTCGAAGTCTAAACCAAGCAATTAGATTTAAATGTGTCGCCACTTCATCGCCACTTAATGTTTTTGTTTGATTTAACTAAATGATTTTAAAGGTTTAATTATTAAAGTGGATATAAAGCTTTACTACGTGCATGACCCAATGTGCAGTTGGTGTTGGGGTTACAAACCGACGCTTGATAAATTGAAGCAGCAACTGCCAGGCGTTATTCAGTTTGAGTATGTGGTGGTGGGTCTTGCGCCAGATACTAGTTTGCCGATGCCACCAGAGATGCAACAAAAACTCGAAGGTATTTGGAAGCAGATTGAGCATCAGTTGGGCACCAAGTTTAACTACGATTTCTGGAAGCTTTGTACGCCAGTAAGAAGCACTTACCAATCTTGTCGCGCAGTTATCGCTGCGGGCTTTCAAGATTCTTATGAGCAGATGCTAGAAGCGATTCAACATGCGTATTATTTACGTGCGATGCCTCCTCATGAAGAAGCGACTCACTTGCAGCTAGCTAAAGAAATTGGTTTGAATGTTCAGCAGTTCAAGAACGATATGGACGGCTCTTTCTTAGAAGGTGTGTTCCAAGATCAACTGAGTCTTGCAAAGAGCCTAGGCGTGGATTCTTACCCTAGCTTGGTTCTTCAAATTAACGACGCTTATTTCCCGATTGCCGTGGATTATCTGTCAACAGAGCCTACCTTGAAACTGATACGTGAGCGTATTATTGACAATATGCCAGCGCAATAATCGCGATTTCAAATAACAAAAAGCCGCTCAATGAGCGGCTTTTTCGTAACTAAGAATATCCATCAAACAACGGTACTAAAGCACCATTGCAGCAATCCAACCAAAGATGATCAGTGGAATGTTGTAGTGGATAAAGGTTGGAACAACCGTTTCCCAAATGTGCTCATGCTGGCCGTCGGCATTTAGACCAGATGTAGGGCCTAATGTAGAGTCAGAAGCAGGAGAGCCTGCATCACCCAAAGCGGCAGCAGTACCAACTAGCGCGATTGTTGCCATTGGCGAAAAACCAAATGCCAACGCGAGTGGAACGTAGATTGTCGCCAAGATTGGAATGGTTGAAAACGATGAACCGATACCCATTGTTACCAACAGACCAACAATTAGCATTAATAGCGCAGCAAGCGGCTTATTATCACCAATGCTGGTAGAGAGAGACTGTACTAATGTCTCAACGCCACCTGTTTGCTTCATTACCGCAGCAAAACCTGCGGCAGCGATCATGATGAAACCAATCATAGCCATCATATGCACGCCTTTTGTGAAGACATCGTGCGTTTCTTTCCAGGCAATCACACCGCCAAAAGTAAACACCATAAAGCCAGCTAGAGCACCAATAATCATTGAGCCGGTGTAAAGTTGAACACCCAATGCGGCGACAATACCAAGAGCGGCCACCAAGATGTGCTTTTTATTGATAGCATGATCTGTCTCGTGAACGACAGTCAACTCCGTTTCTTCGTAGATGCGTGGTTTACGGTAGCTAACAAAGATTGCCAGCAATAGACCAAACAACATACCAGCACCTGGCAGTAACATTGCAGTTGGAACTTGGCTTGCAACCACGTTTTCCAAACCGTTGTCATGTAGATTCTTTAATAGAATGTTATTTAAGAAAATACCGCCGAAACCAACAGGTAAGATCATGTAAGGTGTGATCAAACCAAAGGTAAGAACACACGCGACCAAACGTCGATCGAGCTTAAGTTTCGCAAATACGCCCAAAAGAGGTGGAATCAAAATTGGAATAAAGGCGATATGGACCGGAATTACGTTCTGAGATGACATAGTGACAAGAACGAGCGCGACTAACACCGCGTACTTTAACCCGGTAGTTGACGCCGAGTTTTCTTTACCATTTAAGCGCTTGATAACACTTTTAGCCAGTAGGTCCGTGATGCCAGATTTAGAGATAGCAACGGCGAAAGTGCCTAACATTGCGTAGCTCAGAGCGATAGTCGCACCGCCACCTAAACCACTTTCGAACGCGGCAACTGTGTCTCCAAGGCTCATGCCTGCGACAAGGCCACCAACGATGGCACTAAACGTGAGGGCAACCACCACGTTTACGCGCATCAATGCTAACACGAGCATGACGCACACTGATATAACGACAGGATTCATACTTTTCCTAATATGTTGTGTTTACTTATTATTCTTCATCAACAAGCGGCCAACCGCCGAGGGCCTTCCATTTGTTGACAATACCGCAGAATAATTCTGCTGTTTTTTGTGTATCGTAAAGCGCTGAGTGTGCTTCACGATTATCGAATTCCATCCCGGCCGTTTTGCATGCTTTCGCGAGAACCGTTTGACCATAAGCAAGGCCACTCAATGTTGCCGTGTCAAAAGTAGCAAAGGGATGAAAAGGGACTCTTTTTAGTTTACAGCGCTCATTGGCTGCATTTACAAAACCTAAGTCGAATGCTGCGTTATGGGCAACCATAATTGCGCGCGAGCAATCTGCGGCTTTTTGTTCTTTGCGAATAAGTTTATAAATCTCTTTTAACGCTTCTTGCTCAGAAACTGCACCACGAAGAGGGCTATATGGGTCACGAATACCATTGAATTCTAGCGCTTCTTTTTCTAAGTTAGCGCCCTCAAATGGCTCAACATGAAAATGAATGGTGGAGGCCGGATGCAACACGCCATCTTCGTCCATTTTTAACGTAACGGCGCAAATTTCTAAAAGTGCATCAGTTTGAGCATTGAAACCTGCGGTCTCAACGTCTACTACCACAGGGAAATAACCACGAAAGCGTTTTTTCAAGGTCAGAGCTTCATTTTCTATTGTCATGTCGGCTTATTTTTGTGTGACGAAGGCTGCATTATTGCAGATTATACCGACGAGAAAAACCGCAATTTAGGAGAAAAACGGAATTCTATTTTGCATCTCATCAATACGCTCGATCGCATTTCGGGTGATTGAGTTACCATGATTAACGTTAATCGTAATATCACGATATTTCGCACGTTGGCGAGGTTTTTGCATGCCAGGTGAAGTGGTTTTATTGATTCAAATTGACGGCAACAGACTGCCGTTTAAGAGACAGTACTTAGATGAAGAAATGGCTGATTACCAGTGGCGTTGTATTTTCGTTGTTTAGCACAAGCAGTTTTGCTGTGATGGGCAAACGTTATGTTGCCACTCCACAGCAATCTCAATGGGAAATGGTGGTCAACACACCGTTAGAATGCCAACTTGTTCACCCTATTCCAAGTTTTGGAGATGCGGTATTTTCATCTCGTGCGAATAAAAAAATCAATTTAGACTTTGAGTTAAAAATGCGTCGTCCGATGGGAGAAACACGTAACGTCAGTCTCATCTCTATGCCGCCACCTTGGCGACCAGGTGAACACGCCGATCGAATTACAAACCTAAAGTTTTTTAAACAGTTTGATGGTTATGTCGGAGGGCAAACAGCATGGGGCATTTTGTCTGAGCTGGAAAAAGGGCGTTATCCGACCTTTAGTTATCAGGATTGGCAGAGCCGAGATCAGAGGATTGAAGTCGCATTGTCATCCGTGCTGTTTCAAAATAAGTACAACGCGTTTAGCGACTGTATTTCCAATTTATTGAAATACAGTTTTGAAGACATTGCCTTTACGATTTTGCACTACGAAAGACAAGGCGATCAGTTAACCAAGGCTTCCAAAAAGCGTTTATCACAAATTGCAGATTATATCCGACATAATCAAGATATCGATCTCGTGCTGGTGGCGACGTACACCGATTCAACCGATGGCAAAAGTGCGAGCCAAAGTTTGTCTGAGCGACGTGCAGAGTCACTTCGTGATTATTTTCAGTCTCTAGGGCTACCGGAAGATCGAATTCAAGTGCAAGGGTACGGCAAGCGTCGTCCTATTGCAGATAATGGCTCGCCAATAGGAAAAGACAAAAACCGCCGAGTCGTAATATCTCTAGGGCGAACCCAAGTCTAATGCATATAAAAACGCCGAAGCTCAAAGCTTCGGCGTTTTTGATTTACTGACGTTGTTAATAATATTTTAATGGGATTTTGCCAAGTACCTTTCGGTGATTCCGGCTGTATAATTTGGATGTTAGTTTAAGCGGAATTTGGCAATGACTTCGCAATTGGTTGCGGTATCTATTTTTTCAACCTGTTTGGCAATAGCCGGATTAGGATGACGTTTCATGAAGTCTATTAATGCTTTAGTGCAACATCCTATTGAGTCGATAAAGCTTGCACATTCTTTATTTGGGCATTGTGGGATGAGTGTTAAGACTTTCTCTGAAGCCAGCTGAAGGTATTTGAGTTCATAGTCAGTGTCTCCGGCCCAACGCCAGAACTGAGCTAAGTTATGACAAGAAATCACAGAAATTAATAATCGCTCGTCTGCTTCAATTTCCACACATTCGCTAATATCTTCACTCAGGCTTAGGGCTTGCTGGTAATGAAGAATGCTGCGAACAGGGTCATCTAGTTGAAGTGCCGTATCGGCTAGAAGTGTGTGTTTTTCCCATTCACTGATCATTATCGTAATCCCGCATCTCGAAGTTGCGAACAAAACTAAACGATAATTATTATCAAGTAAAGTGTTTTGTTTATAAAAGGACAGGCAGATCGCAGACCTGCCTGTAATCGATGTTCAACTTGCAGTACAAGTGATTATTAGAAGTGCCGCTTAGCCTTCAAGACCAGCTGAAGCTTGCTTGTTTTGGATAAGCTCAATCATATAACCATCTGGGTCTTTTACGAATGCAATGTGCGTGCTTCCGCCTTTTACTGGACCTGGTTCACGCGTCACATTACCGCCCGCCGCTTTGATAGCGTCGCAAGTTGTGTAGATATCATCAACACCAATGGCGATATGACCAAAAGCAGTACCTAGGTCATATTCAGTTTTACCCCAGTTGTAAGTTAGCTCGATCACAGCACCTTGGGATTCGTCACCGTAGCCAAGAAACGCCAGTGTGTATTCGTACTCTTTATTCTCGTTCGTACGAAGCAACTGCATGCCCATAACTTCAGTGTAAAACTTGATGGATTTGTCTAGATCACCTACGCGAAGCATAGTGTGGAGAATTCGACCATTTGACATTTTTTGCTCCTAGCTTTGATTTTCAAATAGCGTTAGCTATCTGGATATACTTTCTCTTTATATTCGCACAAATCTTCAATAATGCAGCTACCGCAGCGAGGCTTTCTCGCCAAGCACGTGTAGCGGCCATGAAGAATGAGCCAGTGGTGCACATCGAGTTTGAACTCTTTTGGCACAACTTTTAATAGCTTTTGCTCGACATCATCAACCGTTTTGCCCATTGCAAACTTAGTACGATTCGACACGCGATAAATGTGCGTATCGACGGCAATGGTTGGCCAACCAAAAGCGGTGTTGAGCACGACGTTTGCGGTCTTGCGACCTACGCCTGGTAGCGCTTCTAACGCTGCACGATCTTCAGGAACTTCACCATTGTGTTTTTCCAACAAGATCTTACAAGTCTTGATAGTGTTTTCTGCTTTTGAGTTAAATAAACCGATGGTCTTTATGTATTCTTTTAAGCCATCAACTCCCAAATCGAGAATACTTTTCGGTGTATTAGCGACAGGGAAAAGCTTGTCGGTGGCTTTATTGACACTTACATCGGTTGCTTGCGCTGATAGTAATACCGCGATTAGCAGTTCAAAAGGGGAGCTCCAGTTAAGCTCAGTTTGAGGATTCGGATTGTTTTCTCGTAATCGCTCAAGAATTTCGATTCTTTTTATTTTGTTCATTGCTGACTTCCAATACCGTCTCTGCGGTTTATGAAAAAGGCTCCTATGACAGAGCCTTATTTTGTTATGCGTTGGTGACGCGAGCACGTTCTATGGTTGGTTTTTCTTCTTTTGGTTGACGTGCCTGGACTGAATTATCTATGACATTTTTAAGCGCTATCAACAGACCAACACCGATAAATGCACCGGGTGGAAGAAGCGCTAGCAGAAAGCTGTTGTCAAATTGGAAAACTTGAATGCGGAGAGCGGATGCCCAGTCTCCTAATAGCAGATCTGCCCCGTCGAATAGTGTGCCATTACCAATTAACTCACGCATGGCACCTAGCACGACCAAAACGCTTGTCATACCAAGCCCCATCCATAAACCGTCTAATGCTGCAGGCGCAACATCATTTTTTGAAGCATATGCTTCAGCTCGACCAATAATGATGCAGTTGGTTACAATCAGAGGAATAAAGATACCAAGAGATAGGTATAAACCATACGCATAGGCATTCATCAATAACTGAACACAGGTAACGAGAGAGGCAATGATCATCACGAACACAGGAATGCGGATCTCTTTTGGTACGTAATTACGAATAAGAGAAACCGTGACGTTGGAGCCGACCAGCACTAATAAGGTTGCAATACCAAGACCTAAGGCATTGGTTATCGTGGAAGAAACCGCTAGTAGTGGACACAGACCCAGCAGCTGTACGAGAGCAGGGTTATTGCTCCACATACCGTTTTTCATCAGCAATTTATTTTCACTCATTACTGCTCTCCTTCACAGCCCAAAGGCTGGCTAAGAATGTCTTCACGAGATTGGTTTACGTAGTTAACGGTATTTCGCACCACTTTTACGACGGCTCTAGGCGTGATCGTTGCACCAGTAAATTGATCGAAATCACCACCATCTTTACGAACTTTCCATGAGTTCCAGTTACTTTCCGTGACTTGTTTGCCCGTAAAGCTCAGGATCCAGTCGGTGACACGAAGATCAATTTTGTCGCCCAGGCCAGGGGTTTCTTGATGGCTTAAGACGCGTGTCCCCAAAATATTGCCCTGATTGTCAATCCCAGTAATAACTTTTATCTCACCATTGTAGCCATCTGGCGCGATGGATTCTATTGCGATTGCTGTCGGTTCACCATTCTTTGTGGCGAGGTAGGCTGGCATCGCACGCAATGTCCCCAGTTCTGGTGACGTGACCATAGTGCAGGCTTGCGTGAGTGCGTTGTCATGCATGTTTTCTGGAATGACTTGATTCAAAACAGAAAGCAATTGTTGTTGTTCTTGTATCTTGATTTGGTCTTTTGTTAGGTACTGAGTAAAGGCGACTAATCCGGTTGTTGCACAGGCAAAGATCGCAAGTGTCAGACCATTTTTTCTAATAGCGGTTAACATGTTTACCTCAGTGACCGTAAGTTCTAGGTTTGGTGTAGTAATCGATCAGTGGCACACACATATTTGCAAGTAACACTGCGAATGCAACACCATCAGGGAAGCCGCCCCAACTGCGAATGATAAAGACCAAAGCACCAATAAGCGCGCCAAAGATCAAACGTCCTTTAACGGTGGTAGACGCCGACACGGGATCGGTTGCAATAAAGAATGCGCCAAGCATGGTTGCACCTGATAACAAGTGGAAGATTGGCGACGCAGTTTCCCCTGGGGTCAGCAAGCTGAACACGAGGCTAAATAGCGTCAGGCTCGCTAGGAAGCCTACGGGGATATACCATTGGATGATACGTTTTTTGATCATCACTAAACCACCAAGTAAGTAGGCAAGATTTACCCATTGCCAACCAATGCCAGCTAATCCATCGAATATTGGCTGCGACAGTACTTCGCTTGGGGTTGCACCTGTATGAATGCCGGTCTTAAATGCATCAAGTGGCGTCGCCATTGTCACACCGTCAACCCCCGTTCGAACTTGCTGAAGCGATAAGCCGTCGTAATCATAGCCCGTAAAAATTAAAGAGAGTGTATCTGCAAAATTTACGTGATCAGGTATGAGTGACGTCGGGGCACTCCAACTCGTCATTTGCACTGGGAATGAGATCAACAAAACCACATAAGCGACCATGGCAGGATTGAATAAGTTTTGACCAAGGCCACCATATAGGTGTTTAGCGATTACGATCGCGAAAATAAGTCCGATCACCATAATCCACCACGGAGACCATGGTGGGATAGCCACGGCTAATAACCAAGCGGTAACGATCGCACTGTTATCACGTAGTGCTCGCATCGGCGAACGTTTACGGAAGACCATAACTAAGGCTTCAAGTGATACAGCGACTGCGATGGCAAAAATCAGCTGAATAAGCGTTCCCCACCCAAAGAAGTAGGTCTGAGCCGCTAAACCTGGGAGAGCACAAAGTGCCACCCATTTCATTAAGTCAGGTGTACTACGACGGCTGTGGGTATGCGGTGAACTGGCAATAAAAAACGACACTACTCGTTCTCCTCAGTATTATTTTTATTAGCTTCTTGCTGCGCTTTGCGAGCCTTCGCGCGCGCAATAGCAGCAGCGACAGCCGCTTTTTTCGGATCTTCAGTTTGTTCAGCAGGCGTTTCAGCTTCTAACGTTTCGGCTGGTTCTTCTTGCTTAGCTTTACGCGCTTTGGCACGCGCAATAGCCGCAGCGACAGCCGCTTTTTTCGGATCTTCAGCTTGTTCAGCAGGCGTTTCAGCTTCTACCGTTTCGGCTGGTTCTTCTTGCTTAGCTTTACGCGCTTTGGCACGCGCAATGGCAGCAGCAACCGCGGCTTTCTTCGGATCTTCAGTTTGTTCATCAGGCGTTTCAGCTTCTACCGTTTCGGCTGGTTCTTCTTGCTTAGCTTTACGCGCTTTGGCTCGCGCAATGGCAGCAGCAACCGCGGCTTTTTTCGGATCTTCAGCTTGCTCAGCAGGTGCTTCAGCTTTTTCCGCTTCAGTTGAGTCTGCTTGTTTCGCTTTACGAGCCTTAGCGCGTGCAATGGCAGCAGCAACTGCGGCTTTTTTCGGATCGTCGGTTTGCTCAGCAGGTGCTTCAGCTTCTTCCGCTTCAGTTGAGTCTGCTTGCTTCGCTTTACGCGCTTTGGCACGTGCAATCGCAGCAGCCACGGCGGCTTTTTTCGGATCGTCGGTTTGTTCGGCAGGTGATTCAGCTTCTTCCGCTTCAGTTGAGTCTGCTTGTTTCGCTTTACGTGCTTTGGCACGTGCAATGGCAGCAGCAACGGCGGCTTTCTTCGGATCGTCGGTTTTCTCAGCAGATGCTTGAGCTTCTATTGTTTCGGTTGATTCTTCTTGTTGAGCTTTTTTCGCTTTAGCTCGGGCGATGGCTGCTGCAACTGCCGATTTCTTATCATCAGCGTTGTTGTCTGGCGTTTCGCCTTGCTCTTTTTGTGCTTTACGTTCGCGGGCTAGACGTTTGCGTTCTTCGCGCAGTTTTGCCATTTCTGAGTTATCAGGTTCACTAGAGCCTGCTTTAGCGGCTGCGGCCTGTTTTGCCTTCGCTTTGGCAATGGCTGCAGCGACGGCAGGTTTAACGGCTGGCTCTGCTTTTTCTGTTGTTTCTGTCTTCTGAGCTTTCACTCGTGCGATCGCTGCTGCAATCGCATCATCACCACCAGAAGATTTCATGTCTTTACGGCGCTGATCGGCTGCTTTCTTAAAGCGATTTTCACGTTCTGCTTTTTCGCGTTCCATACGCGCTTTCTTCTCTTCAAAACGCAGCTTCGCTCGCTCCGCAGCTTCCGCTTCTTGTGTTCTGGTGCGAATTTCCGCTTTTGCTTGGCGGTAATACTGTACGAGAGGAATTTCACTTGGACACACAAACGCACAAGCACCGCACTCGATACAATCCTTTAAGTTTAGTTCTTCGAGTTTGTCATACTCTTCAGCTTTTGCATGCCATTGCAGTTGCTGAGGTAGCAGTGAAGCAGGGCAAGCTTCAGCACATTGGCTACAGCGAATACATTCCATCTCATGTTGGTGCGGAGAGATCTCACGACGAGTCGGAGCAAGGATACAGTTTGCTGTCTTGGTAATCGGCACTTGAGAGTGGGGAAGGGTGAAGCCCATCATTGGTCCACCCATGATTAAACGTTGTAACTTCTTATCGGCTTTATAGCCAAACTCATCCAATAACGCCTGTACTGGTGTACCTAATAATGCCCAAACATTGCGTGGTTGTTTGAATGTTTTACCGGTGAGAGTCACCACGCGTTTTATCATCGGTTCACCATCGATGATTGCGCGTTTGATTGAGTAAAGAGAACCGACATTTTGAACCAAAATACCAATATCGGCTGGGATTGCGCCGCTTGGTACTTCTTTATTGGTCAAAATTTTGATCAGCTGTTTTTCACCACCAGAAGGGTATTTAGTCGGGATAACGCGAATGACGATATCTTTGTTTAGAGCCGCAGCTTCTAACGCTTTGATTGCCTCTGGTTTGTTATCTTCAATACCAATAATCGTGAGCTTTGGTGTCAGGATATGTTCGACAATCTCGATACCTTGGATGAGCTCTTCGGCATGCTCTTGCATGAGCTTGTCATCTGATGTGATGTATGGCTCACACTCAGCTGCGTTGACGATAAGAATCTCTGTGCGAGCAAAACCTGATTGGATTTTTTTTGCGGTAGGGAAACCTGCGCCACCCATACCTGAAATGCCTGCGAGACGAATAATATCGATCAGTGCGTCAGGTGTTTCTTGTTTGTAATCCGCGACGGGTTTTCTGTCACACCATGTATCGTTACCATCAGGTGTAATGACCGCACAGAGTTCACTCAGACCTGAAGGGTGAGCAACGGTTCTAGGCTCAATTGCGGTGATCGTACCCGATGTAGGAGCATGCACTGGAACGGTAAAACCAGTTTCGGATTGCGTTAATGGCTGACCTTTTAATACGTGGTCACCTTCGGCAACCAATAAGTTACCAGCCTTACCAATGTGCTGTTTTAGCGGTAATACAATTTCTGATGGGATAGCCGCGTGAACGAGCTCAGTTTTGTTGGACTGCTTTTTGTTTTCTGCCGGATGCACACCACCAGGGAAATCCCAAAGCGAGCCTGTACGAATTTGTTCAATCAAAGACAACATGCGAAACCTTACTTAATTGAATCTTTCACGTTCGCTGCATCGTCGGCAGCATCCGTAATGTTGAGTACTGGAATGGAGTTAAGTTGCCACTTCCAGCTTTCCGTGGTGGTTGCCACAGGAATCATTTCAATACAATCAGTTGGACATGGTGCAACACATAAGTCACACCCCGTACATTCGTCTTTAATTACGGTATGAACCGCTTTGGTTCCGCCTACAATTGCATCCACTGGACACGCTTGAATACACTTAGTACAGCCAATGCACATATCTTCATGGATAAACGCAACGGTTGGAATTTTGTTGTCGAGATCGTGCGCAGATTCTTCTGGCTCAACACCCATTAAGTCGGCGAGCTTTTCGATTGTTGCCTGACCGCCAGGTGGACATTTGTTGATGTGGTCGCCATTTGCAATCGCTTCAGCATAAGGGCGGCAACCAGGATAGCCACATTGACCGCATTGAGTTTGAGGTAAGATTGCGTCGATTTGATCCACAATTGGGTCTGCCTCGACTTTGAAGCGAATAGAAGCAAAACCAAGTATCGCGCCGAAAATCGCAGCAAGAACCGCTAACGCGATGATCGCAATTAAAATCGTACTCATTGTTTACTTCACCAAACCTGTAAAGCCCATAAAGGCTAGTGACATTAAACCCGCTGTAATCATTGCAATCGATGCACCTTTAAAAGGCACTGGTACGTCGGCGGCAGCTATGCGCTCACGCATGGATGCAAAAAGTATCAACACCAATGAGAAACCAACAGCGGCGCCGAAGCCGTAGATAATCGATTCGATAAAGTTATGGTTCTCATTAATATTAAGAAGCGCGACGCCTAATACCGCGCAGTTTGTAGTGATCAGCGGTAAGAAAATACCAAGCAAGCGATAAAGTGTTGGACTTGTTTTGTGCACAATCATTTCGGTGAACTGCACCACAACGGCTATCACCAAAATAAAACTCATGGTTCGAAGGTACTCAATACCCAGTGGACGAAGAATGTAGCTTTCCACTAAATACGCACACACTGACGCGAGCGTTAGCACAAAAGTTGTCGCTAAGCCCATACCTATTGCTGTTTCCAGTTTTTTGGACACACCCATAAAAGGACAGAGGCCCAAAAACTTCACCAGTACAAAGTTGTTCACCAGCACAGTGCCGACCAACAACAAAACATATTCGGTCATAGTTATTACGTTCTTAAAATCCGATCTTGATATTATCGTGTTTTGTGACACCAATAACAACCAGTGAACGATGTGGTTTTACATACACGATGGAAAAATAGTCGTCTATGTGAGGTATTTTGATGAATCAATAAGAAATTGAACAGCTTGCTGAATGGATTTTACAAAGACGCTTGTGCTGTCTTTCCTCAAAGAATCTTTTGCTCAGAAGGCGGGAATGACATTTAGCGAGTAATTTTAAGTCGTCACTTGAGATATTGATGGTGAAAGAAGTTTTTTATTTCAAAACGAAAAAAGCCGTGTCTTGCGACACGACTTTTCTGGAATTTGGCTCCTCCTGCTGGGCTCGAACCAGCGACCTGCGGATTAACAGTCCGTCGCTCTACCAACTGAGCTAAGGAGGAATTGCTTTGCTTGAAAGCGGAACGAATCTTACCGAGCAGCCAAACTACTGTCAACAGTAAAAAAATACATTTTTAGCAAAAAATATTGGGGGAAGGGCTTTACTTTTCTGTACTGCTTGTCAGTAAAGGGGTGAGGTTACTTATCCACTAATTTTGTGGATAACTATGTTGATGAGATCTGAGTAAAGATCTTTTATATGCAACCTGGTTTTTATTTAGTGAATTTTTAATCAGAGTTATACAGAGAATATGCAATTAAAACATAGATTTATTGATGTTAAGCAAAATGTATTCAAGGTGGATAAAAATCTAGCTTTTGGGGATAAAGAGTGTTTAGGCCAATTTTTGGGGAAAAGTTGTGGAAATTGCAATGTGAAGAATGGGTGTGGCTCTTCAGCTAGGGCGAAGTACTATATCAGAGTCGGTTTTGTATGGCTACAGCATTCTAGACAAACAAGAAAATTTATTAACAATGGTGGGTAAATTTTCGATAGACGTAGATTTCATTGGCTAAGGTGTATATATATACAGCCAAAGCGCAGTAAAGTTGAGGAAGGGTATGAGTAAAGTCTATGAATTGGTCTCCGATTATCAGCCATCGGGTGACCAGCCGGGAGCGATCAAGCAGCTGCTTGAGGGGCTCGATGCTGGACTGGCACATCAAACACTATTGGGGGTAACGGGATCGGGTAAAACGTTCACACTAGCGAATGTTATCGCTCAAGCCCAGCGACCTGCAATATTACTTGCGCCAAACAAAACGCTCGCAGCGCAATTATATGGCGAGATGAAATCATTCTTTCCCAATAATGCGGTGGAGTACTTTGTTTCCTACTACGATTACTACCAGCCTGAAGCTTATGTCCCGACGACGGATACTTTCATTGAAAAAGACGCATCGGTTAACGCTCACATAGAGCAAATGCGCCTTTCCGCAACGAAAGCACTATTGGAACGTAAAGACGCGATTATCGTTGCGTCTGTTTCTGCTATCTATGGTTTGGGTGACCCAGAATCTTACTTGCAAATGATGTTGCATTTACGTCGTGGTGACGTGATTGATCAACGGGACATGCTACGACGTTTGGCAGAGCTACAATATTCGAGAAATGACGTGGCATTTGAGCGAGGACAGTTTCGGGTTCGTGGCGAAGTGATTGATATCTTTCCAGCGGAATCTGACCAAGACGCAGTTCGTGTCGAAATGTTTGATGATGAAATTGACTGCATCAGTGTTTTTGATCCATTGACTGGTGTGGTGAAACAGCGAGATTTACCACGCTACACTATTTACCCTAAGACGCACTACGTGACACCAAGAGATCGCATTCTTGAAGCGATCGAAAATATTAAGGTTGAATTAGAAGTACGCAAAAAACAGCTTCTAGACAACAACAAGCTACTGGAAGAACAGCGTATTAGCCAGCGGACTCAATTCGATATCGAGATGATGAATGAGTTAGGTTTTTGCTCAGGTATCGAAAACTATTCTCGCTATCTCAGCGGACGCTCGGAAGGCGAGCCGCCACCGACATTGTTTGATTACTTGCCTCATGACGGTTTGTTGATCATCGATGAATCCCACGTGACGGTGCCGCAGATTGGTGCCATGTATAAAGGTGACCGCTCTCGTAAAGAAACGCTGGTAGAGTTTGGTTTTCGCTTACCTTCTGCGTTAGATAATCGTCCCCTCAAGTTTGAAGAGTTTGAAGCGTTAGCACCGCAGACGATTTTTGTCTCTGCGACGCCAGGAAATTATGAACTAGAAAAATCTTCAGGCGATGTGGCGGATCAAGTTGTTCGTCCAACAGGCTTGCTTGACCCAGAATTGGAAGTTCGCCCAGTAGCGACCCAAGTAGACGACTTGTTGTCTGAAATTCGTCTCCGTTCTGCTAAAGATGAGCGAGTTCTAGTGACAACATTGACCAAACGGATGGCCGAAGATCTCACTGAGTACTTGCACGAACATGATGTTAGGGTACGTTACTTACACTCAGATATTGATACCGTAGAACGTGTGGAGATCATCCGCGATCTTCGTCTTGGCGAGTTTGACGTGCTGGTGGGAATTAACTTGCTACGAGAAGGCTTGGACATGCCTGAAGTTTCGCTGGTTGCAATATTGGATGCAGATAAAGAGGGCTTCTTGCGCTCCGAGCGTTCACTGATTCAGACCATTGGTCGTGCTGCGCGAAATCTTGAAGGTAAGGCGATCTTGTATGCTGACCGAATCACCAACTCCATGAAAAAGGCGATGGATGAAACCAACCGCCGCCGCGAGAAGCAGAAAGCGTACAACGAAGAAATAGGTATTTCGCCGCAAGCGCTCAAACGAAATATCAAAGATATTATGGAATTGGGCGATATTACCAAGTCTAAACGTCAGCGTAATACTAAACAGGTACCGTTGTCGAAAGTGGCGGAGCCTTCGCAAACATACGAGGTCATGTCTCCTCAGCAGTTGGAAAAAGAAATCAGTCGACTTGAGGCGGCAATGTATCAGCACGCGCAAGATTTAGAGTTTGAATTGGCGGCGCAAAAGCGTGACGAGATTGAAAAACTAAGAGCGCAGTTCATCGCAAATAGTTAAAAATAAGCTTAATGATCTAGCTTAGCCAAGTGTTTTAGATTGCTTGCAAAAAAAAGAAGCCAATAGGCAGTCGGGTCTATTGGCTTGTTTTGTGAACATCACGTTCACTAACAACGTCAGTTGGCTAGGTGACCCGAGGGGTCACTAAACTATCAGCATGGTTTATGCCATTTTTTAAATAATTGATATTATTTTTGAATCCTTTCTTTTACCCATAATTTAGCTAATGTTATTTGCAAAATGCAAAGCGTAATGCGATTATTGTTTAAAACACAACAAAATATTAGCTAGGTTATGCAACAAAAATCTGAAGGTCCTAAATCTCGTTACCTTTTAATGGTTGAGGATACCGCATCTGTTGCGGCACTGTACCGCTCATACCTGACACCACTTGGTATAGATATCAATATTGTCGGTACAGGTAGGGATGCCATTGAAAGTCTCAACCATAGAATTCCAGATCTTATTCTGCTCGATCTTCGTCTGCCAGATATGACGGGGATGGACGTTTTACACGCTGTTAAAAAGAGTCATCCAGACGTACCTATTATTTTTATGACCGCTCACGGTTCTATCGATACCGCGGTAGAAGCAATGCGTCATGGCTCTCAAGACTTTTTGATCAAACCGTGTGAAGCTGACCGCTTACGTGTCACGGTTAACAATGCGATTCGTAAAGCGACTAAGTTAAAAAACGAGGCTGATAACCCGGGTAATCAAAGTTATCAAGGCTTTATTGGCAGCAGCCAAACTATGCAACAGGTCTACCGTACGATTGATTCAGCAGCGAGCAGTAAAGCGAGCATCTTCATCACTGGTGAAAGTGGTACGGGTAAAGAGGTATGCGCCGAGGCAATCCATGCGGCAAGCAAGCGTGGTGACAAGCCTTTTATTGCGATTAACTGTGCTGCAATTCCAAAAGATTTGATTGAGAGTGAACTGTTTGGTCACGTGAAAGGTGCTTTTACCGGCGCCGCAAATGATCGTCAGGGTGCAGCGGAATTAGCGGATGGTGGCACACTTTTCCTTGATGAACTGTGTGAGATGGACTTAGATTTGCAAACCAAATTGCTACGATTTATTCAAACCGGCACGTTCCAAAAAGTGGGCTCTTCAAAAATGAAGAGCGTGGATGTTCGCTTTGTTTGTGCAACTAACCGTGACCCATGGAAAGAGGTACAAGAAGGTCGATTCCGTGAAGATTTGTACTATCGTTTGTATGTCATTCCTTTGCATTTGCCACCTTTACGTGAACGAGGTGAAGATGTCATTGAAATTGCATACTCACTGTTAGGCTATATGTCGCACGAAGAAGGAAAAAGCTTCGTGCGTTTTGCGCCTGATGTAATCGATCGATTTAATAGCTATGAGTGGCCAGGCAACGTTCGTCAGTTACAAAACGTGCTGCGCAATATCGTTGTTCTAAACAACGGTAAAGAAATCACGTTGGATATGTTACCGCCACCGCTGAATCAACCGCTTGACCGTCCGTCTTCTGTGGCGAAATTCATTGAGCCGAAAGTGATGACTGCGTCTGAGATTATGCCGTTGTGGATGACAGAAAAAATGGCGATAGAGCAAGCGATTGAAGCGTGTGATGGCAATATCCCCCGAGCGGCGGGATACCTTGATGTCAGTCCGTCGACGATTTACCGCAAGTTACAGGCTTGGAATGGCAAGGAAGAGCGGCAAAAAGTATGAGTGTGAATGTATTAAATCAGCAAAAAATCGATGAACTGTCGATGGAGATTGGCAGTGATAATGTTCCTGTTTTACTCGATATTTTCTTAGGGGAGATGGATACCTACATAGAGAATTTATCTCAGTTTCAAGGGACAGAGAGATTGCGTTACCTCAAAGAAATCAGTCACGCGTTAAAAAGCAGTGCAGCGAGCTTTGGAGCAGACCGTCTTTGTCAATTGGCGATGTCGATAGATAAAAAAGCCAAAGCAGGTGAGTTAGCTGAAGAGTCAGACGAGTTAAAAACGATGTTCGATCTTTTGCACGAAACACGCGACGCTTATCGTGATTGGCAGCAGTAATGCATTGTTCTGATGAGGCTCTTACACAAAACCCTTCACGTACGTGAAGGGTTTTTTCATTGTTGACAGCGAGTAAACTTGAAGCTATCCCCTAGCTTTAGAGGGCGTTTTTTTAAATCGAAAGCCTTAGCTGGCTTTCAATAGCGAGCTTGAGTTTATCTCGGTCGTGACGCCAATCTCGGTTCGACGAAGCTAACGATTCCGTCACTACATTCCACTGGCTCAAGACTTCTTGCTCGGTTTCCTCTGCTAGAACCACGTCTATCTTCCTACCTTGGCAGGCACGCTCACACCATTCTAATTTTTGTGCCATGGTCATTCGTCCGGCTGGGCCGTACTCCGGGCTCAAGTTGGCAACGAAAATGACTTTTGCTTTCTCATTGGCGGCAATGGCTTTGCCGAGCTCAGGCAACAGCAAAGGAGGCATGATGCTGGTTAAAAAGCTGCCAGGACCAAGAATAATAGCGTCTGCTTCTGCCAGTGCAGTCACTGCTTCTTTAGTTGCAGGAACTTCTGGTGATAGATCGAGACGGCGTAAATCGGTGTTCATCTCGTCTACATTCGTTTCTCCCGTGACCCACTTCCCATCCACAGATAACGCGGAAAGATCGGAAGGGTGTTCAGACATAGGAAGAATGTTAACGTCGACTTTTAACATGTTTCGAATCAGATTGATGGCATCTAACGGTCTGACCGATAAGTTATCGAGCGCCGTAAGCATCAAGTTACCGAGGTTATGACCATCAAGCTCGCCAGTACCTTTGAAGCGATATTCAAACATCATTGAACTGATCGACGGCTCTGTGATCAGCTGATTAATGCAGTTCCGTGTGTCGCCCCAGGCGATTCCACCTTGGCAGTGACGAATTCTTCCTGTTGAGCCACCATTGTCTGTTGTGGCGACAATGCCAGTTGCATTGCCGCCAAAATCCCGTAGTGCGGCCAACATTCGACCTAAGCCATGACCACCGCCAACAGCGACCACTTTTTTATCCGTGTAGATATTCATTACGTTCTTCTAATAATCTTGTAAAAAACGGCTACAATTTATCTCAAGGAGTGCTTGAAAGGTACTCACTTAGCGGTAAATTGTGTCTCTAGAGAGTTTTTTATCACTCAAGTCTGGATTCCAGTACAAATATTAAGTATTTTACACCGCAAAGCTATCAGAGGTTTCATATCTCTGGTTGCCATAACTCCGAGCTCACTATTGCTAAGTCCGAGGATAAGCGTTTTGAGCCAGTGGCGTACTGTCACAAGGGCATGATTGGAAATGGCCATGCCTCCCGTGTTTGGAAAGGTGTTCCGTGGCGCAACAATTCGAAGACAAATTTCATCGTAAGTTCTATTACTTGCGTCTGTCTGTGACCGACGTATGTAATTTCAAATGTACCTATTGCCTTCCTGATGGCTATAAGCCTTCGGGCAATAAAAACTCGTCTTTTTTATCTCTTCCTGAAATCAAACGGGTCGTAAAAGCGTTTGCTGATTGTGGCACGTCAAAAGTGCGCATTACTGGCGGTGAACCAAGTTTACGCAAAGATTTTACCGACATTATCCACTCAGTGGCGACGACGCCTGGTATCCAAAAAGTTGCAACGACGACCAATGGTTACCGCATGGCGAAGCAAGTCGCAGACTGGCGTGAAGCGGGCTTAACTCACATCAACGTTAGCGTGGACAGCCTTGATCCGCGCATGTTCCATCAAATCACGGGTGAAAATAAGTTCACTGAGGTGATGAATGGTATCGAGCGTGCGTTTGAAGTTGGTTATGAGCAAGTCAAAGTTAATGTGGTTTTGATGAAAGATCTTAACCATCAAGAACTGCCAGCGTTTCTCAACTGGATAAAAGATCGTCCAATCCAACTGCGCTTCATCGAATTGATGCAAACGGGTGAGATGGATGATTTATTCAATAAGCATCATGTGTCAGGCGTAGCAATTCGTAACCAGTTGATTGCAAACGGTTGGCTGCTTAAAGTGCGCTCTCATAATGACGGCCCCGCGCAAGTGTTTGTTCATCCAGATTACAAGGGTGAAATTGGCCTGATCATGCCTTATGAAAAAGACTTTTGTGAGAGCTGCAACCGACTACGCGTCTCTGCGATGGGTAAGCTGCATCTGTGTTTGTTTGGAGATCACGGTGTAGAACTGCGTGATCTACTGGAATGTGATGAGCAAGAAAGTGAGCTTATTGAACGCATCCAAGCGCAGTTACAAACTAAGTCGGTGAGCCACTTCTTGCACGATGGTAATACGGGTATGACGCCACATCTGGCGTCTATCGGCGGCTAAATCAACTCAAATTTTGTAGGGAAAGCTTATTTATAGGCTAGCTTTCCCTCGCTTTTCTAGAATCGATACCAAACGTATCAAAGTTAAAAGAGAATAGGTGAACACATGGGTCACGCTGAAAGCAAATTTCAACCTGCAAATATTGCCGTTCTAACGGTATCTGACACTCGTACCGAAGAAAACGATACCTCTGGTCGCTACCTTGTTGAACACGCTCAAGAAGCGGGTCACAATGTTGTCGATAAGCAAATTGTTATTGATGACATGTACAAAATTCGCGCAATTGTTTCTCAGTGGATTGCGGACGACAATGTTCAAGCGATCATGATTACTGGTGGTACAGGGTTCACGTCACGTGACAGCACGCCAGAAGCGCTGAAGCCTCTGTTTGATAAAGAAGTAGAAGGTTTTGGTGAGTTATTCCGCATGGTGTCTTACGAAGAAATTGGTACGTCAACGATCCAATCGCGTGCAATTGCAGGTTTTGCTAACCATACAGTTATCTTCGCAATGCCTGGTTCAACAGGCGCGTGCCGCACTGGCTGGACGAAGATCATCAAGCAGCAGTTAGATGCAAGCCATCGCCCTTGTAACTTCATGCCGCACCTATCTGTATAACCTTTCCTAAAAGCGAAGGAAAAACAATGACTCAATTTACCCATATCAACGCGTCTGGCGAAGCTAACATGGTCGACGTGTCTGCAAAAGCTGAAACGGTTCGTGAAGCACGTGCAGAAGCATTTATTCACATGGCCCCAGAAACCTTGCAACTGATTGTTTCCGGGCAGCATCATAAAGGTGATGTGTTCGCGACGGCTCGAATTGCTGGTATCCAAGCTGCAAAGAAAACGTGGGATTTGATTCCACTTTGTCATCCTCTGTTGCTTTCTAAAGTCGAAGTTCAGTTGGAAGCTATTGAGTCAGAAAACAAAGTTCGTATTGAATCTGTTTGTAAGCTTGCAGGTAAAACGGGCGTAGAAATGGAAGCGCTCACGGCGGCTTCTGTTGCTGCACTGACGATTTACGATATGTGTAAAGCGGTGCAAAAAGACATGGTTATCGGTCAAGTTCGTCTCCTAGAAAAGACGGGTGGAAAATCTGGACACTTCAAGGTGGAATCATGATTAAAGTACTTTTTTTTGCTCAAACTCGTGAGCTGATTGGTATCGACAGTGTCGAATTAGATGATCAATTTGAAACGGTTGAAGCGATTCGCGCACATCTCGTGGAAGAGGGCGCTGATAAAAATGGCAAGTGGGATTTGGCTTTAGAGCCAGGAAAGCTACTTGCTGCTGTTAATCAATCTATTGTCCCACTTGATACCGAAGTAAAAGCGGGGGATGAAGTTGCATTTTTCCCACCGGTAACCGGAGGTTAAGATGGACCCTCGCGTCTCTGTACAAGTTGAAGACTTTTCCGTTGATCACGAATATCAACGTTTATCCGAAGGTAAGGCTGCTGGTGCTGTCGTAACATTCATTGGTAAAGTTCGAGATATGAACCTTGGCGATAATGTTGTTGGTTTGCACTTGGAACACTACCCAGGCATGACTGAGAAGAGCTTGAGCGACATTTGCGATCAAGCTGAATCACGTTGGCCATTATTGGGCGTACGCGTGATTCATCGCGTTGGTGACATGGATAGCGGTGATCAAATCGTCTTTGTTGGTGTTTCAAGTGCACACCGTGGAGCAGCATTTGATGCTTGCGAGTTCATTATGGACTACTTGAAAACCAAAGCACCATTTTGGAAGAAAGAACGCACGACGAGTGAAGATCGTTGGATTGAGTCGCGCGATACTGATCACCAAGCTGCACTGCGTTGGGAAAAATAGAGCCCACTCCTCATTCTAGTGAAAAAAGCTAAGTGTCAATGGCACTTAGCTTTTTTTGTACTTATCTTCATAATTCTGCTCATTTGACTTCAACACAACCCGTGCTCGCTCTGGTGATATTCTTCACAATAAAAGTTTTTAGCCCAATATATAAACAATTATTTGTTAGACTTCATTTGTCATAAATGTTAAATAATATGTAAATGTCTAGCATAAGATGCTATCAAATGGTTTAAATGTAGATTAATCGAAAGTTTTGTCTGTGGAATGTCGCTTCTGGTCTCCATTTGGCTGGTGAATACTTTTTGATTAGAGTTTACTGCTAGATATGTGTGGTTTAGTCAGGATTATTGGTTTTTTTGCTACATTTTTATGGCAAATTACTTCAATGATTGCTAATGTGTGCCGCAGTCTTTGTAAGGTTTTAGGCTTTTGTGCTCAGAAAATGCACTAAAAAAATCTAAAACTCTGTCCGTTCCAGGCCCTTACAAAGAAGTCATGGATGCTAACGAAAAAATTTGGAGTTTTACGCATGTATAAGAATAAAATCACGCGCGCTTTATTTATTGGTGCTGGTCTTTCTCTCGCTTTAGCTGGTTGTGGCGAAAAGCCTGCAGAGAAACAAGCTGCAGAGCCTGCTCCGGCTCCAGCCCCTGAAGCTAAATCTGATTCTAAAGAGCCAAAACTTGCTGCTGTTCAAGAATTGGTGCGTGGTAACGGTACAGAAGTTGCGACAATAGACCCTCATAAATCTCAAGGTGTTCCAGAATCCCACGTGATTCGCGATCTTCTTGAAGGCCTAGTAAACCAAGATGCGGACGGTAACACTATCCCTGGTGTTGCAGAATCTTGGGAAACTGAAGACAACAAAACATACACTTTCCACCTACGTGAAGACGCAAAATGGTCTAACGGTGATCCTGTTACTGCAGGTGATTTTGTATACAGCTTCCAACGCGCAGTCGACCCAGCAACCGCTTCTCCATACGCTTGGTACATGGAATACACCAAGATGAAGAACGCAAAAGACATTGTTGCGGGTAAAAAAGACAAGAGTGAGTTGGGTGTTAAAGCGGTTGACGACCACACGTTAGTGGTTGAGCTAGACACTGCTGTACCATACTTTGTGATGATGATGGGCCACACAACAGTGAAGCCTGTTCACCAAGCAACCGTTGAAAAGTTCGGAGATCAATGGACGAAGCCTGAGAACTTTGTAGGTAACGGTGCTTATGTTGTTGACAACTGGGTTGTAAACGAGCGTTTAGTTCTAAAACGTAACGAACAATACTGGGACAACGAAAACACGACGCTTGATCAAGTTACTTTCCTACCAATCGAAAACCAAGTAGCGGAAATGAACCGCTTCCTAGCAGGTGAAATCGACTTCACGAATGAACTGCCTACAGAGCACTTCAAGCGTTTGAAGCAAGAGCATCCAGAAGACGTGTCTGTATCGGGTAACTTATGTACTTACTACTACATCTTCAACACGAAGAAAAAGCCGTTTGATGATGTTCGCGTACGTAAAGCGATTTCTTATGCGATTGACCGTAATATCGTGACTGATGCGATCCTAGCACAAGGTCAAAAGCCAGCTTATTTCCTAACGCCTGAAATCACGGCGGGTTTCAACCCAGAAATCCCTGCATACGGCAAAATGACGCAAGAAGAGCGTAATGCTGAAGCGGCACGTCTACTGGAAGAGGCGGGCTACGGTGCAGACAACCCTCTTGAATTTAACCTTCTATACAACACGTCAGAGAACCACAAGAAACTTGCGGTTGCACTGGGTTCAATGTGGAAGAAGACGCTTGGTCTAGACGTTACGCTAGAAAACCAAGAGTGGAAAACTTACCTATCTACCAAAGATTCTGGCAACTTTGAGGTTGCTCGTGCAGGTTGGTGTGGCGACTACAACGAAGCTTCATCTTTCCTAACGCTGATGATGAGTAATAACACTACTGGTGGTATTCACTACGACAGCAAAGAGTACGATGCAATCATGAACAAAGCATTTGCTTCAACTTCTGACGAAGAGCGTCAAGCGCTTTACCTAGAAGCTGAGAAGTTGATGGCAAAAGATATGCCAATCGCACCTATCTACCAGTACGTGAAATCACGTCTACTATCACCGAAAGTTGGTGGCTTCCCAGTCAATAACGCGGAAGACAAGATTTACTCTAAAGATCTCTACATCACAGAGTAATTCGTAACTCGATAGAACTATAAAAATGAGGCTCTACATGTGACAAATTGCATGTAGCGCCTATCTTTAGTCCAAAAGAATTGGACGACTTCTTTAATTTAACTGTCACAGACTGAAAGAGTGAGTTTATGCTTAAATTCATCGCAAAAAGGATATTTGAGGCGATCCCAACAATGTTGGTTTTGATCACCGTATCTTTCTTTCTTATGCGCTTTGCACCGGGAAACCCTTTTTCGACAGAGCGTCCATTGCCACCCGAAGTTATGGCAAATATCGAAGCTAAATATGGCTTGGATAAACCTGTATTTGAACAATACACCACGTATTTGACCAATGTTATCCAAGGGGATTTCGGGCCGTCATTTAAATACCTTGATTACTCGGTTAACGAGCTGATCGCGGTAGCCTTACCGGTTTCGGCTAAAGTGGGCTTCATCGCCTTTATCTTTACCCTGATTATGGGGGTTACCGTCGGTACCATTGCTGCGCTCAAGCAGAATACTTGGATTGATTACACCATCATGTCGACAGCGATGCTCGGCGTGGTAATGCCTTCTTTTGTATTGGCACCTGCTCTTATCTATCTGTTCTCGCTTCACTGGAATATCTTCCCTGCGGGCGGTTGGCAAGATGGTAGCTGGCAGTATTTAGTGCTTCCTGTCATTGGTATGTCACTACTCTATGTTGCAACCTTCGCTCGTATTACGCGTGGTTCGATGATCGAGACACTGAACAGTAACTTTATTCGTACGGCTCGTGCTAAAGGTCTAAGCTACCGTTACATCATCATCAAGCACGCTCTTAAGCCGGCACTTCTCCCTGTTGTTTCTTACATGGGCCCTGCTTTCGTAGGTATCATCACTGGTTCTGTTGTTATCGAAACCATTTTTGGTCTACCAGGTATTGGTAAGCTATTCGTTAACGCTGCGTTTAACCGTGACTACTCGCTAGTAATGGGTGTAACCATCCTGATTGGTTTCCTATTCATTTTATTCAACGCGATTGTAGATATTCTACTTGCAATGATTGACCCGAAAATTCGCTACTAACAGGGACGTTTGGTTATGTTAACGAAAAAAGAAAACCTAGAAGCGATTGAGAAGTTCTCCGAAAACTTGGAGATTGAAGGTCGCAGTCTTTGGCAAGATGCTCGTATCCGTTTTATGCGCAACAAAGCAGCAATGGTGAGCTTATTCCTTCTTGTTCTAATGACGTTGGCGGTGATTATTCTGCCAATGATCGCACCGCACACCTTTGATGATACTGACTGGTACGCGATGCACGTTGCACCGAATGCTGACCATTGGTTTGGTACCGACAGCTTAGGTCGTGACTTATATGTGCGTACGCTAATTGGGGGGCGTATTTCGTTGATGGTGGGTGTTATGGGCGCATTTGTAGCGGTACTGATTGGTACGCTCTACGGCGCAGCATCTGGTTTCATCGGCGGTAAAGTTGACCGCGTGATGATGCGTATTCTAGAAATTTTATACGCGGTACCGTTTATGTTCCTGGTAATCGTACTGGTAACATTCTTCGGTCGTAACATCATGCTGATCTTCGTTGCGATTGGTGCTATCGCATGGCTAGATATGGCGCGTATCGTACGTGGTCAGACACTCAGCTTACGTAGCAAAGAGTTCATTGAAGCTGCACATGTGTGTGGTGTTAGCAACTGGAAAATTATCACTCGTCATATCGTGCCGAACGTACTGGGCATCGTAGCGGTTTACTCTACTCTGCTTATCCCGAGCATGATCCTGACGGAGTCATTCCTATCATTCCTTGGTCTTGGTGTTCAGGAACCGATGACAAGTTGGGGCGCGCTTCTACAAGAAGGTGCACAGACAATGGAAGTGGCAATCTGGCAGCTGGCATTCCCAGCCGTGTTCATGGTTGTGACGCTATTCTGCTTCAACTACGTTGGTGACGGCCTGCGCGATGCGCTGGATCCAAAAGACAGATAATTAAAAGATAAGATTAAGGAAGCAATGATGAGCTTATTAGATGTCAAAGATCTGCGCGTCGAATTCACCACGCAAGATGGTATCGTAACCGCAGTAAACGATTTGAACTTCTCTCTCAACCAAGGCGAAACCTTAGGTATCGTTGGAGAATCGGGATCAGGTAAATCTCAAACCGTATTCGCAATCATGGGCCTGTTGGCTAAGAACGGTATTATTTCTGGTAGCGCAAAGTTTGAAGGCAAAGAAATCCTAAACTTACCAGAAAAAGAACTGAACAAAGTTCGCGCTGAACAGATCGCAATGATCTTCCAAGACCCAATGACATCACTGAACCCTTACATGAAGGTAAGTGACCAGTTGATGGAAGTGCTTATGCTGCATAAAGGCATGGGCAAAGCGGAAGCATTTGAAGAATCAGTACGCATGCTGGAAGCGGTGAAAATCCCTGAAGCGCGTAAGCGTATCACGATGTACCCGCATGAGTTTTCAGGCGGTATGCGTCAACGTGTAATGATCGCGATGGCGTTGTTATGTCGTCCTAAACTGCTTATTGCCGATGAGCCAACAACAGCACTTGATGTGACGGTTCAAGCACAGATCATGGACCTGCTTAATGAGCTTAAAGACGAGTTCAACACGGCGATCATCATGATCACGCACGACCTTGGTGTTGTTGCAGGTTCGTGTGACAAAGTGCTGGTGATGTATGCAGGTCGTACGATGGAGTACGGCAACGTAAACGAAATCTTCTATAATCCAAGCCACCCTTATGCAGAGGGTCTGTTGAAAGCGATCCCTCGCCTTGATACGGAAGGTGAAATTCTGCCAACCATTCCTGGTAATCCACCAAACTTGCTTCGTCTACCACCGGGCTGCCCTTATCAAGAGCGTTGTCACCGAGTGATGGATCGTTGTAAGCGTGAAGCGCCAATTCTGACTCCATTTGGTGATGGCCGTCAGCGCGCATGTTTTTCTGAATGGGAGGCTTGGAACAAATGAACGCAGTAGATAAAAAGCTAATTCTGGACATTTCAGAGCTGAAAGTTCACTTCAGCATTGCGTCAAAATCGGCATGGCCTTGGTCAAAGCCTTCAAGCCTAAAAGCGGTTGATGGGGTGAACGTTCGACTATACGAAGGGGAAACGCTTGGTGTAGTAGGTGAGTCAGGTTGTGGTAAATCGACGTTTGCGCGCGCCATCATCGGTCTTGTTGAAGCGACGGATGGAGAAGTAGTTTGGTTGGGTCAAGATCTAACTAAGATGAAAGACGTCCAACGTCGTGAAACGCGTAAAGAAATCCAAATGATTTTCCAAGATCCTTTGGCTTCTCTTAACCCACGTATGACGGTTGGCGACATTATTGCTGAGCCTCTTGAAACGTTCTACCCAGAACTGTCTAAGCAGGAAGTGAAAGACCGCGTTAAAGAGATGATGGCGAAAGTTGGCCTATTACCTAACGTTATTAACCGTTACCCACACGAGTTCTCAGGTGGTCAGTGTCAGCGTATCGGGATTGCGCGTGCGCTTATCCTTAAGCCTAAGATGATCATTTGTGACGAGCCAGTATCGGCGCTTGATGTATCTATTCAAGCTCAGGTTGTTAACCTGCTTAAAGAGATTCAAAAAGAACTAGGCCTTTCTCTGGTATTCATTGCGCATGATTTGTCAGTGGTTAAACACATCTCAGACCGTGTTTTGGTCATGTACTTGGGTAATGCTGTCGAGCTCGGTGAGGCGGAGGCGCTGTTTGCTGATCCTAAGCACCCATATACACGCGCATTGATGTCAGCGGTTCCGATTCCGGACCCGAACATTGAACGCAGTAAGAAAATCCAAATGCTGGAAGGCGACCTTCCTTCGCCGATCAGCCCACCATCGGGTTGTGTGTTCCGCACTCGTTGCCCACAAGCAACCGAAGAGTGTGCGAAGACGAAGCCAACGATTCAAGGTAACGACGTTCACGCGGTATCTTGTTTGCACGTTAGTGTATAAATTCAGCCTGTGACGGGCTTAAGCGCGACACCTTCATCGGGTCGCGCTTTTTTTATGCATCTGATTTATACATTCGAATTTCTTGAACATGATGTCCTAAGTTCAGTGATTTTCTGTTTGATAGGAAACGCTAATATAGACATAAACAGAATGAGAGGAGCGCAATCATGGGTAAGTTGGTCGAAGGTGTTTGGCATGACGTCTGGTATGACACAAAATCAAATGGTGGCAAATTTGTGCGTGAAGATGCCGGATTCCGTAACTGGGTTAAAAACGAACCTGATGCGGAGTTTAAACCAGAGTCTGGTCGATACCATTTGTATGTCTCTCTTGCTTGTCCTTGGGCACACCGAACGCTCATCTTCCGCAAGCTGAAAGGCTTAGAACCCCATATTGATGTCACGGTTGTTTGCCCTGATATGTTAAGCCAAGGCTGGCAAATGGGGCTTCCTGAGCCACTATTTGGTCACACTCGTATGCACCAAATCTACACGCAGGCCAAACCAGATTACACAGGCCGTGTAACTGTGCCTGTGCTTTGGGATAAAAAGACCAATACGATCGTGTCGAATGAGTCGTCAGAAATTATTCGTATGTTTAACTCGGAGTTCAATGAGTTAACAGGAAACCACGATGACTATTATCCAGAACAGTTAAAGCATGTTATTGACGAGTGGAACGATTTTGTTTATCCAAACGTCAACAATGGAGTGTATCGCTGTGGTTTTGCGACCACGCAAGAGGCATATGAAGAAGCATTCGATTCTTTATTCGCTGCGCTAGATAAAATCGATTCGCACCTAGCGACGCATCGTTATTTAGCGGGGAATACTATTACTGAGGCTGATTGGCGTTTGTTTACGACTCTGATCCGTTTCGATGTCGTGTATGTGGGTCACTTCAAATGTAACAAGCAGCGCATCGCAGACTACGAAAATATTCAAGGATACTTAAAAGAGTTGTATCAAGTCGAAGGCGTCGAAGAAACCACGGATTTCTACCATATTAAACGTCACTATTATTTCAGCCACACTGGTATTAACCCGACGCAAGTCGTACCCAAAGGGCCTGATTTAGACTTAAACTCTCCTCATGGAAGAGAAATAATTAGCTAGTTTGCTGCCTCTATCAGAAATGAAAAAGTACTTAACGGTTAGCAATGTCGTTAAGTACTTTTATGCCAACTAAATACTAGGAGTAGGAGAGTGACTTTTAAGTGTGCGCTCGTCTTACTTAGCGCGCACGACGTCCATCACTAATTTTCCGTCGACTTTTACAGGGCCATCTTCTTTGGCTCCGAGTGTATATTCAAATACGCCAGTCTTCATTCCCCCTTTTTCTCCGTGGACCATTAGCATCAGCATGTCGCCAGACTCAACCGGTTCCATCAAAATTGCATTCACGTTCTCATTCTGTCCCATCTTTAGTGGGGCATAGCCGATAACAGGGCCAGGCTTCATTGATTCGTCTGTTCGGTGGACGACCATCCATCCGTTGTCGTCAGCATGAACCATTTTTGCGGTTACTGTTCCTCCGGTCATATCTTGATCAACGCCTTTAATGCTTGGGGCAGAAAAGCTGAATGAAGAAAAACTGAACAGAAATGCAGCTAAACCAAGCTTTAGCAGTGAGTTGTTGATGGAGTTGTTCATATGTATTCCTTACTTATGTGTGAGTTTGCTTAATAGCAGTCCATCTTCGTTACGTAGTTCTAGTAAGAAAGTTCAGTTGAAATGTAAATAATGCTGATAAATTGAACAGGGAGGCTCGCTTCGTTCTATTACGTTTTGGTGGCAGGTAAAAGAATAATGAAATTATAAGACGCAATGGTAAGCCGGGAACCGGGGCCATTTTCTGATTATCCTCTCATCGTCACAGCTTCTTACCCATATTCAAATAAACTAATGATATAACAACCGCTTTTTAACGGGGTGATGCATGGATATCAATGAGTTTGTCAGTGGCGAGCATCTAATTTGGAATCTGCTTATTGCTCTATTACTGGGGGCAATTGTTGGCACCCAACGTGGCTGGGTGATGCGCAATAGCGTAGAAGGCAGTCGTGTAGCAGGCATTCGTACTTTTTCTTTAGTCGGTTTACTCGGTGGTTTAGTTGGCATTCTCGCCAACATCTATACACCTTTACTCATTGGTTTTGCGCTTATCGCTTTAGTCATCCTCACTTGCATCGCTTTTGTTATACAGCAGAAAAAGAGCGGAGATGTGAGCATCACTGGCGTGGTTAGTATCATGGTGGTGTTTGTTCTGGGTAACCTTGCCGTGTCGGGTGAGGCTGTTTTAGCTGCAGCAGCGGCCGTCATAACCGCTGTGGTGCTCGATAACAAAAGAGAGCTACATCAAGCACTACAAAAACTGCAAGAGTATGAGTTAGACGCAGCACTGCGTTTATTACTTATCTCGATAGTCATGTTACCACTGTTACCAAATCAATCTTACGGCCCTTGGAATGCACTTAACCCGTATGAGATTTGGTGGATGGTTGTGCTGATCGCTAGTATCTCTTTTGTCGGTTATTTTGCGATAAAGATCGGCGGGGCGAAGCGAGGTATTTTGTTTACGTCTGTATTTGCGGGGCTTAGCTCTTCGACAGCATTAACATTGCAGTTTTCCCATCTTTCTCGTGAGCAAGCGAGCATCAGCCCGTTACTCGCTAGTGGTATTCTTTTGAGCTGCGGAACCATGTTCCCTCGTTTACTTATCGTACTGTCCGTTATCAATCCACAATTAGTGAAACTGCTTTGGCCAATTGTGATGGCGATGATGGTTGCGCTGTACATTCCGGCATGGTGGATTTGGCGCAGAAGTGAAGTTGAGCAGATTGAGCAATCAAATAAGCAAACGAACCCTCTTGCTTTGCAGTCGGCACTGTTCTTTGGCCTCGTGTTGGCGGTGATTATGCTGCTTGCTCATGCTTTGTCTGACTGGTTCGGCAACGCGGGTGTGTTGATCCTTTCTGCTTTATCAGGGATTACTGACGTTGATGCGATCTCGTTAACCCTCGGGCGTCAAAGTACGCAAACATTGAGCGTGACCACTGCTGCGTTAGGCATTTTGATTGCCGCTTCGGTTAATACCATTGTGAAAATGGGGATGGTCATCGCGATAGGGGATAAGAAGCTTTGGCGCCGAATCGCACCAGTGATGACAGGTTGTGTTGTGGTTGGGGCTGGGGTATTTATGGCGCTGTATTCGTAAGAGCGTATTAGTGCTATTGCTCATAGCCTCTTTGCTGTGTGGCCAACAATAGAAAAAGCCCTCGACGAATCGAGGGCTTTGGATAGTTGTCCAACTAGATGTCAGAAGCGATTATTTAGCTTCTTGGTCTGCTTGGATTGCTGTTAGAGCGATTGTGTACACGATATCGTCTACTAGCGCGCCACGAGACAAGTCGTTTACAGGCTTGCGCATACCTTGCAGCATTGGACCGATAGAAACTAGGTCAGCTGAACGTTGTACCGCTTTGTAAGTCGTGTTACCCGTGTTTAGGTCTGGGAATACGAATACTGTCGCTTTACCTGCTACTGGAGAGTTAGGCGCTTTAGACGCTGCCACGTTTTCCATGATAGCTGCGTCGTACTGTAGAGGACCGTCGATCACTAGATCAGGACGCTTCTCTTTCGCGATGCGAGTTGCCTCACGTACTTTATCAACGTCTGCACCCTTACCAGATTCACCAGTAGAGTAAGAGATCATAGCAACGCGAGGGTCGATACCGAATGCTGCTGCAGAGTCAGCAGATTGGATAGCGATTTCAGCAAGCTGTTCAGCGGTTGGATCTGGGTTGATCGCACAGTCACCGTAAACCAGTACTTGATCAGGCAGAAGCATGAAGAATACTGAAGATACGATAGACGCATTTGGTGCAGTCTTGATGATTTGGAACGGAGGAACGATAGTGTTCGCCGTAGTATGAACAGCACCAGAAACTAGGCCGTCAACTTCGTCGTTCTCAAGCATCATTGTGCCTAGGAATACTGAATCTTGTAGCTTCTCACGAGCCACAACTTCAGTCATGCCTTTCGCACCGCGCAGCTCAACTAGACGAGCAACGTAGTTTTCACGAACAGCATCGGCATCGATGATGGTTACGCCAGTACCTAGCTCAACGCCTTGTTGAGCTGCTACGCGACGGATTTCATCTGGGTTACCTAGAAGCACACAGTCTGCAATGCCGCGTTCAGCACAGATTGCTGCCGCTTTAACAGTACGTGGTTCGTCACCTTCTGGAAGAACGATACGCTTGCCTGCTTTACGAGCAAGTTCAGTTAGCTGGTAACGGAACGCTGGTGGGCTTAGACGGCGAGACTTCTGAGTGCCTTCAGTCATTGACTCGATCCAGTTACCGTCGATGTGACCAGCAACGTGCTCGTTGATGAACTCGATACGCTCTTTATCGTCTGCAGGTACTTCGATGCTGAAGCTCTGTAGGTTTAGAGATGTCTGCCAAGTGTTACCTTGTGCTTTGAAGATAGGTAGACCAGTGTCGAACGCTGGTTTACATAGACCTTCGATTTCGCGAGGGATGTCGTAACCGCCAGTTAGCAGTACAGCACCAATATCCACACCGTTCATTGCAGCAAGAGAAGCAGCAACGATAACATCAGGACGGTCTGCAGAAGTAACAAGTAGAGAGCCAGGTTTGAAATGCTCAATCATGTTTGGCAGAGAACGTGCACAGAAAGTGATGCTCTTGATGCGACGAGTGTTGATGTCACCTTCGTTGATGATATCTGCTTTCAGGTGCTTAGCCATGTCGATTGCACGAGTCGCAATCAGATCAATGCTCCATGGCACGCAACCTAGTACACGAATTGGAGAAGTGTTGAAGATTTCCATCACTTTCAATTCGTTTTGTTTCGCGCTATCTGCATCGTCAAAGATTTCAGATAGGTCAGGGCGAGTACGGCCAGCTTCGTCAACAGGAGCGTTTAGCTTGTTGATGATAACGCCAGAGATGTTTTTGTTCTTAGTGCCGCCGAAGTTAGAACATGCTACTTCGATACGCTCTTTCAGTTGCGCTGGGTTATCAGTACCTGGAGTCGCAACTAGCACGATTTCTGCACCAAGTGTTGCCGCGATTTCCGCGTTTACTTGGTTTGCAAATGGGTGCTTACGAGTAGGTACAAGACCTTCGATTAGCGTAACGTCTGCGTCTTTGTTGATTTGGTTGTAACGTTCAACAACGGTTTCTAGCAGCTCGTCCATGTTGTCGTTACCGATTAGGCTTTCAGCAACAGACATCGCCATTGGCTCACCGATCTTCATATCGCTGTTGTGGCCAACGATAGTTGAAGTCAGATCTGGCTGATCACCACCTGAACGTGGCTGACAGATTGGCTTGTAGAAAGAAACTTTAACGCCTTTACGCTCCATAGCGCGAAGAACACCCATGCTAACGCTTGTTAGGCCAACGCCTGCGCTAGTAGGGATAAGCATAATAGTACGAGACATTCGTAGAGTACCTTTAGCTATTTGGGGGATAAAAGCTCAACTCTTATTCCATGAAGCTCGAAGAATAGGAGTTGAGCCCCTAAGAAATTCGTTTGAATGAAAATCTGGCTAGCCGAGTGGCTAGCCAGTAATTCAATTAAAGACCTGTCAGGCGTGCAGTGTCTTCAGCGATGACTAGCTCTTCGTTAGTAGAGATAACCATTGCAGGGATACGGCTGTTTTCAGTCGTGATAACGCCTTCGCCGCCGAAGCGAGCTTTAAGGTTAGCTTCGCTATCTACTTCGATACCGAAGATGCCAAGACGGTTTAGAACCATTTCACGGATAGGGCCAGAGTTCTCGCCGATACCGCCAGTGAAAGTGATTGCGTCTAGACGACCGTCCATTGAAGCAGTGTAGCCAGCTACGTACTTAGCTAGACGGTGGCAGAACACGTCCATTGCGCGTGTTGCTTCTTCTTTCTCACCGTAGTTGTCTTCAACGAAACGACAATCAGAAGTCACTTCAGTTAGACCTTGAAGACCAGACTCTTTAGTTAGCATCGTGTTGATTTGATCAACAGAGTAACCTAGAGCGTCGTGTAGGTGGAAGATGATCGCAGGGTCGATGTCGCCACAGCGAGTACCCATTACTAGACCTTCAAGTGGAGTAAGACCCATAGAAGTGTCTACAGATTGACCGTTCTTGATCGCACATACAGATGCGCCGTTACCTAGGTGACAGTTGATGATGTTTACTTCTTCAACTGGTTTGTTTAGTAGGCCAGCAACTTCACGAGTGATGAACAAGTGAGAAGTACCGTGCATGCCGTAACGACGGATACCGTGTTCTTTGTATAGGTTGTATGGAAGAGCGTATAGGTAAGACTCTTCAGGCATAGTTTGGTGGAACGCAGTGTCAAATACAGCAACGTTTTTCAGCTCTGGGAAGTTTTTCTTAGCCGCTTCGATACCGATGATGTGAGCAGGGTTGTGAAGAGGTGCAAATGTTGCAGCGTCTTGAATACCTTTTAGAACTTCATCAGTGATTAGTGCAGATTGAGTGAACTGCTCGCCGCCGTGAACGATACGGTGACCGATTGCGCCTAGGTTAGCTTTAAGCTCTGGCTTAGAAGCAAGAATAGTTTCTACCATAAACGCTAGTGCTTCTTCGTGAGCTGCACCATTGCCTAGTTGAGCTTCGTGCTTGCCATCAAGTTTCCACTTGATGCGAGCTTCAGGAAGGTGAAGACACTCAGCAAGACCTGATAAGTGCTCGTCGCCGTTCTCGGCATCAACAACGGCAAATTTAAGAGAAGAACTACCGCAGTTTAAAACTAAAACTAGCTTAGACATGTATGACTACCTGTTATTCGTCTGATAAAAAATCAGTTAAAGAATGAAAAATTAATCACAAGAATAGCCGATACCCAGAAGGCTGCGTACTAATCCTGGTCAAAAATTGTTCTAATTCCATATAAAGAAATAGTGATGAACCCATCCATCACTATGATGCGATCCGTGCAGATAGATATCTCGGAGTTGCTTAAATTGTAAATAACAGCAACAATGAGATTGAGGGTCTGCAAAGGATAGCGATAATAAGCAATGATAACAAAAAAAATTTGAAAGAATATTAACTTTCATCAATTTTTTGTACCTTCAGTTGAAATGTTCAACTATTTTTTAGTGAGAGAGCGGTATGAGTAATAAAGTCGGATTGATCCATAGCCTGAAAGATGGCCAGAATTACATGGAGATCTGGCCGGTTCGTAAAGAGCTAAGTGCCATATTTCCGGAACAGCGTATCATTAAGGCGACTCGCTTTGGCATTAAAGTCATGCCAGCCGTTGCTGCGATCAGCGTACTCACTCAAATGGCATTCAATAATTACCACGCGTTACCTCAATCCATTGTTGTTGCCTTGTTTGCGATTAGCTTGCCACTTCAAGGCATTTGGTGGCTTGGTGCTCGATCCAACACGAAATTGCCGCCTTCTCTGGCGTCTTGGTATCGGGAGCTACATCAAAAGATTGTGGAAACAGGTTTTGCACTAGAGCCTGTTAAAGCTCGCCCTCGTTATAAAGAGCTTGCGATAATACTGAATCGAGCGTTTCGTCAGCTTGATAAGTCCTCACTAGAGCGTTGGTTCTAATTTAAATTGTTTGAAATGGAGTGTGCACTAGCCGCTCCATTTTTGATCCTGCCTCTATTACCTACTTTGACGGTCGTTGATGAAGCGAGCGAAGCTTTGTTTACCAAAGATTCTTTCCGGATGAAGAAGTCCCCCGATCACAAATGTTGCTTTAGTGTTAAATCTTTCTTTTCTTTACTAAGACTTAGTAGTAATAATAAAAACAAGATGCGCAAGAAGTGCACAGTTATACGAACACAACATTACCCCCTTCAAACATTTGAATTCACGAGTCGATATTCATGTTGAATGCTCGCGAAACAAGGACGAAGTCACATCAAGGAGTTATGATGAAAACGAAACGTTTATTAGCCACTGCCGTTCTATCTGCTACTGCTATTTTCTCTTCTGCCAATGTACTGGCCGCCACTGCAACCGTTGCAGTTTCACAAATTGTCGAACACCCCGCGTTAGACGCGACGCGTCAAGGATTGCTTGATGGTTTAAAAGCGAAAGGCTACGAAGAAGGCAAAAATCTAGAATTTGATTATAAGACCGCACAGGGTAACCCTGCGATTGCAGTGCAAATTGCCCGTCAGTACGTCGGCGAAAATCCTGATGTGTTAGTGGGTATCGCGACGCCTTCGGCACAAGCCTTGGTGTCGGCTACTCGCTCTATTCCTGTTGTCTTTACTGCGGTAACAGATCCGGTTGGTGCGAAATTGGTTAAGTCGATGGAACAACCAGGCAAAAACGTAACTGGCCTGTCTGATCTTTCACCCGTTGCTCAGCATGTCGATCTCATCCAAGAAATTCTTCCTCAGGTGAAAAGCATCGGGGTTGTATTTAATCCCGGTGAAGCTAATGCCGTGACTTTAGTTGAATTACTAAAAGAAAGCGCAAAAGCAAAAGGCATACAAGTGGTTGAAGCGACCGCACTAAAAAGTGCTGATGTTCAGTCTGCGACTCAAGCGATTGCAGCGAAATCAGACATTCTTTACGCCCCAACAGACAATACAGTTGCAAGTGCGATTGAAGGGATGATTGTGGCAGCGAATCAAGCGAAGAAACCTGTCTTTGGTGGCGCTACGTCGTATGTCGAAAAGGGTGCAATTGCAGGCTTAGGTTTTGACTACTACCAGGTTGGTGTACAAACCGCGGATTACGTGGCGGCGATTCTTGATGGTCAAGAACCAGGCAAGCTGGATGTAAAAGTCGCGACGGGCTCTGACCTTGTAATTAATGAAAGCGCAACATCTAAGCTCGGTATCAAGCTGCCAAGTTCTGTGGTTGAACGTGCGACAAGCATGCAATAAGTAACGCTTTTTGGGGTTAAGCCTGTCACGTTGGTTGGTAGAGGCTTGCCCCAAAATTGATACTCGCCGGACTTCTCGTGTAGAGAATTCTGCTAGAGAAGAATGGGAGTATACGTTAGAAGTCTTAAGTTCAGGTTGGTATTCGTCAGCCTGAACATGCAGAAAGGAGCAGTTATGTCTGCATTTGCTTTTTTTGGCGCACTCGAAATTGGCTTAATTTATGGCCTAGTTGCCTTGGGTGTGTATCTTACGTTTCGTGTTCTCGATTTCCCCGATTTGAGTGTGGATGGCAGCTTTCCAATGGGAGCTGCGGTGGCTGCAACGGCGATTGTCGCAGGTATTAATCCTTGGCTTGCGACAATAATGGCGATGATAGCCGGTAGTATGACGGGGTGGGTAACCGCTTTTTTGGCTGTTCGATGTGGTATTTTGCACCTGTTAGCTTCCATTCTTACCATGATCGCGGCATTTTCAATCAATATTCGTATTATGGGCAAACCTAATATGGCGTTGCTTGGAGAGGATACGATTCTCACTCCGTTTGAAGCATTGGGCGATGCGATGTTTATTCGCCCTCTGGTTGTTGGGGTCTTAGTTCTTCTGTCCGCTTTCTTTGTCATTCGCCTGCTGAACAGCGACTTTGGTCTTGGTTTACGAGCCACGGGCGTTAATGCGCGTATGGTTTCTGCGCAAGGGGCGAGCACTGGTTTTTATACCTACTTTGGCTTGGCTTTATCCAACGGGTTTGTCGGATTCGCAGGCGCGTTGTTTGCACAAACGAACAGCTTTGCAGATGTGACCTCTGGCGTGGGCACCATTGTGGTTGGTTTGGCTGCTGTGATTTTGGGCCAGACCCTTATTCCCGGGCGAAAAATTTGGGTTGCGGTATTTGCTGTCATCATCGGTTCGGTACTTTATCGTCTTGCAGTCGCTTTCGCTTTGAGCTCTGGCATGTTTGGTTTACAAGCATCAGACCTCAACCTTGTCACCGCAGTATTGGTGGCTGTCGCGCTTATTGCTCCAAAATTAAAACAGAGCATGAGAGCGAAACAACGCGTTACCGATGCTAAACAAGCGGCATCAAAAAATGGTTCGGGGGAGGCGTTATGATTGAACTTAATAACATTCAGGTCACGTTCAACCCAGGGACGATTTTAGAAAATCGTGCATTGAAAGGCGTCTCTTTAGAGGTTCCAGAGCATCAATTTCTTACCGTGATTGGTTCTAATGGCGCAGGAAAATCGACGTTGCTTGGTGCGGTGACAGGTGAGACGCCGATGATAGGTGGTCAGGTGATCATTGATGGCAAAGACGTCACCAAGCAGACGGTAGCCCAGCGTGCGACGCAATGCGCACGAGTGTTTCAAGATCCATTGGCCGGAACCTGTGGAGAGCTAACGATAGAAGAGAACATGGCTTTAGCGTACATGCGTGGTAAAAAACGCAGTTGGGGTTTGGCGCTTTCAGCTAAACGTCGCAAGCTGTTCCAAGAGCGAATTAGCATCCTAGGGCTTGGCTTAGAAGATCGTCTGGGCGATAGCATTGGCTTACTGTCCGGTGGACAACGACAAGCCGTTAGCCTTGTGATGGCGACGTTATCGGAGAGTAAGTTGTTACTGCTTGATGAACACACGGCTGCGCTTGATCCTCGTATGGCGGCGTTTGTTATCGACTTAACTAAACGTATTGTCGATGAGTTCGATTTAACCGTGATGATGGTGACGCATTCGATGAAAGACGCATTAGCATGTGGCGATAGGACCGTAATGCTTCACCAAGGTGAAATTGTGCTTGATGTGGCTGGAGAGCAGCGCGCTAACATGCAAGTACCAGACTTGTTGGATATGTTCTCCAAAGTGCGTGGTGAAGAGCTGGCAGATGACAGTCTCTTGTTGAACTAAGCGGTATCCGACAAGTCACTACGCCTACTAAGTGTGATCCTCCTTGGGAAAATTGGCTGATATGTCAACTCGCAAGGAGGATTTCTTGTCTCTAATTCTTCAATAACATAGTGGCATATCCGATGACGAGGAGTGCCCATAATGAACCTGCCATTTATTTTTCATAGTCAAACTATTGATGGTTTAGCTTTTAATCAAGAGCAAGTCACAGTCAGACTGAAAACCGAGACATTGGATTTTGATTCCGTATATGTGCGTCTTGAGCCGGACAATGAAGAATGTCTGGTCGACATGACTCAAGTAGGAACTGCTGGGGAATTGTTACTATGGGAAGCATCGTTCCGCCCAAATCGAGATCGAGATGTAACACATTATGTGTTTAAGCTTCTCAAAGATGGACAACAATACTGGCTCGATGCACGAGGCGTACAAAAGCGTATTCCACCCAAAGAGTTCCACTTTAAGTTGAATGTAAACCATCAACCACCAAGCTGGGTCCAGGAGCAAGTGTTCTATCAAATCTTTCCTGACCGTTTTTCTGCTAGTAAAAGTGAATCTGACATTCGTAAAGCTTATGCTCAGCATGATTCAGAAGCGATCATTAAATCGTGGGGAGAAGCGGTAGGCTCTCACCAAAATACCGGGGCACGTGAATTCTTTGGCGGCGACCTCAAAGGTGTAGAGCAGAGGTTGGATTACCTTGAGCAGCTCGGCGTAACAGCGCTTTACTTCAATCCGATTTTTTCTTCACCAAGTAACCACAAATACGACACTACTGATTACTTTACTGTTGATCCTATGCTCGGCACTAATGCTCAGTTTGCGGAACTGTGTGAGAAGATTCGTGGTAAGAATATGAAGATTGTCTTAGACGCGGTGTTTAACCACACGTCAGTGCATCATCCTTGGTTTGATATCCAACAAAAAGGAGAAGGGGCGTATGGCAATCCGCAGTCAAAGTTCCGCGATTACTACTTTTTCGAAGGCGAAACCAACCACTACATTGGTTGGAAAGGCATTGGTAACTTACCGGTTCTGAACTTTGAAAATGAACATGTGCGCGACTATATCTACCAAAGTGAAGAGTCTGTCATCAAGTATTGGCTGAAGCCACCGTACTTGGTTGATGGCTGGCGATTTGATGTTATCCATATGCTTGGCGAAGGAGAGGGAGCGAAAAACAATGCTCATTATGTTGAAGCGTTTCGCCATGCGACGAAGTCAGTCAATCCGAATGCCTATGTGCTAGGTGAGCACTTTTTTGAAGCAACACAGTGGCTGCAAGGTGACCAAGAAGATGGGGCGATGAACTACTACGGTTTTGCTCATCCAGTTCGAGCTTTTATCGCGCAGCAAGATATTATGTATGAACCAATCAACATTGATGGTTTGGAGTTTAAAGCATGGTTGGACGAAGCCAGAGCAAAAATTCCATTTTCGAATCAGCTATCGCAGCTAAATCAACTCGATAGTCATGATACTGCTCGTTTTATCACACTGGTTGATGGTGATAAGCGTAAAATGAACATCGCACTTGCTCTGCTCATGACATACGTCGGTACACCTTGTATTTACTATGGGAGTGAAGTCGGACTAGAGGGAGGGCTGGACCCGGATAATCGTCGCTGTTTCCCTTGGAATGAAATCGAAAACTCAGCATGGCTGTCGATTTACAAGCAATGGATTTCGATACGTAAACAGTACAAGTCTTTACAGTCTGGTAGTATTCAATGGCTGCATTGCGATACCAACGTGCTGGCTTATGCGCGCGTACTTGGAAGTGAAGCGATCGTTGTTGTGATGAATCTAAGTGGCGATGAGTGTTCAATTGACTTGCCTCTGTGGCAACTTGGTTTGGAGGCTACCCATCTTTCGCCACTACTGGATGGACGCGAACTTATTGATTATAAGGGTCATCTTTCTGTCAATATACCTGCACAGAGCTTCAAATTGTGGCAACTGAAGTGACACTACATTCTATATTGATTAAACTTCTTTAATATATAAACAGTCTCCTACAATGCGTACACATTTGTTGGTTATCTGATTATCTGGCGATGCGGACTACGCATTGCCAGTTGATAAGACAGCGTAATCCCATTGTTTGATAAGAGACGATCTACCTTTCACATACATGGTACTCAATGGTTAACCAAAGGCGATTTAGTCTCTCATTTGTCATCTTTTTTCCCCTCGCATTATTTGTAGTGGTTTTGCTTGTTACGACAAAAAACTACTACGATGCGGTCAATCGCTATATTGATTCTGAGTATGCACGTATTGATCGTGCCATGTCCCGTGGTATTAAAGTCCTCACCGCCTTAGATTATAGTTTTACTAACTATACGAATTACGCTAACCCATTGTCTGAAGAGCACAATTCTTTAGTCAAAAAGGGGCTTTGTTATATTTGGCCGATAGACGTCTTGTTGCTAGAGAGTGTCTACAGTGAGGGGTTACCTGCGGTTGATCTTGATTACATGATTGTGGGCGATGAAAGCTTATGTCAGCAAGGTTCAACGATTAACCAACTAGCTGAACAAAAGGCGGGTTTTGCACCGTCATTGTCTTTTCTGCACGATATTGAATCCCATATCGTTGGTATTCATTACATCGATAAGCGTGGTTACGTCATTTCGTCTCCTGACACGTACGCGAAAAACTTCACTAGAGAGCTTTGGTCAACGCTAAAAGCGCGCCCATTTTGGCAAAAAACCGCACAAGATAAAGTGAACATCACCTTGGCCGGACCTGGGCCGATGTTGGATTCGATGGAAGGTCAAATCATTAGTATGACGGTGCCTGTTTACGAAAAAGGGAGGCATCAAGGTGTGCTGTCCATTGATTTTGATGTCAATGCGTTGATGGCTTCGTCACTAGGTCTTGTTGGTAAGTTTCATTTGGTTTCCAATTTACAATCCATTCCTTCAAACAGTACACGTATCAAACCAGTCGAGTTAGAGCGATTGAGTGCGAATCACAGCATGTATTACGAGTACAACCTTTGGGATGAAGCTAAGAACCTAGCGGTGTTTGAAAAATACAGCCTTATTGTTGCGATCTCTATTTACGTTTTGAGCACAGTCGTATTGTTCTATGTGAATATGCATAGTGAGCGACGTTATTTTAAAGATCTCGCCGCCAGAGATCCGATGACGAGCTTGTTGAACCGTCGAGGAATGCAAACCGTGTGGCGCAATAAGATGACGAAAAAACAGGTTGCATTAGCAGTGTTCGATATTGATAACTTCAAGAAGATCAATGATACCTATGGTCATGATGTCGGCGATTCTGCGATTCAGCTAGTTGCAAAATGTATACGTGAAAATATTCGCCACACAGATGTCGCCTCAAGATTTGGTGGCGAAGAGTTCGTGTTGGCGATTTACGACGAAGACTCGGAAGGCATTAAGCTAATTTTAGAGCGGGTAAAAAAAGCCATAGACGAACGCTCGACACGCGTGACTAAAGAAGGTTTTACGATCTCTGGCGGTGTGGTGTTCAGTAAAGAGAACCGAGTGGAAAGCTTTGATGAGTTATTTAAAGCGGCAGATGAAAAGTTATATCAAGCCAAGAGTACAGGCAAAAATAAGATTTGCTACTAAGATCTAAGCGCTTAAAGGGCGAGCAGTTCGCCCTTTGCAATGCTCAGGTTTTATGCAACCTGAGAATTTAACTCATCACGATAACGTTGAATATGCTCAACAATCGGCGCGGCTTTGTTAAACGTTCGGATTTCTCTGAATAGATCTTTTGCTTCAGGATAGGCCTGACGTAAGTAAGAGAACCATTGTTTTACGCGGTTTGGATAGTACAAGCCTTTGTCGCCTTTCATCTCAAACTTGGAGTAGTAGATCAGTAGCTCAACCACCTCGGGCCATGACATTGGCTGGTGGTTGTGTTTTACCATGTTGCCCAAGTTAGGGATATTGAAAGCGCCGCGGCACACCATCAAAGAGTCAACGCCAGTCGTTTCAATGCAACGTTGACCGTCCTGGTAATTCCAAATTTCGCCATTCGCAATAAGCGGAATATCAAAACGTTCGCGAATTTGGTTGATGTAATCCCATTTTATCTCAGAAGCTTTGTAACCACCTTGTTTAGTACGTGCGTGTACTGTTAATTCATTTGCGCCAGCAGACTGAATGGCATCGACAATTTCAAAACAATCTTCAGGGTTTTCCCAGCCAAGACGAATTTTTGCAGTTACGGGGATTGCCTTTGGAACGGCTTCTCGACAAGCTTTTACCACACGGTGAATTAGCTCAGGATGCTGAAGTAGAGCAGCACCGCCCTTACTTTTATTGACCATTTTGGCTGGGCAACCAAAATTTATGTCGATGCCTCTGGCGCCTAGGCTCGCCGCTTTAATTGCGTTCTCAGCCATCCAGTTTGGTTCTTGTCCTAATAATTGCACATGTACTGGCACACCTGATGCGGTTTGAGAACCTTGCAACAGCTCCGGGCATAAACGGTGAAATACATGATCGGGCAATAACTGGTCGATGACTCGAACAAATTCCGTAACACATAGGTCATAGTCGTTTATCTCGGTCAGGATCTGGCGCATCAAATGGTCTAAAACGCCTTCCATTGGGCCTAGTACAACTCGCATAGTTTGCCTAATACAGTTTGATGATAAAAAGGAGGGCGATTGTAGCGATGTAAGCTAAGTTTGTCATTAAAAGACTCAAAGCACTCAATACAGTCAAACTCGCAACTCCCGGTTACGTGCTTTTATGCTCTGAGGTATAATGCCGCCAAATTTATGGGAAACCAGATGTCATGCAATACACATTGATTGAGAAAGGCGAAATTCACATCGATGAATCTTGCCTATTTATCGAAGGCGCAGTGCTCGCTGCTAACCTGACGACAAAACCACTCGCTCCTGAAAAGTGGTTAGAGCCGCTATTAGGTGAAGGATTCAAAGCGATTCAACCGGCAGTAGAAGAGCAAATTCACAAGCAGCACAACCGAATTCAACGAAACGAATATTCCGTGCTAGAGCTAACAGGCAAAGAACCTGAACAACTTGCTGATTTTGCCGAAGGCTTTATGTCTGTTTGGCCAATGATTGAAGAACAATGGCAAGACGTTGAGCTCAATGATGGATTGCAACGTATGCTACAAGCATTACTGACCACTTTGATGCTGGCTATCGATGAGTCGGCAACGCAGCAACAGATGCGCGACGCCGGTATTGAAACGCCTCCAGCTCTTGCAGACTTGGTCGACCAGCTTGATTTGATGGTTGGTGAAGTGGCGTTAGGAGCGGATGAGTTGATGGTAGGCAATAAGGCTCAAAGCCTAAACCCATTCAAAGGTATCGGGCGCAATGATCCTTGTCCTTGTGAGAGCGGCAAAAAGTTCAAGCAGTGTTGTGGTCAATCACGTGGTTGAGTTAAATAGCCGCGATGTTTACTCAGTAAAAAGCCGACCAGATGGAGTATACAGTAAAAACCATGTCTATTTGCGCGTGAGTGAGTGGAAACCCTTTACTGGCAATACTTCTTGTTGATATG
>NZ_NCTH01000039.1:0-31244 GCF_002105475.1 Vibrio sp. ArtGut-C1 | reverse complement strand
GTATTCTCAATCCAAGGTCGTGGTACAGTAGTAACTGGTCGTATCGAGCGTGGTATCCTAACTGTAGGTGACGAAGTTGCTATCGTAGGTATCAAGGAAACAACTACTACAACATGTACTGGTGTAGAGATGTTCCGTAAGCTTCTAGACGAAGGCCGTGCAGGTGAGAACGTTGGTGCACTTCTACGTGGTACTAAGCGTGACGAGGTTGAACGTGGTCAAGTACTAGCGAAGCCTGGTTCAATCACTCCACACACTAAGTTCGAATCAGAAGTATACGTACTGTCTAAAGATGAAGGTGGTCGTCACACTCCATTCTTCAAAGGCTACCGTCCACAGTTCTACTTCCGTACAACTGACGTAACTGGTGACATCCAGCTACCAGAAGGCGTAGAAATGGTAATGCCAGGTGACAACGTACAGATGACTGTTGAGCTAATCGCACCAATCGCAATGGACGAAGGTCTACGTTTCGCGATCCGTGAAGGTGGCCGTACAGTAGGTGCTGGTGTTGTTGCTAAGATCTTCGACTAATTCATAGCGAATTAGCGATGCTTTCGGAAAATCTTGAATTAGATTTGACGAACCAGTAGCAAAAAGGGCATCATTTGATGCCCTTTTTCTGCACTCAACATTATTTTTGCTGTTTTCTTGTTCAGAAGTGGGTTGGGCGCAGAGCAAGATTAAGCAAAGATGCTTAATCTTAAGAAGAGTACGCTGATTTTTTCAGCGATATGGAGTTTGCCCTGCAACAGCGGGGTTGTTGTCGTCTATATTAAGACTTGTAACAGGTTGGTTTTATGAAAGCAAATAATGCTGAAACTCCTGATAGCTCAAACGCAGCAGATACGTTTAAGTGGTTAGCCGCTTTCGTATTGGCAGCTGCCGCTGTTGTGGGTAATTACCTGTATGGTGAAATGTCTGTAGTGGTTCGTGCTGCAGGCGTTGTTGTTCTTATTGCAGCTGCCTTAGGCGTTGCAGCAACAACGACTAAAGGTAAAGCAGCGATCAGTTTTGCAAAAGAATCGCGTATGGAAGTACGTAAAGTTGTTTGGCCTACTCGCCAAGAAACCATGCAAACAACACTGATCGTTTTAGCTGTAAGTATTGTAATGGCTCTAGTGCTATGGGGTATTGACGGAATTATGGTTCGTCTAGTAGCTCTAGCAACTGGGGTATAGAGGGTTTTTATTCATGAGTGAAGCTCCAAAAAAACGCTGGTATGTGGTTCAAGCCTTCTCTGGATTTGAAGGTCGTGTAGCTCAATCTCTGCGCGAGCATATCAAAATGCACGGCATGGAAGAGCTATTCGGTGAAGTACTGGTTCCTACTGAAGAAGTAGTGGAAATGCGCGCGGGTCAGCGTCGCAAATCTGAGCGTAAGTTCTTCCCAGGTTACGTCCTTGTTCAGATGATTATGAACGATGAATCATGGCACCTAGTACGCAGTGTGCCGCGTGTCATGGGCTTCATTGGTGGTACCTCAGACCGTCCGGCACCTATCACGGATAAAGAGGCTGACGCGATTCTTAATCGTCTTGAGAAAGCGAGTGAAGCGCCTCGTCCACGTACAATGTACGAAGCGGGTGAAGTGGTACGTGTTAACGAAGGTCCATTTGCTGACTTCAACGGTACTGTTGAAGAAGTGGATTACGAGAAGAGCCGCCTGAAAGTGTCTGTCTCGATCTTTGGTCGTGCGACACCAGTTGAGCTTGAATTTGGTCAGGTTGAAAAGCTGGACTAAGACTCTTCGTTAAAGAGTATAAAAAATCACCTTTTTAGGGTTGTATAAGGCGCGGATTATGACTATAATTTCGCGCCTTTTTACTTCAAGTGAAGTAAAAAGTTTCTTACACAAACGGGGAGCTGATCCGCGATTAGCGTTTGTACCCAAACTTAGGAATTATCATGGCTAAGAAAGTTGAAGCTTACATCAAGCTACAAGTTGCTGCTGGTATGGCTAACCCTAGTCCACCAGTAGGTCCTGCACTAGGTCAACACGGTGTGAACATCATGGAATTCTGTAAAGCGTTCAACGCAAAAACAGAATCTATTGAGAAAGGTCTACCAACTCCAGTAGTTATCACAGTATACAGCGACCGTTCTTTCACGTTCGTAACTAAGACTCCACCTGCTGCAGTTCTTCTTAAGAAAGCTGCTGGCGTTAAGTCTGGTTCAGGTCGTCCAAACACTGAAAAAGTTGGTACTGTAACTGACGCTCAAATCCAAGAAATCGCAGAAACTAAAGCTGCTGATATGACTGGTGCTGACATCGAAGCGATGAAGCGTTCTATCGCTGGTACTGCTCGTTCAATGGGCCTAGTGGTAGAGGGTTAATAAGATGGCAAAACTAACTAAGCGCATGCGCGTAATCCGCGAAAAAGTTGACGTAACTAAAGAATACGAAATCAACGAAGCTGTTGCTCTTCTTCAAGAACTAGCGACTGCGAAATTCGTTGAGTCTGTAGACGTTGCTGTTAACCTAGGCATTGATGCTCGTAAATCTGACCAGAACGTACGTGGTGCAACTGTACTACCTCACGGTACTGGCCGCGAAATCCGCGTTGCAGTGTTCACTCAAGGTGCTAACGCTGAAGCAGCTAAAGAAGCTGGCGCAGACATCGTAGGTATGGAAGATCTTGCTGAGCAAGTTAAGAAAGGCGAAATGAACTTTGACGTAGTTGTTGCTTCTCCAGATGCAATGCGCGTTGTAGGTCAACTAGGTACTATCCTAGGTCCTCGCGGTCTTATGCCAAACCCTAAAGTTGGTACTGTAACTCCTAACGTTGCTGAAGCAGTTAAAAACGCTAAAGCTGGTCAGGTTCGTTACCGTAACGACAAAAACGGCATCATCCACACTACTATCGGTAAAGCAAACTTCTCTGCTGAGCAGATCAAAGAGAACCTAGAAGCACTTCTAGTTGCTCTGAAGAAAGCTAAGCCATCTTCAGCGAAAGGTACTTTCCTGAAGAAAGTAAGCATCTCTACTACTATGGGTGCTGGTGTTGCTGTTGATCAGGCTAGCCTGAACACTCAAGCATAATTTATTTGCTTAGGCGCAAAATTAGTGTATAATTTTGCGCCTAATATTTGTGGTTGGGGCTGAACTTTGGTTCTTTGAACTGTCTCCTAGTTCGAAATGAATTAAGACCCAGTCTCCGTCCAAGACCGTAGGTGTTTGTGTAAAAGCAAACTTAATTATCCTACGTAGATGGTGCCCGAACTGACAGAAAGCTCTATGTAATATAGTTAACTTTCTTCTGGGGAAGCACCTCAATAGCTCTCACTGTCGTGATGATAGTGAGTGGTGTAACGACAACCAGGAGTAAATCCAAGATGGCTTTAAACCTTCAAGACAAAAAAGCAATTGTTGCTGAAGTCAACGAAGCTGCCAGTGGTGCACTTTCTGCAGTTGTAGCTGATTCTCGTGGCGTTCAAGTTGGCGCGATGACTTCTCTACGTAAACAAGCTCGTGAAGCTGGCGTTTACATGAGAGTTGTTCGTAACACTCTTGCTCGTCGTGCGGTTGAAGGTACTGAGTACGAGTGTCTAACTGACACTTTCACTGGTCCTACACTAATCGCATTCTCTAATGAGCACCCAGGTGCTGCAGCGCGTCTTTTCAAAGACTTCGCTAAAGAGAACAAAGATTTCGAGATCAAAGCTGCTGCTTATGAAGGCGCTTTAACTGACGCTGAAGTACTAGCAACACTACCAACTTACGACGAAGCAATTGCACGCCTAATGATGTGCATGAAAGAAGCTTCGGCTGGCAAGCTGGCGCGTACTATCGCAGCTATCCGCGATCAAAAACAAGAAGCAGCGGCATAAGCCTTGCTTTTTACTGGTTGCTTAATAAACTTATTGTTGACTTAAAAGAGAATTGTTATGTCTATTACTAACGAGCAAATCCTAGACGCAGTTGCAGAAATGTCTGTAATGCAAGTTGTTGAACTAATCGAAGCAATGGAAGAGAAATTCGGTGTTTCTGCTGCTGCTGCTGTTGTAGCTGGCGGCGCTGCTGGCGGCGAAGCTGCTGCTGAGCAAACTGAATTCGACGTAATCCTAGAAGCTGCTGGCGGTAACAAAGTTGCTGTAATCAAAGCAGTACGTGGCGCAACTGGCCTAGGTCTTAAAGAAGCTAAAGCTCTTGTAGACGGCGCTCCAGCACCTCTTAAAGAAGGTGTTGAGAAAGCAGAAGCTGAAGCTCTTAAAGCTCAGCTAGAAGAAGCTGGTGCAACTGTTGCTGTTAAGTAATTATTGCATAGTTTCTTAGCCTAACGGCTAATTGGCTGGTGGTTTTTTAACCACCGGCCTTTTTGCGCTGTAGGGTATAGGCGAATTTTCCCGCTGTTTAAGCGCCTGATATCCATGCAAAAAACATTTCATTCTTACGAAATGAAATGTCACTACAGTAAACAGCTATATTAGTCACTGTCCCTTACCCCCCTTAAGTAACTAGGAGCGGGCGGACAGTTTGGGTCACTTATCAGCGAGCTGAGGAACCCCATGGTTTACTCTTATACCGAGAAAAAGCGCATCCGTAAGGACTTTGGTACTCGTCCACAAGTTTTGGACATTCCATACCTGCTATCGATCCAGCTCGATTCGTTCGACAAATTCATCGAACAGGATCCTGAAGGTCAATACGGTCTTGAAGCCGCTTTCCGTTCTGTATTCCCGATTCAGAGCTACAACGGCAATTCTGAGCTGCAATACGTTAGCTACCGTCTTGGTGAGCCAGTTTTTGACGTTAAAGAATGTCAAATCCGCGGTGTAACTTACTCAAAGCCACTACGTGTAAAACTACGCCTAGTTATCTTTGATAAAGACGCGCCAGCAGGTACTGTAAAAGACATTAAAGAACAAGAAGTCTACATGGGTGAAATTCCACTCATGACAGACAATGGTACCTTCGTTATTAACGGTACCGAGAGGGTTATCGTATCCCAGCTGCACCGAAGCCCAGGCGTGTTCTTCGACAGCGATAAGGGTAAGACCCACTCTTCAGGTAAAGTTTTATACAACGCACGTGTTATTCCTTACCGTGGTTCATGGCTTGATTTCGAGTTTGATCCTAAGGATAACTTGTACGTTCGTATCGACCGCCGTCGTAAGCTACCAGCATCGATCATTCTTCGTGCACTAGGTAAGTCGACAGAAGAAATCCTAGATCTCTTCTTCGAGAAAGTGAACTTCGAAGTGAAAGACCAAACTCTATTGATGGAGTTGGTTCCAGATCGTCTACGTGGTGAAACTGCGTCATTCGACATCGAAGCGAATGGTAAAGTTTACGTTGAGCAAGGTCGTCGCGTAACAGCTCGTCATATCCGCCAACTAGAAAAAGATGGTGTTGATCACATCGAAGTACCAGTTGAGTACATCGTAGGTAAAGTTGCATCAAAAGATTACATCAATGAAGCAACTGGCGAGATCATTGTTAACGCTAACCAGGAAATCAGCCTGGAAGCACTAGCGAACCTATCTCAGGCTGGCCACAAAGCGCTAGAAGTTCTATTTACGAACGATCTAGACCACGGTCCATTCATGTCAGAAACACTACGTATCGACAGCACGGTTGATCGTATTTCTGCATTGGTAGAAATCTACCGCATGATGCGCCCTGGTGAGCCGCCAACAAAAGAAGCTGCAGAAGCTCTATTCGAAAGCCTATTCTTCTCTGAAGAGCGTTACGATCTATCGACTGTTGGTCGTATGAAGTTCAACAGCTCTATCGGCCGTGAAGATGCTCAAGAGCAAGGCACACTTGATGAAACTGATATCATCGAAGTGATGAAGAAGCTGATCGCGATCCGTAACGGTAAGGGCGAAGTGGACGATATCGACCACCTAGGCAACCGTCGTATCCGTTCTGTAGGCGAAATGGCTGAGAACCAGTTCCGTGTAGGTCTAGTACGTGTTGAGCGTGCAGTTAAAGAGCGTCTAAGCCTAGGCGATCTTGACGCAATCATGCCTCAAGACTTGATCAACGCGAAGCCAATTTCTGCGGCAGTTAAAGAATTCTTTGGCTCTTCACAGCTTTCACAGTTCATGGACCAAAACAACCCGCTATCAGAAGTAACGCACAAGCGTCGTATTTCTGCATTGGGTCCTGGCGGTCTAACTCGTGAACGTGCTGGCTTCGAAGTACGTGACGTACACGTAACTCACTACGGTCGTCTATGTCCTATCGAAACGCCTGAAGGTCCAAACATCGGTCTGATCAACTCTCTATCTGCGTTTGCGCGTTGTAACGAGTACGGTTTCCTAGAGACACCATACCGTCGCGTTGTAGATGGCGTAGTAACAGACGAAGTAGATTACCTATCTGCAATCGAAGAAGGCCAATTCGTTATCGCTCAGGCGAACGCTAAGCTAAACGAAGATGGTACTTTTGCAGATGAGCTGATCACAGCTCGTCAGAAAGGTGAATCTGGTCTACACCCTCGTGAGCACGCTCAGTACATGGACGTTGCGACAAACCAGGTTGTATCTATCGCTGCATCGCTTATCCCGTTCCTAGAACACGATGATGCGAACCGTGCATTGATGGGTGCGAACATGCAACGTCAGGCAGTTCCGACACTGAAAGCTGACAAACCGCTTGTTGGTACTGGTATTGAACGTAACGTAGCAGTTGACTCAGGTGTAACTGCAGTTGCGAAACGTGGTGGTGTAATCCAGTCAGTAGATGCTTCTCGTATCGTTGTTAAAGTAAACGAAGAAGAGCTAGTACCAGGTGAAGCTGGTATCGATATCTACAACCTAACTAAATACACACGTTCTAACCAGAACACATGTATTAACCAACGCCCATGTGTGATGCCAGGTGAACCTGTATCACGCGGTGACGTGCTTGCTGATGGTCCTTCGACAGACCTAGGTGAGCTAGCGCTTGGTCAAAACATGCGTATCGCGTTCATGCCTTGGAACGGTTACAACTTCGAAGACTCGATCTTAGTATCTGAGCGCGTAGTTCAAGAAGACCGCTTCACGACAATCCACATTCAAGAACTTACTTGTGTGGCGCGTGATACTAAGCTGGGCTCTGAAGAGATCACAGCTGATATTCCAAACGTAGGTGAATCTGCTCTGTCTAAACTAGACGAGTCAGGTATCGTTTACATCGGTGCTGAAGTTAAGGGTGGCGACATCCTAGTTGGTAAAGTAACACCTAAAGGTGAAACTCAGCTAACGCCTGAAGAGAAGCTACTACGTGCTATCTTCGGTGAAAAAGCATCTGATGTTAAAGATACTTCACTACGTGTACCTAACTCTGTATCAGGTACGATCATCGACGTTCAAGTCTTCACTCGCGACGGCGTAGAGAAAGACAAGCGTGCGCTTGAAATCGAACAGATGCAGCTTAAAGAAGCGAAGAAAGACCTAACTGAAGAATTCCAGATTCTTGAGGGTGGCCTTCTAAACCGTGTTAAAGCTGTATTGATTGAAGGCGGTTACTCTGAAGCGAAACTAGACACTACTGATCGTAAGAAGTGGCTAGAACTAACGCTAGAAGATGACGCACTACAAACTCAACTTGAGCAACTTGCTGAGCAGTGGGACGAGCTAAAAGCTGACTTCGATAAGAAGTTCGAAACTAAGCGTCGTAAGATCACTCAAGGTGATGATTTAGCACCTGGCGTACTGAAGATCGTTAAGGTTTACCTAGCGGTTAAACGTCGCATTCAGCCTGGTGATAAGATGGCGGGTCGTCACGGTAACAAGGGTGTAATCTCTAAGATCAACCCTGTTGAAGACATGCCATACGATGAAAAAGGTCAGCCTGTAGACATCGTACTTAACCCACTGGGTGTACCTTCGCGTATGAACATCGGTCAGATCCTAGAAGTACACTTAGGTCTGGCAGCGAAAGGTATCGGTGACAAGATCAACCAGATGGTTAAAGAGCAGCAAGAACTAGCGAAATTCCGCGAGTTCCTACAAAAAGTTTACGACCTAGGCGATACTCGCCAGAAAGTAGACATTGCTTCTCTATCTGATGATGAAGTACGTACTCTGATCAAGAACTTGCGTGGCGGTCTACCAATCGCGACTCCTGTATTTGATGGCGCTCCAGAAGAGTCAATCAAAGCACTTCTTGAGCTAGCAGATCTACCAACATCAGGTCAGTTAACACTGTTTGATGGTCGCACAGGTGATGCGTTTGAGCGTCCTGTAACTGTTGGTTACATGTACATGCTGAAACTGAACCACCTTGTTGATGACAAGATGCACGCTCGTTCAACTGGTTCGTACAGCCTAGTAACTCAGCAGCCACTAGGTGGTAAAGCTCAGTTCGGTGGTCAGCGTTTCGGTGAGATGGAAGTATGGGCACTAGAAGCATACGGTGCTGCTTACACGCTACAAGAAATGCTAACGGTTAAGTCGGATGACGTTAACGGCCGTACTAAGATGTATAAGAACATCGTAGACGGTAACCACAGCATGGAACCTGGCATGCCAGAATCGTTCAACGTACTGTTGAAAGAGATCCGCTCGCTAGGTATCAACATCGAGCTAGAAGACGAAGAGTAATCCTTTCTCTCTTGATGAAAGTCGAGAGAATCAAAGCGATTATTTGGAAGAAGGTGCTCACTTTAGCGAGTGAGCTCCTTTTAACTCCTTACAGGAGCTGATTGTGAAAGACTTATTAAACTTTCTAAAAGCACAGCATAAGACCGAAGAATTTGATGCAATCAAAATCGGTCTATCTTCACCAGACATGATCCGTTCATGGTCTTTTGGTGAAGTTAAAAAACCTGAAACGATCAACTATCGTACGTTCAAACCTGAACGCGATGGTCTGTTCTGTGCGCGTATCTTTGGTCCAGTTAAAGACTACGAATGTCTTTGTGGTAAGTACAAGCGCCTGAAGCACCGTGGTGTTATCTGTGAGAAGTGTGGTGTAGAAGTTACACAAACTAAAGTTCGTCGTGACCGTATGGGCCACATTGAACTGGCTTCACCAGTAGCTCACATCTGGTTCCTAAAATCGCTACCGTCTCGTATCGGTCTACTAATGGATATCCCTCTACGTGATATCGAACGCGTTCTGTACTTCGAAATGTACGTAGTAACAGAGCCTGGTATGACTGATCTAGAAAAAGGTCAGATGCTTACTGAAGAAGAGTATCTAGATCGTCTAGAAGAGTGGGGCGACGAGTTCACTGCTAAGATGGGTGCGGAAGCTATCAAGGACCTACTAGGTTCTATGGATATGCACGCTGAAGCAGAACAAATGCGTGAAGAGTTAGAGACAACAAACTCTGAAACTAAGCGTAAGAAAGTAACTAAGCGTCTTAAGCTGGTAGAAGCGTTCATCGCATCGGGTAACAACCCAGAGTGGATGATCCTGACTGTACTTCCAGTACTTCCGCCAGATCTACGTCCTCTAGTACCTCTAGATGGCGGTCGCTTTGCGACTTCTGATCTTAACGATCTATACCGTCGTGTGATCAACCGTAACAACCGTTTGAAGCGTCTTCTAGAGCTAGCTGCACCGGACATCATCGTACGTAACGAAAAACGTATGCTGCAAGAGTCTGTTGATGCGCTACTAGATAACGGTCGTCGTGGTCGTGCGATCACAGGTTCTAACAAGCGTCCTCTGAAATCTCTTGCTGATATGATCAAGGGTAAACAAGGTCGTTTCCGTCAGAACCTTCTAGGTAAACGTGTAGACTACTCTGGCCGTTCTGTAATCACAGTAGGTCCATACCTTCGTCTACACCAGTGTGGTCTTCCGAAGAAGATGGCACTTGAGCTATTCAAACCATTCATCTACAGCAAGCTAGAGACTCGTGGTCTTGCGACTACAATCAAAGCTGCTAAGAAAATGGTAGAGCGTGAAGAAGCGGTCGTTTGGGATATCCTAGACGAAGTAATCCGTGAACACCCAGTACTATTGAACCGTGCACCGACACTTCACCGTCTCGGTATCCAGGCGTTCGAACCAGTACTAATCGAAGGTAAAGCGATTCAGCTACACCCACTTGTATGTGCGGCGTACAACGCGGACTTCGATGGTGACCAAATGGCGGTTCACGTACCTCTAACTCTAGAGGCTCAGCTTGAAGCTCGTACTCTGATGATGTCGACAAACAACATTCTGTCGCCAGCGTCAGGTGATCCGATCATCGTACCTTCTCAGGACGTTGTATTGGGTCTGTACTACATGACTCGTGAAAAGATCAACGTGAAAGGTGAAGGCATGTACCTTTCTGGTCCAGAAGAGGCTGAGAAAGCATACCGCACTAAACAAGCTGAGCTTCATGCACGCGTTAAAGTACGTATTACAGAAACCGTTGTAGACGAAGACGGCAACAGCACTACTGAAACTAAGATGGTAGATACCACTGTTGGTCGTGCAATGCTATGGCAAATCGTGCCAGCTGGTCTACCGTACAGCATCGTTAACCAAAAGCTAGGTAAGAAGCAAATCTCTAACCTACTTAACGAGGCGTACCGTAAACTAGGTCTGAAAGACACAGTAATCTTCGCTGACCAAATCATGTACACCGGTTTTGCGTACGCGGCACTTTCTGGTGTATCTGTTGGTATCGACGATATGGTTGTACCAGCAGCTAAGTACACTGAAATCGCAGAAGCGGAAGAAGAAGTACGTGAAATCCAGGAACAGTACCAATCAGGTCTTGTTACTGCGGGCGAACGCTACAACAAAGTTATCGATATCTGGGCATCGACCAACGACCGTGTTGCGAAAGCAATGATGGAAAACCTTTCATCTGAAACGGTAGTTAACCGTGACGGTGAAGAGGAACAGCAAGAGTCATTCAACAGCATCTACATGATGGCGGACTCGGGCGCTCGTGGTTCTGCAGCACAGATTCGTCAGCTTGCGGGTATGCGTGGTCTGATGGCGCGTCCAGATGGTTCAATCATCGAAACGCCGATCACAGCGAACTTTAAAGAAGGTCTAAACGTACTTCAGTACTTTATCTCAACGCACGGTGCTCGTAAGGGTCTTGCGGATACGGCACTGAAAACAGCGAACTCGGGTTACCTAACTCGTCGTCTAGTAGACGTTGCTCAAGACGTTGTTGTAACTGAACATGACTGTGGCACTCACGAAGGTGTCGACATGATGCCTCACATCGAGGGTGGTGATGTTAAAGTTGCACTTTCTGAGCTTGCTCTTGGTCGTGTTGTTGCTGAAGACGTACTAAAACCTGGCACTGAAGACGTTCTTATTCCACGTAACACCCTGATCGATGAGAAGTGGTGTCAAATCATGGAAGAGAACTCAGTAGACAGCATGAAAGTGCGCTCTGTAGTAACGTGTGATTCTGACTTCGGTTGTTGTGCACAGTGTTACGGTCGTGACCTAGCACGTGGCCACCTAGTGAACCAAGGTGAAGCAGTAGGTGTTATCGCTGCTCAGTCTATCGGTGAACCAGGTACACAGCTTACCATGCGTACGTTCCACATCGGTGGTGCGGCATCGACAGCAGCGGCAGAGAACAGTGTTCAAGTTAAGAACAACGGTTCTATCAAGCTACACAACGCTAAATCTGTACTAGCAGATGACGGTAAGATCGTTATCACTTCTCGTGCGACAGAGCTAACTATTATTGATGAGTTTGGTCGTACGAAAGAGAAACACAAACTGCCTTACGGTACGCTACTAAGCAAAGGCGATGGCGATACAGTTCAAGCTGGCGAAACAGTTGCAAACTGGGAAGCGCACACACTACCTATCATTACTGAGGTAGCAGGTCGCATCCAGTTCGTAGATATGATCGACGGCGTAACAGTATCTCGTCAAACTGATGACCTAACTGGTCTATCTTCAAGCGAAGTAACTGACCCAGCAGCTCGCCCTTCAGCAGGTAAAGATATGCGTCCAGCTATCAAACTTGTTGACGAGCAAGGTAACGATGTAATGATCCCTGGTACTGATATGCCAGCTCACTACTTCCTACCTGGTAAAGCGATTGTAAACATCGAAGATGGCGCAGCAGTAGGTGTTGGTGCGACACTAGCACGTATTCCTCAGAAGTCTGGCGGTAACAAAGATATCACCGGTGGTCTTCCACGAGTTGCTGACCTATTTGAAGCACGTAAGCCGAAAGAGCCTGCAATCCTTGCTGAGCACACAGGTACTGTGAGCTTCGGTAAAGAGACCAAAGGTAAACGTCGCTTAGTGATCACACGTGAAAGCGGTGAAGCTTACGAAGAGATGATTCCTAAGCATCGTCAGTTGAACGTATTCGAAGGTGAAAAAGTTGAACGTGGTGACGTGATCGCAGATGGTCCAGAGTCTCCACACGACATCCTACGTCTACGTGGCGTACACGCGGTAACGCAGTACATTGCTAACGAAGTACAGGAAGTTTACCGTCTACAAGGCGTTAAGATTAACGATAAGCACATTGAAACTATCGTTCGTCAGATGCTACGTAAGTGTACTATTACTCACTCTGGTGACTCTGAGTTCCTACCTGGTGAGCAGATTGAGTACTCACAAGTTAAGATTGCTAACCGTAACCTAGAAGCTGAAGGCAAAGAGCCTGCACGTTTCGAACGTGAACTACTAGGTATCACTAAAGCATCTCTAGCGACTGAGTCGTTCATCTCTGCGGCATCGTTCCAGGAGACAACTCGCGTACTAACAGAAGCAGCGGTTTCTGGTAAGCGTGATGACCTACGTGGTCTGAAAGAGAACGTAATTGTTGGTCGTCTGATCCCAGCTGGTACTGGTTTCGCATACCACCAAGAGCGTCAAGCTAAACGTTCTGAAGCGCAAGATGGTCCTTCTGCTGAGCAAGCAACGGACAACCTAGCGGCACTTCTAAACGCTGGTTTCTCTTCTGAAGAGTAAGCCATTTAACGAGTAATCGTTAGAAGCTTAAGAAAAAAGGCACCTTCGGGTGCCTTTTTAGTTTTTATCCTGCCTTTTTCTTCGAGAGGGTTCTTAGAGAAGGTAATAGTGATAAGGCTAGAAACAAAAAAGACCGACGATGATCGTCAGTCTTTTCTATCCTTCAGTCTCTGAATGTTCGCAAACACTAAGCCCCTGGGGGCATAGACAGACTTTCTGCGATCTGCTGTATCAGATAGTCCTCGACTTCAAATCGAGTCTCAAGAATTTCGCCAATGAGACACATATCAGAATCGAAATCATCTAATTCATCATCTTCAGTAACTTCTGAGTACTTATCGTTAAAGTTCAATAGTGGTTCAGTTGTCAGGACTATTTGACCATAAGTTTGATTGATTTCATTGGTCACGACAAAGCCAGTTGCTTTCCAGCGATCCATAACCATGTCATAGATTTTAAAATGGCCCTCGGAGATGTAATCAACGAGATGCTGACAGAAATCCTGCAATTCGGAAGGAGATGGGAGTTCAATAACATTGGTTTTCGAACAAGGTTGCAGTGCTGCAAGCTTACAATATTCAACAATCAGGGATTGTCGTGTCTCTAACCAGTGATCAATGACATCACTTGAGCCACCCCACTGGTCTTGTGTTTGTTTGAATTTTTTTAGCATGACCATGCCCTCATGATCTGATCGCCTGTTGGCGAACGTATCCTTTGCAAAGCAAAGTTAGTAAAGTTATTACAAACTCTTGTCCTTACTAGAATTTAGAGTGCGAATTTACTTAACGACAAACTCTAGTATGAAATTAGATTGCCAGTAAAATGAACGAACTTCAAGCAAAGGGATGGTGTAATGTTAAGAAAAGGTGATGTTAACCGCGCGATAAATGCATACTGGTGTGTTGTTGCAGGAAGTGAAATTTGGCTGGTGGATGATGCTGTGCCTTTCGGGTCTGCAGAGCAGTTATCACTGCCTGAAGTGAGTGCAAGACCCATTGGTGAGTATTCTGGTTCGCCCGTCATGTGGCTTAATTTGTCTGATCTGGAGCATGATCTACCATTAGTCTCACTGCGCGACTGCCTGCATTTTCCTGAGCCATTATTTATGTTGTTAAGTAAAGCGGTCCAGTATGGGCATATGACGCAAAGTCTGCGTTTTTGCCCACAGTGCGGTGGAAGAAACTTTCTTAATAATAACCAGTTAGCTATGCAGTGTGGCGAATGCCGTACTCTCCATTATCCTCGAATATTTCCGTGTATTATAGTTGCTGTGCGTAAAGAGAATCAGATCTTATTGGCTCAACATCCAAGGCATCGAAATGGTATGTATACCGTTATTGCCGGCTTCTTAGAAGTTGGTGAGACATTAGAAGAGTGTGTGGCTCGAGAAATTCATGAAGAAACAGGAATTCTCGTTAAAAATATTCGTTACTTTGGCAGCCAGCCTTGGGCTTTCCCATCGAGTATGATGATGGGGTTTTTAGCTGACTATGAATCGGGAGAGTTAAGTCCAGACTACACTGAGCTGTCTGATGCACAATGGTTTGGTATTGACGAGATGCCGCCTGTTGCGCCTAAAGGAACGATTGCAAGAGCGCTTATCGAACAAACGCTACAAGATATTGATTCTAATTATCTGATAAATAGATAAAAAAAACCCTCCGAGAGGGAGGGGGTAAGTAAGATGTCGTTATGAGATGCTGAGTACTGGGTACTCAGTTTATAATTGTAGTTTTCGCTAGCGAACAAATTTTTAACACTGATACCGATTGGGTGCAAATTAAGCATTGATTTAAAAGTTAATAACTTGATCCAGGTTGCAAAGCACACAGCTATTGGACTTAAATCAGTGATAGAATACCCCCTTTCACAGAAAGCCTAACAGTTGGAATTACGGAATGACTGAATTAAAAAATGATCGTTATCTGCGTGCGCTTTTAAAAGAGCCGGTAGATTACACGCCAGTATGGATGATGCGCCAGGCAGGTCGTTACCTACCAGAATACAAAGCGACTCGTGCAGAAGCGGGTGATTTCATGTCTTTGTGTCGAAATGCAGAATTAGCATCCGAAGTGACACTTCAACCATTACGCCGTTTTCCTCTTGATGCCGCGATCTTATTCTCGGACATCTTAACGATTCCAGATGCAATGGGGCTTGGTTTACGTTTTGCTGCGGGCGAAGGACCTGTTTTTGATAACCCAATTACATGCAAAGCTGACGTGGAAAAAATTGGTTTGCCAGATCCAGAAGGTGAACTGCAATATGTAATGAACGCAGTACGTCAGATCCGTAAAGACCTTAAGGGTGAAGTGCCGTTAATTGGCTTCTCTGGTAGCCCGTGGACTCTTGCTACGTACATGATCGAAGGTGGCAGTTCTAAAGCCTTCACCAAGATCAAGAAAATGATGTACGCGGAACCACAAACTCTGCACTTACTTCTAGATAAGCTGGCAGACAGCGTTATCGAGTACCTAAACGCGCAAATTAAAGCAGGCGCGCAGTCGGTAATGGTATTTGACACATGGGGTGGCGTACTGACGCCTCGTGACTACAACCTGTTCTCACTGCAATACATGCACAAGATTGTAGATGGTCTGATTCGTGAAAACGATGGTCGTCGCGTGCCAGTCACACTGTTTACTAAGAATGGCGGTATGTGGCTTGAGCAAATCGCAGCAACGGGCTGTGATGCGGTTGGTCTAGACTGGACAATCAACATTGCAGACGCGAAAGCACGTATCGGTGATAAAGTGGCGCTGCAAGGTAACATGGACCCATCCATGCTTTACGCTTCACCAGAGCGTATCCGCGAAGAAGTAGCGGATATCCTAGAAGGCTTTGGTGATACGGGTACTGGTCATGTGTTCAACCTAGGCCATGGTATCCACTTGGATGTGCCGCCAGAAAACGCGGGCGTATTTGTGGAAGCGGTACACGAGCTATCTAAGCCATACCACAAGTAAGTTAGATTTTTTTTGAAATCAAATGCCGGCATTCAGTGCCGGTATTTTTTTACCTAAAACTCAAGGCCGTACAGCTCTGGTAGTATTTGGTCTACTATGATCTAATTACTACTCTAGCTGTACACTAGATGTTAAAGTTTAATATAAACAAACACTTATGATTTCGGGTTTTATGTTCTAATTTTCTTGTACAGATAAGCAAGCAATTAGATCATGGGTAACCTAAAGCATCGAGTGAACGCGTTTTTTAAGGTAGGGCACGACTTCAGATTCAAACCAAGGATTCTTCTTTAACCACAATGTATTACGTGGAGAAGGATGAGGAAGCGGGATAAAATCAGGTTCCCAATCCAGCCATTGCTGAACAGTTTGCGTGAGCGTTTTGGGTTTGTTGGTCAGGTAGTACTGCTGCGAGTACTGACCAATTAATAGAGTGAGCTCTATATTGGGCAGCTGCTCAAGAATCTTTTTATGCCAAGCGGGGGCGCATTCTTTACGAGGTGGCAAATCGCCAGAGTTTCCTTTGCCAGGATAGCAAAAGCCCATTGGGACAATGGCAATTTTATTTGGGTCGTAGAAAACGTCTTTGTCGATATAGAGCCATTGGCGTAATCGGTCACCACTTGGGTCATTCCAAGGTATCGAGGTTTTGTGTACACGTGTGCCTGGTGCCTGACCGATGATTAGGATGCGTGCGCCTTTTGCTGCTTGTACTACAGGGTTTGCGCCCAAAGGTAAATCATCCGCGCAAATCTGACAGGCGCGCACTTGTTGAAGCAATGTTTCTAGAGACATAAAACGGCTAATACCCTTTGTCGAAATCAACCTGATTATTTAGAGAGAAACCGTCCCTCCAACTCAAGTAGTTGTCTGCAAAAATGTCGATCACTTGCTCGGGGAAACTTAACGCCGCGATGTGTGGGGTGATGGTTACTTGCGGAAGTTTCCAAAACGGATGTTCTACCGATAACGGTTCTTGCTCAAACACATCTAAGAAGGCGTGTTCTACCCAACGGTTTTTCAGAGCGAAGAGCAATCCAGCCTCATCCAGTACGTCGCCACGACCTACGTTAAACAATAACGCCTGACTTAGTTGGCTGAGTGTTTGACGATTGAGTAACTGTTGCGTCTCCGGTGTACTTGGTAGGGTATTCACAACAATGTCGGCTTGTTCAAATGCCTTACTTAGTTCACTGATATGAAAGGTCTGATGAAACTCACCACCTGAGGTCGGAATACCTGTGCGGTTCATACCGATGGTTTTTATTCCCATTGCTTTAGCGGCATTGCCCAAATAACACCCAATGCTACCAGTACCGAGAATCACCATGGTTTTACTTTGTAATGATGTATAGAGGTGAGGCTGCCATCGTTTGTTTTGTTGTTGCTGGTGGTATCGGTTGAAGTGGCGGTAATGGGCAATACTGTAACCCAGCACATATTCGGCAATCAGTGGGCCAAAGATGCCTCGAACATTGGTCAGGGTGTAGTCCTGACGAAGGTTAGGTAGCATTAGTGCATTGACGCCAGCGAATGTCGATTGTACCCACCCAAGCTGTGAAAACTCGTCTAATCTATTGGATAGTAATGGCGGATCAGCAAGAACAATTTGAGCTTCCTCTGGCTTATCAGTGATGCTCAGATCTGGTAGCTTTCTCTCCGTCAATAACGTTTCGTAGGTGTCACGATGCTCTGAGAGCAGGAAAATCTGATTTGAATGCGGCATTAACTTTTTTCCCTGTGATGAATCAAGTACACTTTCGCTGTTTTTTTCTTCAATGATTGAGTGACTATGCTTAAGAATCCTCTTCAGGTTCGTTTAGAAAAACTAGAACCTTGGCAACAAATTACCTTTATGGCGTGTCTGTGTGAACGCATGTATCCAAACTATGCGATGTTTTGTGAGAACACAGAATTTGCTGACCCGCGTGCTTACCGAGCGATTCTTGATAGTGTATGGGAAATTTTGACAGTTAAGAGCGCGAAAATTAACTTCGAACGTCAATTAGAGAAGTTAGAAGAGTTGTTCCCAAGTGCGGATGAGTTCGATTTTTACGGGGTTTATCCAGCGATGGACGCGTGTCAGGGGTTGTCTACGTTACTGCATGGCCTATTGGACCGCGACTACCTTTTCGATTCAATGCTTAAAGTGAGCCAACAGTCGGTACAAACCGTTGCTGATCTAGAGCAAGCGCAAGGTGCCGAGCCAATCACCAACGACAATCAGAAAGAAAATGAAGCCGTATGTGAAGAATGGGACGTGCAGTGGGCTATTTTCCGTCCACTGCGTGAAGCGGTAGAGCGTGACATCAGCTTGATTAAAGATTTACGTGAAGAGTTACGTGAAGAAGGTGTGAGCAACATCGGTATTGCACTTTAGTCGTTGAATAGATAGAAAAAGGCATCCTAAATGGATGCCTTTTTGTTTGCGGCGTTTGAGCGGTTATGCCCAATGTTGATTACGATTCTTTAGAATCTGGTTTTGTCACTTCTTGGGTTTCTGGCTCCTTGTGATGCTTCTCCAGCTCTTCCTCTTCTTCATCATCATCGCGGCTTTCGATTACGCCGTGCATCTCTTTCCAACTTTCCCAGCGTTGGTAAGCCAGCTCTTGCATGTCGGTACTTTTATCCGCTTCATCGATGATTTCTTCACCCACGAGGTGTTCAAAGATATCCTCCAACGTCACCAAGCCTTGCACAGTACCGTATTCGTCAACGACAAGTGCCAGCTGTAGGCGATGAGTCATCATCTGGTCAAACACTTTCGGTAAAGTCGTGTTGTTTAGCACCACTTGAATCGGGCGCATGATTGCTCCCAGTTGTTTCTGTCCACAACCTGATTGTTGCAGTTTGAACAACTCAAGGCGGTGCACAAAACCAATGATGTTGTCTTTCTGCTCGCTATAAACCAATGGGCGGGAGAAAGGTGTATCCTTGTGTTTTTCTAGGAACTCATTGATGGTCATCGTGGCATCGATACGGAATACCACAGGACGTGGCGTCATAACCTGCGTTACAGGTACATCTTGGATGCCAAGCAAGTTGCTTAATATTTTTGATTCACCCTCGGCAAATTCACCGCTTTCACGTGCTAGAATCGCCATTGCAGACAGTTCATCACGCATTTTCGGAGCTTCGTGGTTACGAGCAAGACGCTTGGTGATTTGCTCTGAAAACCATACGAATGGCGTTAGCGCCCATACCATCCAGCGTAATGCGACTGCCGCGGTTGGCGCCAATTGACGCCAGTAAGTTGCGCCAATTGTTTTCGGTACGATTTCTGAAAGCACCAAGATCGCCAGTGTGAGCACTGCCGAAAAGATACCTAACGCTTCGCTACCAAATACAACCGCAGCTTGTGCACCAGCAGTGGCCGCGCCGATGGTATGAGCGATGGTGTTTAGAGTCAGAATGGATGCCAATGGCCGGTCGATATCTGATTTTAGCTTAGCCAGTTGCCCAGCTGCGGGATGCCCCTGTTGATTGAGCTGCGCAATGTAGCTCGGACTGATACTCAGCAGTACCGCCTCCAGCACCGAACAGATAAACGAAATGCCGATTGCAATAGAGATATAAATGGATAACAGCAGCATAGTTGCCCTTGAATGTAGTTTGATAGTGGTTATTTGCAGCTATTATAACCGCAAAAGTGCCTTATAAATTGGTCCAAATACCTTGGAAAGCAAGGGTTTTCAGGGGGTATGTGGTAACAAATTGTGAGTTATTACTCATATTATGGCTAAAAGTACGTCAGAAAATCGAAAGATCGCTTACAAACCTTTGCCAGATGGGGCATTTATGTTTTAGAGTGAGACGAATTCGATAACCTATGAGAAGGGAAACCTAATGAACAAGACCCAATTAATCGACTTTATCGCAGAGAAAGCAGACCTATCAAAAGCACAAGCAAAAGCTGCTCTTGAAGCGACTCTTGATGGTGTAACTGGTGCACTTAAAGAGGGTGACCAAGTTCAACTAATTGGTTTTGGTACATTCAAAGTAAACCACCGCGCTGCACGTACTGGTCGTAACCCTAAGACTGGTGACGAGATTCAAATCGCAGCAGCTAACGTACCTGCATTCGTAGCAGGTAAAGCGCTGAAAGAATCAGTAAACTAAGTTAGAATGCACCGAGGTATCCTGCCTCGGTGCAACTTCATGAAAAAACATCTACTCGCTTCACTTCTCTTATCTAGCTTTACCCTTTTTGGCTGTTCGTCGGTTGAAACTCCTAATTTAGAACAATTCACTCACTTCTCTGGCGGCAAAGTTGCTGGAGACGCAAGTAGCTTGTACTGGATGACCGAGAAACTCACTCGCGTGAGTACGGCGGCTGATTACGTGACTATGGGGGATAATGGCTGGTTTCAAAGTGACTACCGTTGGGATGAAGGTGAGCTTCGAGAGTTGATTCGAAAAGGTGAGCAAGTTGATACCAAGCAAGAGTTGGTGCCTTTTCAAATCCACATCCGTTTTAATAAAGATGGCGAAGCGGTTTACCAACAATATCGCGTTAATCGTAAAGTCTTACCACTTCAGCATGAACAATTAGAACGTTACAAGACAGAAGCGAATGGTGTAGTGGCGTCGGTTAAGGCGCAGTCTCGTAACAGTCAGAGCCTCATTCAAGGTTATTGGAATGGCCAATCGTTTGAAACCTGCAAAGGTAAAGCGTTCTCGACACTCGAGTTTAATCAGACGTTGCCAAAATTTATTATCGAGCGTCTCTCATCTGTAGACAGTTACGTGGCTTTTGTCGGCAAGCAGTCACGAAATAAAGCAACGGTTGATGAACTGTTGATGCTCAATGATGATGACTTTGATTGTGTACCACGACCAGCATTACTCGCTGAGTAAGCTTGGTGAGACTTACTAACTGACAGAGTAATAAAAAAGGCGCTGAATGCGCCTTTTGTTTTTTAGCCAACTTAAGTTGTTTTTATTTTTCTTGCTCACGTGCAATCGCACGGTAGCCGATGTCACTGCGATGGAACATGCCGTCCCAACTGATCTGTTTTGCAAGCTCGTAAGCGCGTTGCTGCGCTTCTGATACGCTATTGCCAAGTGCGGTTGCACAAAGAACACGACCGCCGTTTGTTACGATGTTGCCATCTTTATTGTCTGTACCCGCGTGGAAGACTTTCTCGCCTTCAATTTCAACTTGTGGCAGACCAGAGATCACATCGCCTTTGTTGTACGCTGCTGGGTAACCACCGGCTGCGAGTACGATACCAATCGACGCACGTGGATCCCATTTTGATTCCACTTGATCCAGTTTTTGGTCAATCGCAGCCAAGCAAAGATCAACCAGATCCGATTCCATACGCATCATGATTGGTTGTGTCTCTGGATCACCGAAGCGGCAGTTGTACTCGATCACTTTAGGCGTACCATCTTTGTCGATCATCAGACCCGCGTATAGGAAACCTGTGTATGGGTTACCTTCAGACGCCATACCACGTACTGTTGGGTAAATGACTTCTTCCATGATGCGGTTGTGAATTTCTGGTGTTACCACAGGAGCTGGCGAGTACGCGCCCATACCGCCAGTGTTTGGGCCAGTATCTTTGTCACCCACGCGTTTGTGATCTTGGCTGGTGGCCATTGGCAGAACGTTCTCACCATCCACCATCACGATGAAGCTTGCTTCTTCGCCATCTAGGAACTCTTCGATAACCACGCGGCTGCCTGCGTCACCAAATGCGTTGCCTGCTAGCATGTCTTTGATTGCGTCTTCGGCTTCTTCTAGCGTCATTGCCACAATCACGCCTTTACCAGCCGCAAGGCCGTCGGCTTTCACCACAATCGGCGCACCTTGCTCACGCACGTAAGCAAGCGCTGGTTCAATTTCTGTGAAGTTTGCGTATGCACCGGTTGGGATTTGGTGACGAGCAAGGAAGTCTTTAGTAAACGCTTTAGAGCCTTCAAGCTGCGCTGCGGCTTGGGTAGGACCAAAGATTGGTAAGCCCGCTTCGCGGAACGCATCCACCACACCAATAACCAGCGGTGCTTCTGGGCCAACGATAGTCAATTCAATCGCCTTCTCTTTTGCAAAAGCAACCAGACTATCGATGTCTTCCACATCAATGTTTACGTTCTCTAGTTTTGGCTCTAGTGCCGTACCTGCGTTGCCTGGAGCAATGAAAATAGTCTCAACATTTGGGTTTTGCGCCGCTTTCCAGCCTAGCGCATGTTCACGACCGCCTGAACCAATGATTAAAACTCGCATATGAAAATCCTTAATCTTATAAATACTGTTTACTCAAAGTAGTTGATGATGTGGCTAGGCAACAATTGAGCCCATCCCGGAAACATAGCCAGCTACGTAACCGAGGTGGGCGAAAGCAGTTAACAATGCCACAGTGCCAAATACGATGAGGAAATTAGTGGCGGAAGTGACGCATACCCGTGAAGATCATCGCCATGCCGTGCTCATCTGCTGCTGCGATAACTTCGTCGTCACGCATTGAGCCACCTGGCTGAATTACGCACTTAATGCCGGCTTCTGCTGCGGCATCGATACCGTCGCGGAATGGGAAGAAAGCGTCAGATGCCATTACGCTACCGGCAACTTCTAAGCCTTCATCTGCGGCTTTGATGCCGGCAATTTTCGCTGAGTAAACGCGGCTCATTTGGCCTGCGCCTACACCGATAGTCATGTCGCCTTTCGCGTAAACGATCGCGTTAGATTTCACGTATTTCGCTACTTTCCAGCAGAATAGGGCGTCTTTTAGCTCTTCTTCTGTTGGCTGGCGCTTAGAAACCACTTTTAGATCGTCTAGGCTTACCATGCCTTGGTCACGGTCTTGAACCAGTAGACCACCGTTGACGCGTTTCACGTCAAAGCCCGTTGTCTTCGTTGACCACTCGCCACACTCTAGTAGACGTACGTTCTTCTTCGCTGCAACGATTTCAATCGCTTCAGCAGAAACAGAAGGTGCAATGATCACTTCAACGAATTGACGCTCAACGATAGCGCTAGCCGTTTTTGCATCTAGCTCTTGGTTGAATGCAATGATGCCGCCGAACGCTGACGTTGGGTCAGTTTGGTAAGCGCGGTTGTACGCTTCGAGGATGTCTTTACCTAGCGCAACGCCACATGGGTTGGCGTGTTTTACGATTACACATGCAGGTTCGTTGAACTCTTTCACACACTCAAGTGCTGCATCAGTGTCTGCAATGTTGTTGTAAGAGAGGGCTTTACCTTGGATTTGGCGAGCAGTAGAAACAGATGCTTCTTGTGGGTTTGCTTCAACGTAGAATGCGGCTGCTTGGTGGCTGTTCTCACCGTAGCGCATGTCTTGTTTTTTCTCGAATTGCTGGTTGAAAGTACGTGGGAATTTAGACTCTTCATCACCTTCTTTGTTCTCACCGTAAGATGGAACCATAGTGCCGAAGTAGTTTGCGATCATGCCATCGTAAGCAGCAGTGTGCTCGAATGCTGCGATAGCAAGGTCGAAACGAGTCTCTAGTGTTAGAGATTTCTCGTTCGCGTCCATTTCAGCGATAACGCGATCGTAATCATGAGCGTTCACAACGATAGTCACGTCTTTGTGATTTTTCGCTGCAGAGCGAACCATCGTTGGGCCGCCGATATCGATGTTTTCAACCGCGTCAGCTAGTGTACAGCCTTCTTTTGCAACGGTTTCTGCGAATGGGTATAGGTTAACAACGACCATGTCGATTGGATTGATGCCATGTTTTGCCATCACGTCGTCATCTTGACCACGACGACCAAGCACACCACCGTGAACTTTCGGGTGAAGCGTTTTAACGCGGCCGTCCATCATTTCTGGGAAACCTGTGTAGTCAGAGACTTCTGTTACTGCGATGCCTTGTTCGGCAAGTAGGCGTGCTGTACCACCAGTAGATAGGATATCGACACCGCGCTCAGCAAGAGCTTGTGCAAACTCAACAATACCTGTTTTGTCTGATACGCTGATAAGCGCACGGCGAATAGGACGAGCGTTATTCATGCTTCCATTTTCCTCAAATTCACGGAGTTAAAGATGTTTGCCAAAAATGAACTTGTTTTTACCTCTTGGGGTAAAATATTGGCCAGTTTTGGTAAAGACCTTTGTCGGATGTTTTCTGGTTAGAAAACAGTCTCCACATTTGATGGCGCGTATTCTAACCAATTTATTACAAAAAAGCTCGCGCAATCGTTTGGCATCTCAAAAAATAATTGTGAAAAAGAGGTTCTTTAGCTTTAAAAGTAACGAGATAGTTAATAGGGAAAGTTATGTTTCAGATAGGTGAACTGGCAAAACGTTGTGGTGTGACAGCAGATACGCTGCGTTTTTATGAGAAAAACGCGCTGATAAAGCCCGCAGGTCGAAGTGAATCAGGTTATCGTCTCTATAATGAAGAGAATCAAAAGCAGGTACACTTCATCCTTAAAGGTAAAGAGCTGGGCCTGAGCCTGGATGAGATTAAAGAGCTACTAGAAATCAAACTAGAAGCAACAGAACACAGCTGTGCAGAGGTTAAAGCTATTACTTCTGCTAAGTTAGAGCTGATTGATGGAAAAATTAACGAGCTAACGAAAATTCGTCGAGCTTTGAAGAAGATCAATGATGCTTGCTGCGGTCATACGGACGATGATGCTACTCATTGTTCTATCCTTGCAGCACTTGAGTAGTCTCATTTCTGCATCACTTAACTTAAGTTTGCATTTTTGGCGGCTTGCTTTTCTAGGTGCACGCCGTTTTCCCACCTATAATCTCGCCTTTAGTTACCTGTAGGAATTGACCATTGTTTGATTCCTGCCGTAGCGCTGTCTGTAGATACGAGAGTTTTCATACATGGTTGGAGTCTATTTTCAAATCAATGACTGGGTTTTAAGCGTTGATGAAAATAAGCTGTATCGACAAGATAGGGAAGTTACTGTTGAGCCACGCTTAATTAATCTTCTGCATTTCCTAGCGGAGCATGCGAATGAGGTGTTCAATCGTGAGGAATTGATCCAATACGTTTGGGCAGGGGCGATTGTGACCGATCAAGTGGTGACTCAGTCCATTTTTGAGTTGCGTAAATTACTGCGGGACGGTCGGGAAGAAAATACCAGCTACGTCATTACAGTGCCGAAACGTGGTTACAAGCTGGTGGCGAATGTGACCCCAATGACACTCGAGGAATTCCTCGCAAGTCGTCATTGTGATTCAGAAACTCTTCCTCCTATTGTTGAAGAGCCAGAAGAAGAGACTCTACCTATCGCACCTGCCGTCACCTTTCCTGCAGGCCCTCTGACTCGCGCGGTCTGTGAGATGTCTAAAGAGAAAAAGGCCCCTCAGAAAAAAAATAAAATCAGTCCGTGGCGCCTGGGGATCATGAACTTCATCTGGATCAGTGTCTTGGTTGTGGTGATGGGCGTGTTTACCTACAAGCAATCGGAAGTGCGTATTACTCAAGCCATCGATACTCACCTTATCGAATTCAAGTTTCAAGATAACTTCACGAGCGAAGGGTTAAGCTACGACTTGGCAGACGGGTTTGCCCAAAAGTTGATGTCCGACATTGCTCAAGTGAGCGATTACCGAGTCATGTTAAAGAAGGCGTCGTTTACCTCGGGTATTGTGCCAGGCAAATCGGTTGTGGTGCGGGTTCGTGAAAATGAGGGTGGCAGCTTTTTAGAGGTGGAATATCGCAATAACTCATCTGAAAAGGTGTTGTTTAGTCGTCAATACGCGTTAACCAGCAGCCATTTAAAGACAGTGCTTCAACAAGCGTCGTTGGATTTGATGCAAGTCCTGAAAGTGCCGGATGCCAAGCTGAAATCCACGATGCTAGTAGCGGGAATGCCAATTAACGCGGAAGCTTTGGAGCTGTTTGTTCAAGCTAACCATTATCTCAATGTCTCGGATGCCAAGCAGTTTCGCCAAGGCGTCAACTTGATGGAAAACATTTTAGAAATTGAGCCAGATAATGCTTACGTTCAGGCAGAGTTATTGATTGCTTACCACGTGCAGAAGGTGCTCGATTTTTCACAGGAGTTGAAGAAAGGGCGAGTGCAGCAGTTGAGTGATGCACTAGAAACTAACGTAAAAATGATGGTTGGGCCAATTCAACCGCGAATTTATGAAGCTTTAGCCCTGCACGAAACCATCGCTGGTGACATGGCTTCAGCCAAGCAGCATCTTGGGCAAGCATTGAGGTTACGAGATTCGGTGCTGTCTTATGTGATTCGTGGTAAGCATGCTGAATTGGATGGTGATCTGGATTTGGCCAGTGAGTCTTACAGCGAAGCTTTCTATATTGATACGTCGGTTGAGACGTACCTGCTGTGCGAAAACTTGGTCTTCCCAAGTAACATGAAGGCGATTGATTACGCCATGTATCGCGCTGTTCACCCTTCTGTCGTTCGAATGCTTTAATTCTCTCGCACTCAACGTCAGTCAAATACTAGCCCCTCATTTCGGTGAGGGGCTTTTTTGTAGCTGTCGAAAAGTGAAAAGGGTGGGCGGTGGGGTAATGACTTACGAAGGAGCCAGTAACGCAAGCTTGCAACGGGAAGACATATCCGGTTTTCTTCTCTATCTCTATCTCTATCTCTATCTCTATCTCTATCTCTATCTCTATCTCTATCTCTATCTCTATCTCTATCTCTATCTCTATTGATTGTATGGAGTGTCTGGCTGAGTTATGTGGCGAGAATGATTCTGATGCTTTCTTGGAGGCGAGATGAATATTGATGTGGGTCAAAAAGCGCGATCAGGGAGAGATTTATGGAATCAACAGTTCAGGGAATTAACTCTTCGGGATGGGGAAGTTGATAGAGGTTGATAACTTTTATCGCGATTACCAACGAGTTGATGAGAGTTTATCTATCGGTAGAAGGTTTGATGTTTTTCTTATAACTGCATGAATAATATGGTTTTATATTTTTGTGTTTATCATGTTTATCTCAACTTGATGTTGATTAACTAATCATTTTATTGATAACGCCAAGTTTATTTTTTTCCCGATTTTTGGGCGTAGTCTTCACTTCGAAATTTAGCGAGGTCGAGCAGGTTCTTCCTCATAGCATCTCGCTAATAACCGTTCAGTTTGAGTCACGTTGACTTGAGTAGAATAGATTTGGAGATGTTATGTCATCGAATACGAAAAAAATCGGCCTAATTGCCTGTACGGGTGTAGTAGCCGGTAACATGATGGGTAGTGGTATTGCACTGTTACCTTCTAGCCTAGCTTCAGTAGGCTCTGTTTCAATTTTCAGTTGGTTGATCTGTTTGATCGGTGCACTGAGCCTTGCGTTTGTTTACGCTCGTCTGGCAACCAAAAACCCTCAAGAAGGTGGTCCTATCGCTTACGCTGGCGAAGTTTCACCTGTCTTTGGTTTCCAAACGGGCGTGCTTTATTACCACGCGAACTGGATTGGTAACCTAGCTATTGCTATTACAGGTGTTTCTTACCTTTCAGTATTCTTCCCTGTGCTTAATGACCCAATCCCAGCAGGTATTGCGACGATTGCATCGGTATGGATCTTCACTTTCGTTAACCTACTTGGTGGTAGCTGGGTAAGCCGTCTATGTACGCTTGGTCTTGTTCTAATCCTCATTCCAGTTGTTGGTACAGCGGCGTTTGGTTGGACGCACTTCGACACTGCGCTATACAGCCAAAACTGGAACGTATCTGCGGGTACGGATAGCCATGCGATCGTGACAGCGGTTCTTATCTGTCTATGGTCATTCGTTGGTGTGGAATCAGCAGCAGTATCGACAGGTATGGTAGAAAATCCTAAACGTACTGTACCGCTAGCAACCATGCTGGGTACTGGTATCGCAGGTGTGATTTACATCCTATCAACTCAAATGATCAGCGGCATGTTCCCTGCTTCTGAAGTTGCGGCATCAGGTGCGCCATTTGCACTAGCAACCACTGAGCTATTCGGTAGCTGGACTGCACCATTCGTATCAGCATTCACAGCACTAGCATGTTTCACTTCGCTAGGTTCTTGGATGATGCTGGTGGGCGAGGCTGGTAAACGTGCAGCAAGCGATGGCAACTTCCCTAAAATCTACGGCGAAACTGACAAAAACGGTGTGCCTAAGAAAGGTCTAATCCTTGCGTCAATCAAGATGACAGCATTAATGGTTGTACTGATGTTCTTCAGCTCTAAAACAGCACACGCATCAGACCTGTTCAACCAGCTAACGACTGATGCAGTTCTTCTAACTATGCTGCCTTACTTCTACTCAAGCATTAACTTGATTCGCTTCGAAGGTATGACAACACGCAACGGCTTCGTAATGCTGTTCTCTGGTGTGGCTTGTCTGTTCTGCTTCATCGCACTAGCAGGTGCAGAGGGCGGTACGCTAACAGCAACCTTCATCGTTTCTCTAGTTATCTTGATGTTCTACAGCAAAAAAGCCGGCTTAGCTCAGTACATGAAGCTACACGCTGACGACATGCCTGCTCAAGCAAGCAACTAATCCCCAAACGCTGGCACTTCGGTGTCAGCCAATAAAAAACAAATTCACTCGGCGCTCACCTTACTCACTGCCTGTAAATGGCAGAGAGCGCCTTCATTCGCCTTGGAGATGTCCAAATGAATATTTTCGCTATCTTGAACCACATGGGTGTGTTCTTTAAAGAAGAGCCAGTTCGTCAACTTCACGCTGCTCTTGAGAAAGCGGGCTACGAAGTGGTTTACCCAGTAGATGATAAAGACTTGATCAAAATGATTGAGATGAACCCACGCATTTGCGGTGTGCTGTTCGACTGGGATAAATACTCACTAGAGCTATGTGAACGTATTAGCCAGATCAACGAAAAACTGCCTGTTCACGCATTTGCTAACGAACAGTCTACTCTCGATATTTCACTAACAGACCTACGTCTAAACGTGAGCTTCTTCGAGTACGCTTTAGGTATGGCTGACGACATCGCTATCAAAATCAACCAAGCGACAGAGGCATACAAAGATGCCATCATGCCTCCATTCACTAAAGCGCTATTCAAATACGTAGAAGAAGGTAAATACACCTTCTGTACTCCAGGTCACATGGGTGGTACTGCATTCCAGAAAAGCCCTGCTGGTAGCATCTTCTACGATTTTTATGGTCCAAATACATTTAAAGCGGACGTATCAATCTCAATGCCTGAATTAGGTTCTCTACTAGATCACTCAGGTCCACATAAAGATGCAGAAGAATACATCGCACGTACATTCAATGCAGACAGCTCTTACATCGTAACGAACGGTACGTCTACATCGAACAAAATTGTTGGCATGTACTCAGCGCCTGCGGGCAGCACAGTGCTGATTGACCGTAACTGTCACAAATCTCTGACTCACCTAATGATGATGAGCGACGTGACACCAATCTACTTCCGCCCAACTCGTAACGCATACGGCATCCTTGGTGGTATTCCACAAAGCGAATTCAGCCGCGATGTAATCGCAGAGAAAGTTGCGAAAACACCAGGTGCAACAGCGCCAAGTTACGCAGTAGTGACTAACTCAACTTACGATGGTCTGTTGTACAACACACAATTCATCAAAGAGTCGCTAGACTGTAAACACATCCACTTCGACAGTGCTTGGGTGCCTTACACTAACTTCAACCCAATTTACGAAGGTAAATGTGGTATGAGTGGTGAAGCGATGCCAGGCAAAGTGTTCTACGAGACACAATCAACACACAAACTGTTGGCAGCGTTCTCACAAGCTTCAATGATTCACGTGAAAGGTGACTTTGATAAAGAGTCTTTCAACGAAGCATTCATGATGCACACTTCAACTTCACCTCAGTACGGCATTGTTGCTTCTACTGAAACTGCAGCGGCAATGATGCGCGGCAACACAGGTAAGAAGTTGATGCAAGACTCTATCGATCGCGCAATTCGCTTCCGTAAAGAGATCAAACGCCTAGAAGCAGAAAGTGACAGCTGGTTCTTCGATGTATGGCAACCAGAAAACATCGATACCACAGAATGTTGGAAACTAGACCCTAGCGATACATGGCACGGCTTCAAGAACATGGATGACAACCACATGTATCTTGACCCAATCAAAGTCACGCTACTGACTCCGGGGATGAATAAAGAAGGCGAACTAGAAGAATCAGGTATTCCTGCTTCGCTAGTGGCTAAATTCCTAGACGAGCGCGGCATCGTGGTTGAGAAAACAGGCCCATACAACTTGTTGTTCCTATTCTCAATAGGTATCGACAAATCAAAAGCAATGCAATTACTACGCGGTCTGACTGAATTTAAACGTGGCTACGACTTGAACCTAACCATCAAGAGCTTCCTTCCTTCGCTATATAACGAAGACCCAAGCTTCTATGAAGGCATGCGCGTTCAAGAACTAGCACAAGCAATTCACGACCTAACTAAGAAATACAACCTACCAGAGCTAATGTACAAAGCGTTCGATGTACTTCCAGAAATGAAAGTAACACCACACGCAGCATGGCAAGAAGAGCTTCGCGGTAACGTAGAAGAAATCAAACTGGAAGAAATGGTTGGTCGCGTAAGTGCGAACATGATCCTTCCTTACCCTCCAGGTGTGCCACTAGTACTTCCTGGTGAAATGGTGACTCAAGAGTCTCGCCCTGTACTGGACTTCCTAGAGATGCTGTGTGAGATCGGTGCGCATTACCCAGGTTTCGAAACCGACATCCACGGTCTGTACCAACAAAAAGATGGTAGCTACACCGTAAAAGTATTGAAGAACTAAGTTCCTCTCGAAGATGACGCCATTGGGAATGCAAGCATGCTCCACTCTTACGAGCTCAATGCGTCATCGAACAATAACGACATTTAGATATACCCCTAACTAATCTGTCGTAAAGAGAAGGGCAAGGATGCTCTGATCTTTTCTTCTATATATAGAAGAAGCACTTTTCCAAGACTTCACCTGAAGTACCCCAAATAAAAAGCAAAGACCAAAAGAGCAGTTCGTCATCGTTCTGCTCTTTTTTTTCGTCTTTATATAGATAGAAAGAGAAAACAGAACCAAGAGAGATAAGGTCAGCAACCTAAATCACAAAGAAATCGGCGATCTTTTAATGCAGAAGTCAGGTGTTTCATCATGAAAAGATCCTCTGCAACCCGAAATATTAGACAAGATCGTTGAGTATCTATGCAGAATGCTCGTTATTTGTGCGGTTGAAGGTTTTTTTGCAAAAAACGCTTGTGCTAATTTCTCAACTCCCTATACTGCGCATCCACCGACACGGAGTGAGACGAAAGTCACACAGCGAGTCGGAAGTGAGAGAAAAAGAAATTTGAAAAAATGCTTGACTCTCTCACGGTGCGGAGTAAGATACGCACCCCTAACGACGAGCAACTAAGTTGCTGGATAAGTTAGAAAAGCTCTTTAAAAATAAGAACCTATCAATCTGTGTGGGCACTCGTTGATGATAATCCAATTAGAAGCTTCGGCTTCAAATTAGGTTTCAATGAAACGAAGTGACCATTGAATCT
>NZ_NCTH01000038.1:0-35950 GCF_002105475.1 Vibrio sp. ArtGut-C1 | reverse complement strand
GATAGCTGCAGTTAGAGTTGTTTTACCGTGGTCAACGTGGCCGATAGTACCAACGTTAACGTGCGGTTTCGTACGTTCAAATTTTTCTTTAGACACGATCGTGTTCCTTCCTAGTTATGATTCGTCGTGATCATTATTGATCGACGACGCGCCAGAAATTGTTATTTTATGCGCCAACGCCCGTTAGCGCAATATTTGGACGCCCTGATCTCGCAAAAAGTCGTAAACTTTTTGTAGTTCAATCGTCAATTAGTAACCACGCTCTGCAATAATTTTATCTGCGAAGTTTTTCGGCACTTCAGCGTACTCGTGAAACTCCATAGAGTAAGACGCACGGCCTTGAGTTGCAGAACGTAGATCAGTTGCGTAACCGAACATTTCAGATAGTGGTACTTGAGCACGGATGATCTTAAGACCAGCCACACCTTCGTCCATGCCTTCAATGATACCGCGACGACGGTTTAGGTCACCAACAACGTCACCCATCCAGTCTTCCGGAGTGGTTACTTCGACATTCATCATTGGTTCTAGAATCACAGGTTGTGCTTCTAGTGCACCTTTCTTGAATGCCATCGAGCCAGCGATCTTAAACGCCATCTCGCTTGAGTCTACATCGTGGTAAGAACCATCAAATAGTGTAGCTTTAATATCTAGTACAGGGTAACCCGCTAGAACACCACTATTCATTTGTTCCTCGATACCTTTCGATACTGAACTGATGTATTCCTTAGGAATCACACCACCCACGATTTCGTCTACGAATACGAAACCTTCGCCAGGTTCAGAAGGCTCAAGTTTGACCCACACATGACCGTATTGACCACGACCACCTGATTGACGAACAAACTTACCTTCAACTTCCGCTTTACCACGAATGGTTTCACGGTAAGCAACCTGAGGTTTACCAACGTTACAATCAACGCTGAATTCACGCTTCATACGATCAACGATAATGTCTAGGTGAAGTTCACCCATACCTGAGATCAGAGTCTGACCTGATTCGTCGTCCGTTTCCACGCGGAATGATGGATCTTCCGCAGCCAGTTTACCTAGCGCGATAGCCATTTTCTCTTGGTCTGCCTTAGAACGAGGTTCTACAGCAATCTGAATAACTGGTTCAGGGAACTCCATGCGCTCTAGAATCACTTTGTGGTTCTGATCACACAGTGTGTCACCTGTTGTTACGTCTTTCAGACCGATAGCAGCAGCGATATCACCAGCGCGAACTTCTTTTACTTCTTCACGCTTATTCGCATGCATCTGAACGATACGACCAAAACGCTCTTTCTTCTCTTTTACAGAGTTGTAAACAGCGTCGCCGGAGTTTACTACACCAGAGTAAACACGCATGAACGTTAGCGTACCCACGAATGGGTCAGTCGCGATCTTAAATGCTAGCGCAGAGAATGGTTCGTTGTCGTCAGCGTGACGCTCAACTTCATTTTCTCTTTCGTCAACACCTTTAATTGCAGGTACGTCAACTGGCGATGGCAAGAACTCGATCACAGCATCTAGTACCGCTTGAACACCTTTGTTCTTAAACGCACTACCACAAGTGGCCAGTACGATTTCGTTGTTTAGTGTACGAGTACGTAGAGCTTGTTTGAGCTCAGCTTCAGTCAATTCACCTTCTTCAAGGTACTTGTCCATCAGCTCTTCGCTAGCTTCAGCAGCGGATTCAACCATGTGGTTGCGCCACTCTTCAGCAAGTTCGATCATGTCAGCTGGGATGTCTTCGTAAGTAAACGAAGTGCCTTGATCGGCTTCATTCCAGTTGATCATCTTCATCTTGATAAGGTCGATGACACCTCTGAACTCATCTTCTGCACCAACATTCAGTTGGATTGGAACAGGGTTCGCACCAAGACGATTTTTAATTTGGTCCACAACGCGTAGGAAGTCTGCGCCCGCACGGTCCATCTTGTTTACAAATACCAAACGTGGAACGTGGTATTTGTCTGCTTGACGCCATACAGTTTCAGACTGAGGTTCAACACCAGATGAGCCACAGAACACAACCACAGCACCATCAAGTACACGAAGAGAACGCTCTACTTCGATAGTAAAGTCAACGTGTCCAGGGGTATCAATGATGTTTACGCGATGCTCAGGGAACTGTGCTTCCATACCACGCCAGAATGTAGTAGTCGCAGCGGATGTGATAGTGATACCACGTTCCTGCTCCTGCTCCATCCAGTCCATGGTTGCTGCACCATCGTGAACTTCGCCGATTTTGTGAGAAAGGCCAGTGTAGAACAGAATACGCTCAGTTGTGGTTGTTTTTCCTGCATCTACGTGAGCACAGATACCGATATTACGGTAGCGCTCAATAGGAGTTTTACGAGCCACGATTGTATCCTCTTACTAAGGTGTACCTTAGAGTATAGAAAAGTGCTGCGAGAGAACCTCGCAGCACAGAAGGTATTACCAGCGGTAATGAGCGAACGCTTTGTTTGCGTCAGCCATGCGGTGAACGTCTTCACGTTTCTTAACCGCAGTACCTTTGTTCTCAGACGCGTCTAGCATTTCAGCTGCTAGGCGTTGAGCCATAGATTTTTCACCACGCTTGCGCGCAGCTTCAACCAACCAACGCATAGCAAGTGCGTTACGGCGAACCGGACGTACTTCTACAGGTACTTGGTAAGTTGAACCACCAACACGGCGAGATTTAACCTCTACCGCAGGGCGTACGTTTTCAAGAGCTTCTTCAAAAATAGCTAAGTGGTCTTTACCAGACTTTTCAGCCATAGCATCTAGTGCAGTGTAAACGATTTTCTCTGCAGTAGATTTTTTACCGTCAACCATTAGGATGTTAACGAATTTTGCCAGCAATTCAGATTTGAATTTTGGATCTGGAAGGATCTTACGCTGACCAATGACGCGACGACGTGGCATGGATTTATCTCCGTTGTCTTCTTCAGGTTTTATCCAAAACTTTTCAGTTTTTTCAAAAAATTAAAAATAATTTAGTGTTTGGCCTTACTTAACGGAACCCATTAAGACTTAGGACGCTTCACACCGTACTTAGAACGACCTTGTTTACGGTCGTTAACGCCAGCACAGTCAAGTGCACCGCGAACAGTGTGGTAACGTACACCCGGAAGGTCTTTTACACGACCGCCACGGATTAGTACAACACTGTGCTCTTGAAGGTTGTGACCTTCACCGCCGATGTACGATGTAACTTCGAAGCCGTTTGTCAGACGTACACGACAAACTTTACGAAGTGCTGAGTTAGGTTTTTTAGGTGTAGTAGTGTAAACACGAGTACATACACCACGTTTTTGTGGGCACGCTTCTAGTGCAGGCACGTTGCTTTTAACAACTTGCTTTGCACGAGGCTTACGTACCAACTGGTTAATAGTTGCCATTAACTAGCTCCTGATTTACTTGAAAGTAAGCTTTGTGAAAAATCTATCCCCAACTACCATTGCAGTTAGGGACGCAAAATTCTATGCAGCAGTGAGAGGTGTGTCAAGAAATATACGGATCTTTTTTGTTCAATTAGGACAATTCATCCGTAAAGCTTTAGCGACAGTAAATCACGTTCAATCCCAAGTAAGCGATTTATCCTGTTTAACTGTGAGCTCAACGAAGCCTGAGTAATTCACGATCGTCAGTGATGGACTGATACGATTCGCAATACCGCGAGCGTGAATATCGCTCTCTAGCACAAATACACTGCGGTTTTTTAGGTGGGAGAACGCTTTATGCTGCGAGTTAGCAGCGTACACGGCATCTTCTATAAGTAAGATGTCATCCTGTGTACTGCATAAGGGCATGGCGTCTTCTAGAGCGGAGACCGTTTTTATAATATGTAGCATAACTTCCTCAGAACGACAGTAGCTTGCCAGCGTGTTGCAACTTATCTTTGAGCTGCTCTGAGCTTAACGCTTGAGCTTCAATGACTAAATCCGCTTGAGCCAAACCTCGCTGAGCTAATGACTCTGAGCACACAAAGACTTGTTCGATATCGTATAAATCGAAAAGCTTCAGCATCGGCGCATAATCTTTGCTCAAGATCTTACTCGGTTCTTGCCCTAGTAGAAGCTGGTAAACCCCATCTCCCATGAAAATGACGCTGATATCTTCACAGTAAGCCGACGCGGCTAACAGTGCATCCACACCTTCACGACCAGCCGCACTGCCATGCGGTGCGCTACGAAATAGATAAGTTAGCTGACTCAAAACTGTACCACTCTGTCTTGGGTTAACATCGCTTCGGCTAAGCTACCTAAGCCGGCTTGCTCAAAACCTTCCGCTAGATTGCTCTGGACCAAACCATGTTGATTCGCTTCTTCTTCACTTACGATCCCGCGACGCAAAGCCGCAGCAACACAAGTTTCTAGACGAACACCATGCTCTTTTGCCAAAGATTGCCATGCCTTATTGAGATCAAATTCGTCGTTGGCAGGCACACTCAAAGCATTACCATTGGTCACGCCCTCTTGATAAAAGAAAACGCTCACTAACTGATGGCCTTGCTCAATCACCGCCTTGGCGAACTGATAAGCACTGCGTGCTGACTGGCTACCGTAAACAGGACCGTTCACCACCAATGTGTAAGTCAGTTTACTCACTTTTCATCGTCCTCGGTTTTACGTTGACGAATGTATAAGTAGACGGTGTGTTTTGAAATGTTAAGACGATCTGCAACGCGGTTGATGGCATCTTTAATATCGAAGATGCCTTTGTCGTACAATTCCATCACGATTTGGCGATTCTTGGTGTTGTTCGATACGGATTTATCCGCATTGATCTCTTCGATGGTGCGTTCAACAGTTTGGTCCACCAACTCTTCTACGTCACTAGCAAAGTTAACTGAGGAAGCCGCTTCTTTTGCTTCTTGCGTTGGCATGAAAGATTGAAGGACTTGCGAGAAAGGCGCGTCCAAGTTGACGTTGATACACAACAAACCAATCACGCGATTTTCACCATTACGAATGGCAACAGTGATCGACTTCATCAACACGCCACCTTTTGCACGGGTAAAGTACGAACGTGAGAAGTTGCGCTCCGAGCCTTCGATGTCTTTTAGCATTTTAAGCGCTAAATCAGTGATCGGTGAGCCGACTTGGCGACCCGTGTTTTCACCGTTAGCGATTTTAATTGCAGAGGTATTTAAGTCTTCTAGCGAGTGAAGAACGATTTCACAAAAGGGACCTATCAGGCTGGCGATACCATCAACGACCGCCTCATAAGATCTTAAAATGATTTTGTCGTGCTCGGTAAACGGCATCACGTTAACGGATTCCATTTCGAGCAACATCTCCGCGTTTATTGTTTCTGTAGTTGTCATAAGCCTTCGAGCGAAAAATCAACAAATTGGTGTAAGTTTATCAGAAAATTTGAAAATCAACCTAGCAAACTCACCAACTAGTGACCTAGAACAAAAAAGGCCCGTTAAACGGACCTTTTTCAATAACTTATCGCGGCTTATTGTTATTGCTCTGCGTTGTCGTTCTCGACTTTTAGCAGCTCAACTTCAAATACTAGCGTTGAGTTAGCAGGAATGCTTGGTGTGTCTTGATCACCGTATGCTAGCTCTGGCGGGATAACGAATTTGAATTTAGAACCCACAGGCATTAGCTGAACACCTTCTGTCCAACCTGGGATTACACGGTTAAGTGGGAATGTTGCAGGTTCACCACGATCGTAAGAGCTATCAAATTGCGTACCATCGATTAGCGTACCTTTGTAGTGTACTTGAACCGTATCAGTGTCTTTTGGCTTCTCGCCTTCAGCTGGAGTAATAACTTGGTATAGAAGACCTGTATCTGTCTTCACTACGCCTTCTTGCTTCTCGAACTCAGCACGGAAATCATCGCCAGCTTTTTTTGCTTCAGCTGCTTTCTCAGCTGCTTGTGCTTGCATCTTTTCAGCAACACGCTTGTCTAGAGATTCTAGTGCTGCACGTGTTTCTTCTTCATTCAATTCAGCATTGCCTTTGAAGACGTCTTCGATACCTTTTAGTACCAAGTCTTTGTTAAGATTAATGCCGATTTCGCTTGGCTTGTCGATGCTTGTGCTTAGGTAGTTAGCAAATGAAACACCGATTGCGTATGCCGCTTTATCGTCGTCGGTTTTAAAGTGAACCGCTTTACCGGTTTCTGCTTGAACTTGTTCTGCTTGAGGTGCGGCTTCTGTTTTAGTTTCTTCTTTCTGACAACCTACCGCTAGCATAACTGTTGCAGCAAGTAGCGACACTTTTAAAACTGATTTCATTAAATTCTCCCAATAATGGCTTTGCCATTGGTTGTTGTGCACAAATCTTCTATGAGACTAGTGAAGACAATCGTTATACCAATATACTAGCTATATGTCTTAAGACACAAACCGGATTATTAGATGTGATGCAAAGAATTTCTCATTTATTCCTATATTTAATTGTCATCACCACGTTAAATGGTTGCTTTTTCGCCGAGCGTGAAGTGCAGCGTTGGCCGATAGAACCTCAGGGTGCGACGAGCTTCGCACTTAGCAGAGATGGACGATTTGCTCTGCTCTATTCTCAGCAACACCATTTGATGTTGTGGGACCTAGAGCAAAATGAACAACTAGCCAACCTGGGTGAGCTCGATGCCGATGCCAACGTGGTATCCCATATTCGTATCTCAGACAATGGTCGCTATGCAGTCACAGCAAGCCAAATGAACTTCGCAGTTTGGGACTTAGGTTGGACGCAATCCGAAGGCCTTTGGTCTATTTCTGATGCGCTCATTCGCGACGTTGATATCACCAGTAACGGTGAGCAAGTTCTGCTCGGGTTATCCAACGGTAAAGCAATTTACGTCAACTTAGTCACCGGACGTCGCTTGGAGTTCCTTGCGCATCGTGAAAAAGTCAATTCCGTCGCCATTTCTCCTAATGGCCGATTCGCACTGACTGGTGGTAATGACTACAAAGCGTATTTGTGGGACACCGAAACCGGACAAGTGCTGCGGACCTTCGAACATGAACAACGGGTTGTTCGTGTTGCCCTGCAACGAGATGGCAAGTTAGCAATGACATCCGATGGCGGAAACCAAGCGGTAATTTGGGATTTAAAAACTGGACAAGAAGTCACACAGTTGAGCAGTTGGTCGCGCCAATTGATCTTCTCTACTGCGCGATTTTCTGATGACGGAACTCAGTTAGTGACAGGAACGCCTTCTGGCCGCGTTTCAATATGGGATACTCAAACCGGACAACGAATGAGTGGATTTGAAGTGGAGCCCAAAAAAGACACTCGCCCTCCCCGTGCGGTCGTGTATGATGCAGCCTTTGATTCAAAACAACGCGTAATTACTGCTACTTCAGCAGGTATTGCCCAAGCTTGGCAGTTAGAGAACGGATCATGACAGAAAAAATCATTCAGCAATTGGAAGCACGCATTAATGACTTAGAATGTCAGCTTGCGTTCCAAGAACAGACTATTGAAGATCTGAACGGTGCCTTATCGCAGCAGCAACTGCAAATTACCAAGATGCTCGATCAGATGAAATATGTGGTAGGTAAAGTAAAAAATATGGACTCGTCGAATTTAGCCGATCCGTCAGAAGAAACCCCACCACCGCATTATTAAAATGCAGGCTCAAATAGCACAAAGCCCAGAACATATTCTGGGCTTTGTTGTATTGATTACTTAAGAAGGTGGCTCAAGAGGAAGCTATTCGTCAGCGTAGATTTTGACGCTCAACTCGCCTTGAGTATTGATGCTAGCTCGGTACATACCAGAGCTGTTCATCGCAAAGTGCAGCTCACCTTGCGCGTCAATTGCGATTAAACCGCCTTCGCCGCCCATCTCTTTCAGTTCCCCCTGAATAATATGCTCACAAGCAGTATGAATATCTTCTTGTAAGTAACGCATCCGCGCGGCGACGTCTTCTGCGACACGTTTACGGATAAAAAACTCACCGACACCCGTAGTTGAAACCGCGACAACGCCATTTTCGGCCACCGTGCCACAGCCTATCAAAGCCGAATCCCCAACTCGATTGTATTGCTTATTCGTTACGCCACCCGTGCTGGTTGCAGCTGCTAAGTTACCTTGTTGGTCCAACGCTACGGCTCCGACGGTGCCATGTTTACGATCATCTGGGTAGCGAGATTCCGACAAAGCAAACAGCCCTTTCTCACGCATAGACAGCAACTGCTCATAACGGCGATCAGTAAAGAAGTAATCCTGTTCGGTATACTCATGGCCTTGTTCAAAAGCAAACTTCTCTGCGCCCTCACCCACCAACAACACGTGATTGCTGTTTCGCATTACGTCACGAGCGAGCTCAATTGGATTCTTGATATGACGAACACCAGCGACCGCGCCTGCGGCTTGGTTTCGACCATCCATGACAGAGGCATCCATTTCTACCATTTCGTTGTTGGTCAGCACCGAGCCTTTACCCGCATTAAAGTTAGGCGAGTCTTCCAATACTTTTACTGCAGCAACAACCGCATCCAAAGCGTCGCCGCCTTTCTCTAGAATTTGATAGCCAGCTTTTACCGACGCTTCCAAATCAGCCAAGATCGATTGCTGAAGTTCATTGCTCATCTGTTCACGTAAAATGGTGCCTGCGCCACCATGAATCGCAATCGAGAAAGGTTTTGTCATCGCTTTTTCCATGAGTTGTTCTTTTCTTCTATGCACTACACCTTAGATAAACAAAAAGCGCAAGTTGAAACCTCAACTTGCGCTTTTCAAAGCTTTACTAGATAAGATTATCTAGTGAAGGAGCTTGTGATTAGTGAGAACCACAGCTGCCGCCGCCACAGCAGCCTTCATCATCGTGATCATGGTCATGACCACAACCACCAGCTTGATGGATATGACCGTGTTCGATCTCTTCTGCTGTTGCTTCACGTGTAGACATAACTTCTACTTCGAAAGTTAGTGTTTGACCAGCTAGCATATGGTTACCGTCAACAACCACTTCGTTGCCATCAACTTCTGTTACTTCTACAGGGATTGGACCTTGGTCAGTGTCAGCCAGGAAGCGCATGCCCACTTCGATTTGGTCAACGCCTTGGAATACGTCCGCAGGAACGCGTTGTACTAGCGCATCGTTGTGCTCGCCGTAAGCTTCTTCAGGAGCTACCGTTACTGAGAACTTGTCGCCAGCCACTTTACCTTCAAGCTCTTTTTCAAGACCAGTGATTAGGTTGTTGTGACCGTGAAGGTAATCTAGAGGCGCTTCTGCTGTTGATTGATCAACAACGACACCGTCTTCCATCATTACTTTGTATGCAAGGCTTGCAACAACGTTCTTTTCAATTTTCATACTAACTCCAGGGAGATTAATTGACTTAACCTGAATGGGGTTAAGTACTGAGATATCTGGGTGTATTATGGGGATCAATTATCGAAGTTCAATTATTCCGGCTTAAAAATTCCGATCATTTCCTGATCTGAGTGTTTATTTTTCTCTACAGATTGCGGTTTACGCTGCTCAGTAAACTCACACTCGACACACTCAACTAACTCGATATTATTTTCAATCCACCAGCGCAGGGTATCTTGCTGGCTGCAATTTGGGCAGCTAGCGCCGGCAATAAAACGTTTCTTGATTTTCACGCTATTTCCTTAGCTTGAGTCTTGGCTCAAGTACTACTTCCAATGATTAGGTGACTGATGGTCGCTCTCCATCTCACGACCAAAAATTTCTTCTAGCTCTTTGCGTGCCTCTTTCGCTCTCTGAGCCAATTTCTTATCTTCATTGTGCTGAGGCAATAAGTCCTTAAGCATAGCATTATCTAACTTACGAAAATGTGCTTCTGCCCGCTTTGCTTGATAAGGGTGCATACCAAGTTCTACGAGCGCTTGGCGACCGAGATCCAATGCCCCTAAAAATGTTTCACGAGAGTAATTCTCGACACCGTGACTCATTAACTGATACGCCTCGACACGGCTTCTTGCTCGGGCTAGCAACTTAAGTTTCGGGAAGTGCACGCGGCAGATATCAACGATGGCCATCACCTCATCAGGTGAATCGGTACAAATGACCAATGCTTCTGCTTTATCTGCGCCAGCAGCCCGCAAAAGATCAATTTGGGTAGCATCACCATAAAACACTTTGTAACCATACTTGCGCAGTAGGTGGATTTGGCTGGCATCACTTTCTAATACCGTCACTTTGATTTTATTGGCATACATTAAACGTCCGACGATCTGACCGAAACGTCCAAAGCCTGCAATGATCACACGTGGCCGACGATCCACTACTTTCGTGGTCATGCCCTCTTCTTCTTGATTCAGAGTATGAGCAAACCATTTTTTTTGTCCCATCAGCAAAAGTGGTGTCGTCACCATGGATAAACTGACCACCACCAACAAAAACGCTACTTGCTCTTTGGATAAAATGCCCTCTTGGCTCGCTGCGGTAAATATGACAAAGGCAAACTCACCACCTTGGCTTAAAATCGCGGCCATACGGCTTCTCGCTTTGGCTCCGACACGGGCAGCTCTCGCCAATGCATACAAAACCAAGCCCTTAACCACGACCAAAGCCACCACCGCGCCCAGAATCTCTAAAGGGTGTAATGCCAATAACCCCAAATTTACCGCCATGCCAACCGCGATGAAGAACAACCCCAACAACAAACCTTTAAAAGGCTCGATAGCGATTTCCAATTCATGTCGATACTCACTCTCAGCCAGCAGAACGCCGGCTAAGAAAGTCCCTAGAGCCATAGAAAGCCCGAGCTTTTGCATCACGACAGAAATCCCAAGCACGACCAATAGTGCGGCGACGGTAAAGAGCTCACGAACGCCGCTCATCACAACAAAACGAAACAGTGGACGTAACAAGAAATGGCCACCAATCAACAGGGCCACCACACTGCCTAATACCGTGAAGACATCCAACCAACTACCGCCACTCTGCCCGCCAGCAAGCAAGGGCAACATTGCCAACATTGGGATCACGGCAATATCTTGAAAGAGCAATACAGCAAAACCAGACTGACCCGTTTCGGTGCCATTGAGCCCTTGCTCTTCAATCACTTTAAGAGCAATTGCCGTCGAGGACAGCGCCAATCCCATTCCAATCACCAAACTCACTTGCATGCTTACGCCGAACATACTGACGACACTGCCCAGCACGGCGGTCGTAACCACCACCTGCGCGCCGCCTAAACCTAGAATCGGTCCTCGCATTTGCCACAGTTTTTTAGGATTTAGTTCAAGGCCGATCAAGAACAGTAACAACACGACCCCAAGTTCAGCAAAGTGCAAAATAGCATCAACATCACTGATTAAGCCAAGGCCCCAAGGGCCAATCAACACACCGGCAAGTAAATAACCTAAAACCGAGCCAAGTCCGAGACGCTGAGCAATCGGCACCGCGATAACCGCAGCTGAGAGAAAGACCACGCTACTTTGAAGAAACTCACTGGTTATCGCCATACTGACCTCCTTGGTCTGTTGCTTCCCAGTTTTCAAGTGGGTTGTTCAACCACCGACGATACAATTCGGCGTGCTCATACCGCTCAATATCCGAGACATTACGCGACCAATACAACACCAAAGGTTCAATCCAGTGCATTTGACACAAGGCAGCCGTCAGTTCAAACGGTTGTAAGATTTGCTCTAATGGATATTTGTTGTACCCCTTCGCGCTAAAGGCCTCTTCTTTCCCCCCCGTTGTAATCACACTACGCCAGTATTTTCCCTCTAGCGCCGAACCTCCGCCAAAAGCAAAACCTTTGCCCAGCACTCGGTCCAACCACTCTTTTAACAGGGCTGGGCATGAATACATATAAAGCGGGTGATGAAACACGATCACATCATGCGTGAGCAACAACTCATGTTCGTAATTCACATCAATAAAGAAGTCAGGGTAGACACCGTAAAGATCGTGCACAGTGACGTGATCAAGCGACTGAGCTTTTTTAATCATCACTTGATTAGCAATCGAGTTATGTGGCTCTGGATGAGCATAAATGACCAGAACTCTTGGGAGAATAGACGGTGCAACAGCCAAATGGTCGTCCTTGTGGTTATTTTTATCCGTTATCAAATTGTTATACTTTTTTGTACAGCATAATGCAATTAAAGCGAATCAATCGACTTTTCCGGCCAATACCCCTACTATTCACCGCTAGATATATACCCAAGTGGCTTTAACAACGATTGAAACCACTTCGCTATGTAACCAAGCAACGCGCACTGCGCAAAGTGAATGAAAACTTTATGATTACCTTCTCTGATATTCAGTTACTGCGTGGCGGTAAACCTCTTTTAGACCAAGCTTCAGCGACTATCCATCCTGGCGATAAAGTCGGTCTTGTGGGCAAAAACGGCTGCGGTAAATCAACGCTATTTGCATTGCTGAAAGATGAACTGTCGATTGATGCGGGCTCATTTAGCCAACCTCAACATTGGGAACTGGCCTGGGTCGCACAGGAAACGCCAGCGCTAGAGCGCACCGCACTAGAATACGTCATTGATGGTGATCGCGAGTACCGAGCGCTCGAAACGCAGTTGGCTGAAGCGGAAGCACAAGACAACGGCACCTTGGTTGCCGAGATCCACGGTAAAATTGAAACCATCGGCGGTTATAGCATTCGCGCTCGCGCGGCAGAATTGCTCGACGGTTTAGGTTTCAGCCAAGAGCAAATGAGTTGGAGTTTGACTCAATTCTCAGGTGGTTGGCGTATGCGCCTTAACTTAGCCCAAGCGCTATTGTGCCGTTCTGACTTATTGCTACTCGATGAGCCAACCAACCACTTGGACTTAGACGCGGTGATGTGGCTTGAACGTTGGCTACAAAACTACCCAGGCACACTGATCCTGATCTCGCACGACCGTGACTTCCTTGACCCCATTGTTGGCCGTATTATTCACATCGAAAACCAACAATTGAACGAATACACGGGTAACTATTCGTCGTTCGAAAACCAACGAGCGCAAAAAATGGTGCTGCAGCAAGCGATGTTCGAGAAGCAACAGAAACAGATGTCGCACATGCAAAGCTACATCGACCGTTTCCGTTATAAAGCTTCTAAAGCACGCCAGGCTCAAAGCCGTATTAAAGCTTTGGAGCGCATGGAGAAAGTGTTACCCGCTCAATTCGATAACCCATTTAGCTTCCAATTCCGTGAGCCCGCGGCGCTGCCAAACCCAATCATGATGATGGATGAAGTATCGGCAGGCTACGGTGACAACCTGATCTTAGAGAAGATCCGCTTGAACTTGGTTCCTGGCAGTCGCATTGGTCTGCTCGGCCGTAATGGCGCGGGTAAATCGACCTTAATCAAATTACTCTCTGGTGAGCTTAACGCGCAAGGTGGCGATCTGACTTACTCACAAGGCGTAAAAATAGGTTACTTTGCTCAGCATCAATTAGAAACGCTGCACCCAGAGGAAACGCCGCTGCAACACATGATGCAGATCGCGCCGGATCAAACCGAACAACAGCTACGTGATTACCTGGGCAGCTTTGGCTTCCAAGGCGACAAAGCACTGGAGAAAGTCGCGCCGTTTTCGGGTGGTGAAAAAGCCCGTTTAGTGCTGGCCTTAATTGTGTGGCAAAAGCCAAACCTGTTGCTACTTGATGAACCAACCAACCACTTGGATTTGGACATGCGTCAGGCATTGACGATGGCCCTGCAAACGTTCGAAGGTGCAATGGTGATTGTTTCGCACGACCGTTACCTATTGCGTGCTACAACCGATGACTTGTACTTGGTGCACGATCGTCAAGTTGCGCCGTTCGATGGTGACTTAAACGACTACTACAAGTGGTTAACCGAGCAACAAAGAGCGGAACGCAAAGAAGCACAAGCCGCACAGCCAGCCAAAGATAGCGCCAACAGCGCGGCAGCGAAAAAAGAGCAGAAACGTCGCGATGCAGAATTTCGTAAGCAGACGGCGCCAATTCGCAAAACGCTGACACAATTAGAAAATAAAATGGATAAGTTAGGTGCTGCACTGGCCGAAGCTGAAGAACAATTGGCAGATAACTCACTGTATGAAGCCGAAAATAAAGCTAAACTTAACCAAGTGCTGGCTCTTCAAGCTTCTAGTAAGGCAGAGCTCGAAGAAATTGAAATGGAATGGATGTCTGCTCAGGAAGAACTGGAGCAGATGGAGCTAGAGTTTAATCAATGAGTAATCAACACGCTGAATACACACTCACCCTAGAACACCTTTGGCAGTTCAGTCTGCAATTTTATGGTGTGCGAGAAGTGAAAGAAGCGTGTTTATCATTACAGAACAATTATCACGGCAACGTGAACCTACTCCTGCTGCTCAGATGGCTCGATGAGCAGCAACTCATTTTCCAAGAAAAAGACTGGCCTCTGGTACAAAGCTGTCTGGGCCGAAGCGAAACCTTACTGCACTCTTTTCGCGACTTACGTCGCCATCTTAAGTCTCAAGTCAATGACGCTTTATATCGTGAAACCTTGCAGTTTGAGCTGCAACTAGAAAAGCAGCAACAAGCGGATTTGGTGAACTGCATTAACTCGCTCACGCTGGTCAAAAATGATGGCGCCCCACTCACGCTGAGATACTGTCGTCAACTTGGTGGTGAGCATTTGCAACAGGCCTTTGCTATTCCGGTGCCAAACATTCACCCACCAAAACGCCCATAAATCTGTAGAATACCTATAATCTTTATAAAGGATTATATTAATAAGTTCTTCAACTGACACCGAAGAACCGCATAAGAGCAGTTAGGTATGACACAATTTTTCGCAGCCGCCGGGATCAAAAACCCGCATCTTCAAACGCTTTTACCGCGTTTTATTCGCAAAAAAGCGTTGTTTACGCCGATTTGGCAAACCCTCGATACATCCGATGGCGACTTTCTCGATCTCGCATGGAGCGAGGACCCAACCCAAGAACCTGCGCAAAAAAAGCCGATTTTTGTTTTATTTCATGGACTAGAAGGCTGCTTCTATAGCCCTTACGCCAATGGCCTAATGAATGCATTTGCTCAATCCGGATGGCTGTCGGTGATGATGCATTTCCGCGGTTGTAGCGGTAAGCCAAACAAGAAAGCTCGCGCCTATCATTCTGGTGAAGTGACTGACGCCCGCCACTTCTTAGAGCACCTTGAGCAACGCTTTCCTGATAACCCCAAAGTTGCGGTTGGCATTTCTCTTGGCGGTAACATGTTGGCGAATTATTTAGCCCAATACAAAGACCACCCCATTTTGAATGCGGCGACCATTATCTCAGCACCTTTAGACTTAGCAGCGTGTGCGAACCGTATTGAACAAGGCTTTTCGAAAGTGTATCGCCGTTACCTACTCTCTTCGCTCAAACGCAACGCATTGCAAAAACATCACTTGTTGCATGGCGAGCTCGCTTTGTCCTACAACTCAATAAAACGTGTCACACGATTGTATGAATTCGATGATTTGATCACGGCACCACTGCACGGTTTTAAAGACGCACAAGATTATTACGATCAATGTTCTGGCTTAAGTAAATTACAACAGATCACGCTACCGACACTGATCATTCACGCCAAAGATGATCCATTCATGACCGACGATGTGATCCCGAAATTTGTTCTGCCAGATAATATTGATTACCGTCTCTTTGAGCACGGTGGGCATGTTGGTTTCCTTACAGGTTCAGCGCTCAAGCCGAAATTTTGGTTGGAAGAAGCGCTGCCAGCGTATTACGAAAGTATTGCCGCAGATTACCTTTCTGCTGTATCCAAGCAGCGAAAGCAGTAAACTAGCCGCTCATCATAAAAGTTCGAGGTATTTATGATCATTCCATGGCAAGACATTGCGCCAGAAACATTGGAAAACTTAATTCGTGAATTCGTCTTACGTGAAGGCACGGATTACGGAACCGTCGAGGTTTCTTTGCAAGACAAAGTGGATCAAGTAAAAACTCAATTAGAAAAAGGCGAAGCGGTTATCGTGTTCTCTGAACTGCACGAAACCGTCGATATTCAGGTAAAAACAAATTTTTAGACCCTTCACATTTTACCGTACCCCACTCAATGACAAGGCATTGTTACGTGCTATAGTGGGTTATCGACCGTGCAGTAGCAGCCTACTGCACATTACAGGTAAGTAATTTTCGACAAGGTTTGTCATGTCAGCTAAACACCCAATTATTGCGGTTACTGGTTCATCCGGTGCCGGCACGACCACTACATCTGAAGCCTTCCGTAAGATGTTCAATATGATGAACGTTAAACCCGCATGGGTTGAAGGCGACAGCTTCCATCGCTTTACTCGCCCTGAAATGGATATAGAAATCCGTAAAGCGCGCGAGCAAGGTCGGCACATTAGCTACTTTGGCCCTCAAGCTAATGACTTTCCAGGATTGGAAGAGTTTTTCCGTAAATATGGTCACGATGGCGCAGGCAGCGTACGTCGCTACCTACACACCTTTGACGAGGCCGTACCTTATAATCAAATGCCTGGTACCTTCACACCGTGGCAAGACTTACCGGAGAACAGTGACGTTCTCTTCTATGAAGGCTTGCACGGCGGTGTTGTGGATGGCGATGTTAATGTCGCGCAGCATGTGGATTTCTTGATTGGTATGGTACCAATCGTAAACTTAGAGTGGATCCAAAAGTTTGTGCGTGATACTCGTGACCGCGGTCATTCACGAGAAGCAGTAATGGATTCTATCGTGCGCTCGATGGACGATTATCTTAACTACATCACGCCACAATTTTCTCGCACTCATATTAACTTTCAGCGCGTCCCAACGGTCGATACCTCCAACCCACTTAACGCGAAAGGTATCCCAAGCCTGGATGAGAGCTTTGTCGTAATTCGCTTGCGTGGGATAAAGAAAGTCGACTTCCCATATCTCCTGGCTATGATTGATGGCTCATTCATGTCACGCCACAACACGATTGTCGTGCCAGGCGGTAAGATGAGCTTTGCAATGGAGCTCATAGTTCGGCCTATCCTACAACAGCTCATCGAAACAGGGAAAATTGGCTAAAAACCTGCCTGCGAAGATGTTTACTTTTCATACCGTGATCATGTGCACAGTTTTGCTTACAAAATCTCAATCATGGCACGATTAAAATCAAGAAATCGTTTTCGAAAAAGGATACTATTTCTTACCGAAACACAAGAGAGCTTGCAGCATATAAAAAGTGCTCTTATTCTAGTAGGCCTAATTCAGGCTTAGCTAAAATATGGATAGCGCAAGCGTACCCTGCAGAGGAAGTGAGATATTATGGTTCTAGGTAAACCTCAAACCGACCCAACATTAGAGTGGTTTCTTTCACACTGTCATATTCATAAGTACCCTTCAAAGAGCACGCTAATTCACGCGGGCGAAAAGGCAGAAACTTTGTACTACATCGTTAAAGGTTCTGTTGCGGTTCTTATCAAAGACGAAGAAGGTAAGGAGATGATCCTTTCTTACCTAAACCAAGGAGACTTTATTGGTGAACTTGGTCTATTCGAGGAAGACCAAGAGCGCACAGCTTGGGTTCGTGCTAAATCTCCTTGTGAAGTTGCTGAAATTTCTTTCAAGAAATTCCGTCAGCTTATCCAAGTAAACCCAGACATCCTAATGCGCCTTTCTGCGCAGATGGCTCGTCGTCTTCAAGTAACTAGCCAAAAAGTGGGTGACCTGGCGTTCCTAGACGTAACTGGTCGTATCGCTCAGACGCTTCTGAACCTTGCAAAACAACCAGACGCAATGACTCACCCAGACGGCATGCAAATCAAGATCACTCGTCAAGAAATCGGTCAAATCGTTGGCTGTTCTCGTGAGACAGTAGGTCGTATCTTGAAAATGCTAGAAGAGCAGAACTTAATCTCTGCGCACGGTAAAACTATCGTGGTTTACGGTACTCGTTAATCTCAAACCAGAGTGACGCGAACAAAATTATAAAAGCCACCAATGGCGACATTGGTGGCTTTTTATTTGTCTTGTAACCACATTAAGCTCAGAGCAACAAAAGACTAATGAGCAAGTTGGTTAGCCGAAAGGTTAACCCTAAAAGTTAGCCATTCGTACTTTCAAAGATTTTGTCCGCTGAAGCCGCCACAAAACCTGGGTACAGCTCACCATTTTCCATCGGGTAGCGCTTAGCAAACTCGTAAAAGCCACCAGGGATAATTTCAGTGCCTTCGCTAAAGCGAACCGCCACTTTATCCGCCATGGTCGATGATTGTTCTAGTAACACCTCAGGAGTGCCCTTCACTTCCCCGCCGTTTTCATTGATGGTAAATCCGGCCGTACGTAAGTGATCGTTTACTTGCTTCACTTCTTCGTATTCATTGAGCTGGTTAACGCTCACCGTGAAGTGGTTTGCGCCGTAACCATGCGCAGCCAACCAAGATGCATACTCACTTTCTTTAGCCAACGTTTGGTAGTCAGCAAAGCTTAAATCCCACAAGCGTCCACCATGTAAGAATGCGCTATCGTTCAGCTTGCCTGCATCGACTTGTGCCACCAGCTTTTTCACAATCTCTTGCAGCTCAGGCGAACACTCCTCAACTTTTAGCTCACTAATAAAGACTTTAGGTTGCTTCGGATCAGGGTGCTCATAGTGTTTAGCAACCAGCTTTTTACTTTCGAAAACGTAGTCACCACATGCCTGGTAGCCAATGGCTACAAATGGTTTAGCTAAGGTTTCGATACCAAGAGGCGCAATATTGAAGGTACGTAAAGCTATATGATCATTAATCAGAGGCTCATCTTCTTGAAGCAGCTGATGTACTTTCGCAGCTGAGGGGCAAAGACGTTGAATGTAATCTTGCCATAGCGATTCAAATAACACATCGGGCGTCATAACGACTCCTTGTTACGAGATGTAGAGTTAAAAGGTAAGCGGAAGTTGACTGCTCGCTCACAACGAAAAGTTGTCCAGAATAATGAACGAGCAGCCATCAACCTGTGACGGTAAATGCCAGTCAGTCAACACGCTTTTCCGAGTCTTTGCTCACTTTCCGTGTTCTGCCAACGATCACTACAACCCATACCTAAATGATTCGCCGGCAAGGTGAGCCGCAATACATGGTTGCGACTCTGTTATTAAAACTTATAGCGCCACACCTGGGCTTAATGTTGCAGGCAAGATAGTCTCTTGACCTTCCATTGATGCCATCGGGTACGCACAGTAGTCTGCTGCGTAATAAGCGCTTGGACGTAGGTTACCTGACGCACCAGGGCCACCAAATGGCGCATCACCACTTGCACCTGTGAGCTGGCGGTTACGGTTCACGATCCCTGCACGAATATGGTCAACGAAGTATTCCCATTCTTGGTCGTCAGTTGAAACTAAACCAGCAGAGAGACCAAAGCGCGTGTCATTCGCCAGTTCTACGGCTTTTTCTAGCCCTTCGTAACGCACCACTTGCAGAAGTGGACCGAAGTACTCTTCATCTGGTAGCTCAGCAATGTTCGTTACATCAATAATGCCCGGAGAAACAAACGCCGCCTCTCCTGCTTTAGCTTCAATCAAGCTTTCACCACCAAGTGATTGTAGGTTCGCTTGTGCATCGAGAATGAACTTGGCTGCGGCAACGGAGATTTGCGGCCCCATAAATGGCGCAGGCTCTGCAAATGGTTGGTCTACGCGAATATTGAGTGTCGCTTCGACGAGCTTGGTGATAAGCGCATCGCCTTTCTCACCTAATGGCACATACAAACGACGAGCACACGTACAACGTTGACCAGCACTGATAAACGCTGACTGGATGATGGTGTACACCGTGGCATCCAAATCACCGTATTTATCAGAGATCACCATCGGGTTATTACCACCCATTTCTAGTGCGAGCATCTTGCCTGGTTGACCCGCAAATTGACGGTGCAATACATGCCCCGTGTTCGCGCTGCCCGTGAACAGTACGCCATCAATGCCTTTCGCATCAGCAAGCGCAATACCGGTTTCTTTCGCACCTTGGACAAGGTTGATCACGCCTTTCGGCAGACCTGCTTCTTCCCAAAGTTTCATAGCTAGCTCGCCAGTCCAAGGCGTTTGCTCGGATGGCTTGAACACAACGGTGTTACCCGCTAGTAACGCAGGCACAATGTGACCATTTGGTAGGTGACCAGGGAAGTTATATGGGCCAAATACCGCCATCACGCCCAGTGGGCGATGACGCAACACAATTTGGTTGCCCGCCGCTTCACGGCTCGCTTCACCGGTGCGGTCATGGTAAGCACGAATAGAGATGGCAATTTTACCTGCCATTGCCGCTGCTTCAGTGCGCGTTTCCCAAATTGGCTTACCAGTTTCTTTGGCAATGACTTCGGCGATTTTCTCGCTGTTCTCTTTTACTTTCTCAGCAAAAGCCAACACGATCGCTTCACGCTCTGCAAATGGGCGTTTTTTCCAGTCAATAAACGCTTCACGCGCTGCAGATACCGCTTGATTCACCTGCTCTGCCGTTGCACCGTTGCCTTGCCAGATCACTTCTTGGTTGTAAGGTGACAGAGACGTAAATGCTTCACCCTGACCTTGTACCCATTCACCTGCAATCCAATGTGTCATTGTTTCTATCCTTAAATTCTGTCGTCTGTTACTGCGGAAGAAGGCGAACAAAATCCCCTTCCTCAACCAAAAGTGCATCCGCAACGTCTGGTGCGATCATGACGCTTTGTGTTTCAGGGTCATACGCCGCTTTGGTGACTGCTGCGCGGAAGTTTTCGAACGATGAGTTGCACATCAAGAAGTCTTGCGTACTGCTATGTTGTGCAATTTTCACTTGCGCACGGAACGAGTGACGTACCGATTCAATATTGCGTAAGTCACATTCAACGGTTGGACCCGCATCGAAAATATCCACGTAGCCACGGTTAGTGAAGCCTTCACGCTCAAGCAGCTTTAATGCTGGGCGAGTATTGTCATGCACTTGGCCAATGACCGCTTGCGCTTCTGGACTCAACAGGTTGATGTAAATAGGCAGCTTCGGCATTAAGTCAGCAATAAAACCTTTCTTGCCGATACCTGTTAGGTAATCCGCAAGCGTGAAATCGATGGAGAAGAAATGCTCTTGTAACCATTGCCAGAACGGCGAGTTGCCTTCGTCGTCTGAAACACCACGCATCTCCGCAAAGATCGTTTCAGAGAAACGCTCTGGGTGCTCAGCCATCATGAGGAAACGACACTTCGACATTAGACGACCATTCAGACCTTGGCGGAATTTCTCACGCAAGAACAAGGTACAAATTTCGCTGTTACCCGTGTAGTTATTACCAAAAGTAAGCAGTTTGACGACATTATTGACGCCAAGCTTTGGTGACGAGTGCACCACTTTACTAATGTGATACGAGTAAAATGGGACATCCCAGCCGATAGATGCTTCGATTCCGGTGGTACCCGCAACCTCACCCGTTTCAGAGTCAAAGCCGACCATCAGGTAGCCTTCATCACCTGGTTCTGCCACATCTGGCTTACCAAAGCTGTACTCTGAGTGTTTGATTCGATTGGTTAACAGTTCTTCGTTAACCGGTAGAGATGTAAATCCGTGACCAGACTCCACCGCACAAGTGTGCAGCGCGTCATAATCCGACATCGCGATAGGGCGAACTACTAGCATCAATACTCCCTCCAGATGCAAGAAGATCCTAACTATATTGTAGGAACAATTCCCCCATCAGAGATCCTTGACGGGGGTGTCTGCGTTGACGTTGAAACTGATATCGCGCTTAAACTAAAGTCGCAATCGCTTTATCCAGTTTCGCCAAGCCTTCTTCAATTTCTTGTTGTGTGATAACGAGTGATGGTGTGAAACGTACGACATTGGCACCCGCAACCAATACCATGAGACCTTGTTTGCCTGCAGCGACGAGAACATCACGTGCGCGGCCTTGCCATTCTTCATTCAGTGCAGCGCCAAGCAATAGGCCTTGACCGCGCACTTCTGAGAAGATGTTGTACTTAGCATTGATCTTCTCTAGACCTTCGCGGAACATCGCTTCGCGTTCTAGCACACCAGCCAACACTTCAGGCTTAGTAACTTCGTTCACAACTGCTTCTGCTACAGCACACGCGAGTGGGTTACCGCCGTATGTTGAACCGTGCGTACCGACTTTCATGTGCTCTGCTAATTTTGCAGTAGTCAGCATTGCACCGATTGGGAAACCGCCACCGAGTGATTTCGCGGTGCTTAGAATATCAGGTGTAATACCTAAACCTTGGTAAGCGTAGAAGTTACCTGTACGACCATTACCGGTTTGCACTTCATCGAAGATCAGTAGCGCGTTGTGTTTGTCACACAGCTCACGTACTGCTTGAGCAAACTCAGGCGTTGGTGGCACGATACCGCCTTCACCTTGTAGCGGCTCCATCATCACCGCACATGTGCGATCAGACATGTGTGCCTGTAGTGCTTCGATATCATTGTAAGGTAAGTGGGTAACGTCACCAGGCTTAGGACCAAAACCGTCAGAGTAAGCCGCTTGACCACCAACCGTTACGGTGAAGAACGTACGACCGTGGAAACCTTGTTTGAATGCGATGATTTCTGATTTCTCAGCACCATGTACGTCAGCAGCGTAACGACGTGCCAGCTTAAGTGCCGCTTCGTTCGCTTCTGCGCCAGAGTTAGCAAAGAATACGCGCTCAGCAAAGCTCACTTCTGTTAGCTTTTTCGCCAGACGAAGTGCTGGTTCGTTCGTCATCACGTTACTTAAGTGCCACAGCTTGTTAGCTTGCTCTGTTAATGCGTTTACCATTACTGGATGACAATGGCCAAGACAGCTCACTGCAATACCACCAGCAAAGTCGATATATTCATTACCTTCCTGATCCCAAACACGTGAACCTTCACCTTTAACAGGGATCATTTCCATCGGGTTATAGCAAGGTACCATTACCTCATCGAATAAACCGCGCTCTACTTTAATTTCCGTTGTCATTGCACATTCCTTCTTGATACCGCATGCGTAGCAGATAAGCGAATTTAACCGGCTCTCTTTGCCAGCAAATAATGTTTTGCATTTAAGCTATTGCGGCATTGTATTTACATTTAATTAACCATTTCAATAGTGATTTATTCTTTTCGTTCTCGAAAGCAACTTCCATTAATCACTGCTTATGACTATTTATGCATCAAGAAAGTAAAATAGAGAAGCGATTTTTTATAAATGTTATGTAATACAGGGGATAGAAGGTTTAAAAAGACATGAATAGACAAAGAGGCCAGAATGAACCGCATAGTTTTGCAATCCACTCACCTCGGCAAAAAGATGAATGATTTGTTAAGAAAAGTGATCGCGATCAGATCGCTTTACGTGCTAAAAAGTTCGCGAGCAACTCGTGACCTTGCTCTGTTTTGATCGATTCTGGGTGAAACTGCACTGCGTCAATTGGCAGGGTTTTATGTTGGTAACCCATGATTTCGTCCATACTTCCATCCGGCAGCTCAGTCCATGCGGTCAGTTCAAACACATCGGGTAACGTACCGTTTTTCACCACGAGAGAGTGATAACGGGTTACCGTGAGTGGGTTATTCAGATTTTTAAACACACTACGACCATTGTGACGAATAGGTGACGTTTTCCCATGCATTACTTGTCGAGCGCGCACGACTTCCCCACCAAACACTTGCGCTATCGCTTGATGACCAAGGCAAACACCCAATATTGGAAGCTTACCAGCGAAGTATTCGATAGCTTGTAGAGAGATACCTGCCTCGTTTGGCGTACACGGTCCAGGTGAGATCACCAAGTGAGTTGGGTTCAACGCTTCAATCCCTTGAATGTCGATTTCATCGTTACGCACGACTTTTACACTAGCGCCAAGCTCGCAAAAGTATTGGTAGAGGTTGTAAGTGAAAGAATCGTAGTTATCGATGATCAACAACATAGAGTGTCAGCTGCTCCAATCCGTTTAGGCAAGACTTAAGAGATGATTGTCTGGTTTGCGACAATTAAGGGCGGTATTTTGCAACACCAAACTAGAAAGGCAAGTCTTTGTGCAATAAAAAGGCCAGCATCGGCTGGCCTTTGGTCTTTACAGCTGTATTTTAGGAGACAAAGGCTTAGTTGCGGCGACGTAGTAAGCCAAGTCCAAGCATCGCGAGTAGCGCGCCAAAACCAAACGAACCACCATCTGAATCCTTCGAACCTTCTGCACCCGTTTCGGCTTGCGTCATTGAAACATCACGAACAGAGCTAAACTTAACGACGTTGCCTGTCGAGTCTGTCACTTTCTCTTCTAACTGGTAATTACCTTGTTCTGGCGCTTGTTCAAACTCAATATTCACGCTGCGTGCGTCAATGTCAGTTTGAGTCAAGGTTTGGCTAGCCGAGTAAACTTTTGCATCACTGCTTGTCGCGGCCGCTTGTGTGGATGCTGTTAAGTTCACTGTCACAATATCGCCCGCAACCGCAGTTGGTGGTAGACGTACATCAATAGCTAAGTTTTCACCCGCTTTCGGTAAATCGATATCATCATCTGGCAAATCAATAGCAATAATCACTGGATCATGATCAGACGCTGAGAACGCATCTTTGTACTTCGGCATGTCACCCGTGTATTTGCTGCTGTATTCAAACAAGTTACTTTCTAGAGAGTTGATGTGCCAGTCTTCAATCGCCACCACTTTTTGCGCTAAACTGCTGCTTGCCAATGCATGGTCCAAGTTCCCCAATTCACCTGAATAGGTGTACGAGAACGTATCAGCGCCATGCAGCAAGGTGTTTAAATTGTGCAGACCGTAGCCTTTTTCAATCTTGGTTTTCTCTACTTGAAGCTCACCGCCACCAATGGCTGTGTAAGCGGCAGTGTAGATATCACGGCCGTATTTCTCTTTTGAGTAATCAGTGAGGGTAAGTAACGGATCTTCTTTGCCGTAAGCGTTCAAATCGCCCATGACGAGCACATCGCCATCAATATCTTTCAGCGCTTCACCAACGACTTTCGCAGCAGAAACACGGAAGTTGTTGCAGTTACCTTGCAGATCCGCGGGTTCTGAGTCTTCTACACCAGCAATCCACTCTTCAATACATTCAGAGCCTTTCGATTTAAAGTGGTTCACGACCACTGAAAGATCTTCGCCAGTCTCTTTCACTGTAAAGGTCTGTAATAAGCTATGGCGTTGGTACTTGTCGTAAGCAGGGTTACTTTCTGTGCCCTCTTTACGAGTAATGGTGTTCTCTGCAATGTGTTGCTCTGGCGTCACAATGACTTTTGCTGCTTCTTTTGGTGTTACTGCGTTAGCACGATATAAGATCGCCACCATGATCGCATCACTGCCAAAGTATTCCTCTTGGTATTTATCTTGCTCTTCGATTTCGACATACGTGTAATGATCTTCCACGTCATCAATCTCAGCGTTTAAAGCATCAACCAAGTTTTGGATAGCACTGCCATCACCAAAGCCGTTGTTTTCTACTTCCATCAAGCCAATGATGTCCGCGTCCATCTTATTCATTGCTGAAACGATTTTCGCTTGCTGGATCAAGAACTCATCAAGGTTTGTCGCGCCACGATTTTGCCCGGTTGGGTTGTCGTGACCGCTGTCAGCAACCGAAGTGAAGTAGTTAAGAACGTTAAAGCTCGCCACTCGTAAATCAGAATCGGCAATGGCTGGCGCCGCTTTACGCGCAACGTCAAAGTCATCACCTGACGTGACAAAGTTGCTGCTATCAACTTCATTGGTCGCAATTAGGCGGTACTCGTTGTAGCTGTAAGCCACGACACCTTGCAGGCCTTCGACACGAGAGCCTAGGCGAATGTGCTGCTCTGAAGAGCCATTTTGGTCAAGATCTTTTGCAAACGTTGGGAAATATGGGATTTGACCATTTGGCGCTTTGCTATCCGATTCCAAGTAAATACGGTTGGCCGCATTCTCTTTGGCAAGGGCAACCGCAGCGTCACTCTCTGCTGCATGCAATTGAGTCGGCTTAAACAACGGTGCTTCATGAGACAACATCATGTTGTTGCGTCGAGAGTCATAATCGTAAGAAAAGTTACGAGTAACGAAAAGTTCGCTAGCCGAGTTGAGTTCAACTTGCATACCTTCATGACGCTCTAGTGCATCACGTAGTGTTTCCCCTTCCTTAATCGTTAACGGAGTAACCAAAGAGGCGTTTGATGTGCCTGTTTTTACATAACTGTTTGCATCAGAAGAAAGCTGAGTGTTGCTGTAGTACTCTTGAACTTTCCCTTTCACACAAACAACATCACCAGCTTTCAGCTCTGTATCGGCAACATCGGTGTGAATAAACAAACCTTCAGATGTCTTGTCGTTGTCATCATTCTCAAGTGCTTGCAGGTAGAAGCCTTTAGTTAAGCCTGTTGTTACAGCACTGACCACACCAGTTACGAAGTGATCTTCGGTCGTGATGTAAGGGTAGCCATCAATAAATGGAGAAGAAGCACCTTCACCTTGAATCTCTTGGATGGTGGTAAAGGCTGGTTCTTGTCCATCTACTTCACAAGCAAATGGCGCAGGTGGCTCAGTTGTATTTAATTCTCCTAAACCATCAATATTATCTTTAGGTAAGGCTGTCCACTGAGTGGATTGGTAGGTAGTTGAAGGTGTAAGCGCATCACTGTTACGAACTAACGTGGTGTCTTTAGCGAAATCCACGTCCCCCATCACACCTAATATATCGTGCACTTCCCCATCTTTAAGAAGTGCCAACGGATCGTCGCCGTTAAAGTTCGCTACATTTTTATCAGTGTAATCCGCAACCGCCTTTATTGCTTCGCTCGCATCGCCATGAGCAAGCACATACACTTGCTTCGCTTGTAACGTTACGTCACTAAGATCAAGAGTGCTGCCCCACGAGCCGCCACCATTCGAAGATTTTGCTAATTCATAGCCTGTGAGTGTCACCGCAGTATCACCTGTATTGGCGATCTCGACCGCTTTATTATAAGCGCCGCCTTCCACATACTGGGAAATAATAATCTCTGCGTTCGCGTTTGCGCTAAGTGCACTGGCGATGGTTAGTGCGAGTATTGAGGGTTTGATTAACGTGTCCATTGTCATACCTGATATTTATGTAAATGCAAACTTAGCTCTGATCAGAGCCTACCATTTGCGTCTACTATCAGGTTTATTTATGAAATAAATAAGAATGAGCAATTAAAGCCGTGAAATGAATCACATGTGAATGTAAGAAAATATGCCAGAACATCCCATTCAAACATTTTTTGTAATAAATACAGAACGCTATTGATAAACAAATCAAAATTTAGATTAATTACTCAGTTTATTTTTTCACTTCATGTTAAGGAGTAGAAAATACATCGCTCGTGAAGTGGCTTATTAACCAAGCTCACTTTGTTATAAATGAAAATATAATTAATCACTAATTTAGAAAGCTTTGATTTTCATTTTTATAGCCATGTCTAAACTTAAGTCACCTATTATTCGCTCGGCTTTTTCTTACGAATGACCCTCATACTTCAAAATTTTCCTCATTTGCTCAATAACTTCTCCTTATTCACTAGCCAAATTCATACACAAAAGATATAACACCTGCGCGAGACATTAAGATCTCATTAGCTGTAAACCCAGGAACGATAAATGAAAAAAATTCAACGCAGTGCGCTAGCTCTCTTCTTACTTGGCTTGATAACGGGATGTCAATTGACCGCCAGTGAGCCACTTCAACCTACCGCGAATCAAAACATCATCGAATCAGCCAAAAATGAGCTGGATGGAATTGAAGAGTTAGAGGTCAGTGACGAGGGTGTTATTACTTTTACCCAGCGTCTAAGAACACCAGGAACCTACTGGATCCCAGCGAGAATTAAAGAACTTAGCTACGATATATCATGCGTGCAGCTCAGTTACTTCATTGATAGAGGCATGGTGGTGAAGTCCGCCTTTTTAGGAGCTCGAGGACGTGTTGAATATTACGATATGGAACGTTGCATGAAAGACACGCCATTCCAGTAAAAAGCATAAAAAAAGCTCCACCAACGTGGAGCTTTTGTAATCTATTCTTAGCGACTATGGGCGAGCGACAAAGCCTACCGCTTTGTATGCTTTCTTCAGCGTTTCAGCAGCGCGAGCCGAGGCTTTTTCAGCACCTTGCTGCATTACCTCATCCATGTAAGCACGATCAGCGCGAATACGATGGTATTCTGCTTGAATTGGTTCCAGCATTGCTACAACCGCCTCACCAACATCTTTCTTAAATGGACCATACATTTCTACGCCTTTGTACTTGGCTTCGATCTCTTCAAAGCTCATGCCTGTCGCCGCAGAGTAAAGTCCCATTAGGTTCGCGATACCCGCTTTGTTCTCGATATCATGGCGAATGCTTGGTGGGGTTTCGGTGTCTGTTTGCGCCTTGTTGATCTTCTTGATGATCGACTTTGGCTCTTCAAGCAGAGTAATCACGTTCTTACGGTTATCATCTGACTTCGACATTTTCTTCGTCGCGTCTTGAAGACTCATCACACGTGCATTGACTGTTGGAATGTACGGCTCAGGAACGGTAAAAATCGGACTCTCTGGTGAGTAGATGTTGTTAAAACGCGTTGCGATATCACGTGCTAACTCAAGATGCTGTTTCTGGTCGCTACCAACTGGCACTTGGTGTGCGCCGTAAAGCAAAATATCTGCTGCCATCAACACAGGGTAATCAAACAGCCCCACGTTTACGTCATTCGCGTAACGTGCCGATTTGTCTTTAAACTGAGTCATACGGCTCAGCTCACCCATTTGCGTGTAACAGTTAAGAAGCCAACCAAGTTGAGCATGCTCTGGTACGTGTGACTGAACAAATAGCGTGCTCTTCTTCGGATCAACACCAACTGCCAGACAAATTGCCAGTGCGTCTAATGTCGCTTCATGCAGTGCTTTAGGATCCTGACGAACCGTAATCGCATGAAGGTCTACTACACAGTATTGGCAATCATAATCGTCTTGCATCTGCTGCCATTGACGTAGAGCACCCAAGTAGTTACCGATACTTAGTTCACCTGACGGTTGAACACCACTCAATACAATGGGTTTGCTCATTAGAATGATTCCTTTGACTTCTTAATCTAATTAAAATGAAAAACCGTGCGGCTTTTAGCGCACGGTTTACTCAGTGTACTCATTAACAAGTATTTTGGAAGATCTTTTGTTGCCGTTATGCAGAAACAGCGACGACTTCCAGTAATTCCGCGAGGCGGTTCGCCACTACGTCAGGGTTCGAAGCTGAAATGGGCTCGCCGTGGTTATAACCGTAAGTTAAACCAAATGAAGCACAACCCGCATTTTTCGCCGCCAAGATATCGTTTTTCGAATCCCCAACCATCAACATCTCTGCTGGTTTTACCTGGTGCTTTTCCATTAGCCAGTTCAGCGCCACCGGGTTTGGTTTTTTCTCTGGAAACGCGTCACCACCTAATACGTCTACGAAGTACTTGGCGATGTCATGCTGCTCTAGAATTTCTGGTACGAATTTCGAGGGCTTGTTCGTCACAATCGCCATCGTAAAACCAGCTTGGTGTAGCTCTTCAAGCGTCTCTTTTACTGTTGGGTAAAGGTGACTTAGCTTATGGCCGCTTTGCTTGTAGTATTCATCAAACAGCTCACGCGCTTTAGCACGCAGCTCATCACTCAAATCACTGCTGATGGTCATGCTTTGGCTTAATGCACGTCCAATCAATATATCAGCACCATTACCAACGTAATCACGCACCTGCTCTTCTGATATAGAAGGATAGCCTAACGCCTGAACTGCTTGATCGGCCGCTACGGCAAGATCTGGCACGCTATCAAGCAGTGTTCCATCCAGATCAAAAGCAATCAATTTAATATCTTGTTGGGTCATAAATTCCCTAGCTAAAATAACACAGGATGGTTCCCCATCCTGTGTGCTTAATCTTGATGTCACTCAGTGTCACACTCAGCGACGCTTAGTGTGCTCGCCTTATTTTTGGGCAGCCAAACGCTGACGAACCGCTTCAAACAAACAGATACCAGAAGCCACTGATACGTTCAAGCTTGATACACTGCCCGCCATAGGGATCTTAATTAAATCATCGCAGGTTTCGCGAGTAAGACGACGCATACCATCACCTTCAGCACCCATCACGATAGCAAGAGGACCAGTAAGCTTAGCTTGATAAATGTCGTGCGTAGCTTCACCAGCCGTACCCACAAACCAAATCCCTTTTTCCTGTAGCGTACGCATTGTACGTGCAAGGTTGGTTACACGAATCAAAGGCACAACCTCTGCAGCGCCACATGCTACTTTACTTACCGTGGCATTCATTGGTGCCGAGCGATCTTTCGGTACAATGATCGCCGCAGCGCCTGCTGCGTCTGCGTTACGCAAACACGCACCAAGGTTGTGCGGGTCCGTCACACCATCCAGCACTAACAGTAGCGGTGATTCATGCTGCGCTAAGATGTCATCAATGTCGTTCTCGTTCAGCTGTTTTGCTGGTTTTACGCGAGCAATGATGCCTTGGTGATTTGCACCACGCGCTTTATCATCCAGAGTTTTACGCGTCATTTGTTGAATAGAGACACCACAAACCTGAAGATCATTTAGGATTGGCATCAGGCGATCATCTTGACGACCTTTTAAAACGTATGCCTCGATAAAACGCTCTGGTTCGCGCTCCAATACCGCTTTCACTGCGTGAATGCCGTAGATAAATTCGTTACTCATTGTTTAACCTGTTGTTCGGGTCGTATTGCCTGCGCCAGCCGAGTTTGAACTGAGCTGGCGCTTCAGCCTACTACGCTTCTTTTTTAGTGCGCTTGGTTTTCTTCGGCTTACTGTGTGGCTTTTTTTTACGTGCTTTTTTCACTTTAGGCTTCTTTTTGCCTTCGGCGTCATCACGTTTTGGGCCATTGCGCTTACTCGCTGCGCCCGTTTCTTCTGGACGCTTAGTTGGCTCTATCGCAGGAACTGCGCGAGGCGCGCCACCTTCTTTCGATGAAGAGCGAGTCGCAGCGCGTTTTTTATCTTTCGCTTTGCGTTTTGCTTCCGCTGCGCGTTTCTTCGCAGTCTTACCTTCACCGCGTAGCTTACGACTTGTTTCGACCAATTCAAAGTCAATTTGCTTATCATCGAGGTTAACAGCCAGTACTTTTACTTTTACTGCATCGCCTAAGCGATAGATGTTACCGAAACTTTCACCAATAAGTCGTTGACCAATCGGGTCAAATTGATAGTAGTCGTTCGCAAGGGTAGAAATATGCACCAAACCATCGATATGCAAATCCGTTAAACGTACAAAGAAGCCAAAGCTAGTGACATTAGCAATCACGCCGTCTAGTTCGTCACCGACGTGGTCTTGCATGTATTCACACTTCAACCAATCCGCAACATCACGTGTTGCATCATCAGCACGGCGCTCTGTCATCGAACATTGTTCGCCGTAAAAATCCATGTCGTCAAATGAGTAATGGTAGCCACCCGTTGGTGTCCAGCGATCTTGATTACGACCTTCTTCTTTCGCAATCAGATACTTGATTGCACGGTGAAGTAACAGGTCAGGGTAACGACGAATTGGCGACGTAAAGTGCGCATAGCGTTTCAGTGCCAATCCAAAGTGCCCCGCGTTATCTGCGTTGTATACCGCTTGCTTCATTGAGCGCAGCAGCATGGTTTGAATCAACTCTTGATCTTGACGCCCAGAGATTTGACGTGCGAGATCAGCATAGTCCGTTGGTGAAGGCTCTAGACCACCTTTTAGCTCAAGACCAAGTTCACTTAAGAAGTCACGGAAACCTTGCAGGCGTAATTCACCTGGAGATTCGTGGATACGATAGAGCGCAGGCTCTTTCGCTTTTTCTACCAGCGATGCCGAAGCAATGTTGGCTAAAATCATACATTCTTCGATGATCTTGTGCGCGTCATTACGAATTACTGGCTCAATGCTTTCGATTTTACGTTCCGCATTGAAGATAAATTTGGTTTCAACGGTTTCAAATTCGATTGCACCGCGTTGATCTCGTGCCTCTTTCAGCACTTTGTACATCTTATGCAGCTCTTCTAGATGAGAAACAAGCGGCTGGTAACGCTCACGTAGTTCCTCATCCCCTTCTAGAATTGCGCTCACTTTGCTATATGTGAGACGAGCGTGCGAGTTCATCACGGCTTCGTAGTGCTTGTAGCCCGATAGTTTACCCGTCTCTGAGATGGTCATTTCGCACACCATACACAAGCGATCAACTTGTGGGTTAAGTGAACACAAACCATTTGATAGCACTTCCGGTAGCATTGGCACTACTTGCGATGGGAAGTACACCGAGTTACCACGGTTGATGGCTTCTTTATCCAGCGCAGAGTCAGGACGAACGTAGTAACTGACGTCAGCAATCGCTACCCATAAACACCAACCACCGTTTTTGTTCTTCTCACAGTAAACAGCATCATCAAAGTCTCGTGCGTCTTCGCCGTCAATGGTCACAAGTGGTAACTCACGTAAATCCACACGACCAACTTTGGCTTCTTCTGGTACTTCTTCGCCTAAGTTTTCGATTTGTTTATCGACGGCCTCTGGCCACTCGTGAGGGATTTGGTGTGTACGAATCGCAATTTGCGTTTCCATACCTGGTGCCATGTTTTCACCAAGTACTTCAACCACTTTACCCATCATGCCACGTGAGCGTGAGCCACGATCAGTAATTTCAATCACGACCACGTTACCCATGCGTGCACCCGCTTTGTGCTCATTTGGGATCAGAATATCTTGGCTGATACGCGAGTCATCAGGGACAACATAGGAATAACCATATTCGAGGAAGAAACGACCGACGATTTGATCATTACGCTCCTCTAACACTCGAACCAATCGCCCTTCACGACGACCGCGCTTGCTGTTGTCTGTAGGTTGCACTAAAACAAAGTCACCGTGGATGATGTTCTTCATTTGATGGTGCGGTAACAGAATATCATCATCCTTGCCGACGCTGCCTTCTGGACGCACCCAACCGTGGCCATCACGATGACCAATCACGTAACCTTTCACCATTTCAAGTTTTTCAGGCAATGCGTAGCACTGACGGCGGGTAAACACCAGTTGACCATCTCGCTCCATCGCACGTAGCCGACGACGCAACCCTTCGTATTGCTCTTCGCCCTCAAGCTTTAGTGCCTCATACAAGTCGTTGCGATTCATTGGAACGCCCGCTTGCTCTAGAAATTCGATGATAAACTCTCGGCTTGGAATTGGATTTTCGTAATTTTTGGATTCACGATCTGCAAAAGGATCGTTTGGAATATTGTCTGACATAGGCACGCCTATCTAGCAAGGAAGGTATATGGCTAGTATATCTGAGTCTCTCGATAAGCTACAGAATTGCTTTGAAAAAAGAATGATCGAGATCGACTCTAGACGTGCAAATGAGTTAAGGACGAGCCAGTAAGATCAACAACTCAGAATTGTCGCTCAGCAAGGATTCGATCGTGCAATCATCCAGCTCCGCCAAAAAGGCACTTTTTGCTTTTGCCAATTTATCTTTGAGGCGACAGGCAGGGGTAATATGGCAAAAATCTACGCTGCAATTGACCAAATCTAACGGCTCTAAATCTCGCACGACACCACCTACTGTGATTTCAGAAGCAGGTTTCATCAGCCGAATACCACCGTTTTTTCCACGCACGGTATGGACATAACCTAGTTGCCCTAAACGGTTGATAACTTTAACCATATGGTTACGTGACACACCAAATAAATCCGTCACTTCAGTGATATTAGTTAACTCATCTTCCGGCAACGAAGCCAAGAAAATTAAGGTTCTCAACGCATAATCAGTAAAGCTCGTTAACTGCATATTCTCTCCCAAAGTGCGACTCAATAACTCGCTGGTGACACTAAAACGCCAAACTTGAGCTATCGATAAAAGTGTAAATCTTTTCTTGATCGAAAGATACATTTGAGATACAACTTTAAACATGCATTATAAATACAACTTAAAGTAGGAAGCCCATATGCTCAGCAATCAAACCATCGAGATCGTCAAAGCGACCGCACCACTTATCGCCGAAACGGGACCAAAACTGACCGCGCACTTTTACGAACGTATGTTTACTCATAACCCAGAGTTGAAAGATATTTTTAATATGAGTAACCAGCGTAACGGCGATCAGCGTGAAGCGCTATTCAACGCCATCTGCGCCTATGCTGCCAATATTGAAAATTTGCCAGCTCTACTTGGCGCAGTAGAAAAAATTGCGCATAAACACACGAGCTTTTTGATCACAGAAGATCAGTACCAAATCGTTGGTAAACATCTACTTGCGACGATTGATGAGTTATTTAATCCAGGTCAGGAAGTGTTGGATGCTTGGGCTGAGGCTTACGGCGTACTTGCGAATGTATTTATTCAGCGCGAAGAACAAATTTACCAACAAAATGAAGCTTTAGAAGGCGGTTGGCGCGGTCTACGCGAATTTGAGTTAGTCGATAAACAAATCGAGAGCGAGCACATTTGCAGCTTTGTGTTTAAGCCAACCGACGGCCAAAAAGTAGCACCTTATAAACCAGGACAATATCTTGGCATCTATATCAACAGTGATCAGCTAGAAAACCAAGAAATTCGCCAATACAGCCTATCCTCTGCGGTTCAAGAGAACACTTACCGTATCTCGGTAAAACGTGAAGAAGGCGGAAAAGTATCGAACTTCCTGCACGATAGCCTGAACATTGGCGAAAAAGTGCAGCTTGCCGCCCCTGCCGGTGATTTCTTTATGGATGCCGAACCACAAACACCCGTTGTTCTAATTTCTGCAGGTGTAGGACTGACGCCAACGCTGTCCATGCTAGAAAGTCTCTCAGCACATCAAGCACCTGTAACTTGGGTTCATGCAACAGAAAATGGCCAACAGCATGCTTTCAAGCAACACGTGAACCAGCTCGTTGCAGAAAAAGAAAACATGAACGCGCTCGTTTGGTATAACCACCCAACGGCAGAAGACAAGTTAGGTGAAGACTTCCACTTCACGGGTTTTGTCAATCTGTATGAAATTGAAGCAGCATTAAAGCAAGATAACGTGCAGGTGTACTTCTGTGGCCCTGTAGGGTTTATGCAACACGTAGCGAAACAGCTATTAGAACTTGGCGTACCACAAGAGCAATTCCATTACGAATGCTTCGGTCCACACAAAGTGGTTTAAGCGCTATCAGCTATCGGGAAAACAACAAAGCCCACGTCACGTGGGCTTTGTTGTATGAAGTTGTTTGCAATATTGAAGCGTTACCAAAAGGTATCTCGCCGTTTAGCTCGAGCAATAACGTTTTGTGGCATGCGCTGCTCAAGGCCATTTCTCAATACAGTGATACGCTTATGCTGCCGCTTATCTGCTGTGACAGAGTTATATAACCAACGATACGCATCTTCGTAATCAAGTGGGCTGCCGTAATCACGCAGGAGCAATTCGGCTAAATGAATACGCGCATTTAGGTTTCCCATTGAGGCGGCTTCTCGCAAGTAAGGAATTGCTCGCTCTTTATCTTGCTGCACTAAAGTGCCACGCGAATAGTATCGGCCAATCTGCTCTAGCGCGGCAGGTAATCCCTGATGTGCTGCATTTTCGATGTAGTAAAGGCCCAGTTCGACATCTTGCTCGACACACACACCCCACGCCAGCATGTCGCCGTACAGAAATTCATAAGCGGGCAAGTTAATTCGAGTCGCACGAGCAACGATATCCTCCACCAGCTGGCAGTTATCAGCGCGCACACGTTGTAAGTGCTTATTTTGCTCAATAAGCTTTATCAGCTCTGCTTCGGTGTAGATAGGAACTGGCGCCCCCACATCAGCAACATTGGCTTTCGCTGTGGTAGCTACCAAGGTCAATAACAGTGAAGCAGCCACTGTTCGTAACTTCATAAACGTACTCTTTAAGGTATCTAAGAAACCAAAGATCGTGAAGGATCTCCTCTGCTTGATAACCTTATCGGCAAAAACCAGCTAAGCTTTAGACAATTTTTGCCTCTGACTTAGACTCAGCGGCAAAAATTTGCCATATGAGAATCACTGCCGTTTTTTGTTCAGATACAAAAAAGCCGACCAGATGGAGTATACAGTAAAAACCATGTCTATTTGCGCGTGAGTGAGTGGAAACCCTTTACTGGCAATACTTCTTGTTGATATG
>NZ_NCTH01000037.1:0-36640 GCF_002105475.1 Vibrio sp. ArtGut-C1 | reverse complement strand
TTCAGATAACTCGTTTCCGCTCGACTTGCATGTGTTAGGCCTGCCGCCAGCGTTCAATCTGAGCCATGATCAAACTCTTCAATTTAAGATTTTGTCGGCTCAATGAATACTGAACATTACATAACGTAATGTTTGAATTGACTGTGCTGAATCCGAAGATTCAATGGTCACTTCGTTTCATTGAAACCTAATTTGAAGCTGAAGCTTCTAATTGGATTATCATCAACGAGTGCCCACACAGATTGATAGGTCTATATTGTTAAAGAGCTTACTTTTAGAGAAGCTTTTCTCTCAAAGCGGAGGTGCATTCTAGCGATTTAATTGGCAGTGTCAAACACTTTTTCAATTTTATTTTCGCAGAAGCTTTTTACCTCTCCGACCCTGCTGAAGCCTTATCGCCTCTGCCGTGTCGGTGGATGCGCATTATAGGGAACTCAGATCCGTTCGCAACCCTTTTTTGGAAAAAAATGGGAAAAACCGACTGTTCGATGACTATTTCATCAAAAAAGCAAAAAAGAGGGTAAAAAACCCTCTTTTTCTGCCTCACAAGCCGTATTTAAATGAATGCGTACGCGTCTGCGAACATACGTTCGCTCTTCGCTTTCTTGTTCTGAGTGAACTGTTCACGTGCTGCGCCAGCCATTTCGAATCGACCTGCAATATAGATATCGTAGTTTTCTAAGCTTTCGAAATCTTCACTCACCGCTTGTAGCACGTTACCAACCTTACCTTGCCAATCAGCAGGTGCTTCTTCTACAACTGGAACAAAGTGAACGTTAGTAAACTTATCGGCGATCTCGATCAGTTCTTCTTTTGCATAAAGTTGGCAGTTATCGCGCGCACCCCAATATAGATAGATAGGGTTGGTTTTATTCTGCGCGACGCAGTGATCCAGAATCGAGCGCACGTAACTAAAACCTGTACCACCAGCAATTAATAATAGTGGACGTTCACTTTCTTCTTGAACCCAAGCGTCACCATGCGGGGCATCAATTTCAATCTGACCATCAGTTTCAAGCGCCGCTTGCATTGCTTCGACAACTTCTTGAGCGTAAGCGTTGTGTTCCGCCGCACCGATATGCAGTTCAAGTTCACCTTCATGACGGCAAGGGCTGCTCGCGATAGAGAAAGGACGTTTGTCTTTTTCACCCATCACCACCATTAGGTACTGACCCGCTTTAAAAGGCACTGGTGATTCTGGATGAAGAAGGATTTGGTAAGTATTACAAGCTAACGGCTGAATAGACTTTACTTTACATTGGATGGTCATGGTGTTCCTCTCGCTTACTCGTCAAAAGTAAGCACTAAATTACTTTCTGTATAGGCTTGGCAAGGGAATATCCAACCTTGCTGTTGCTCTTTTTCGGTTAGCATCGGTTCGAGGTGGTAATTCACCTCGCCCGTTAGCTTTTTACACATGCACATGGCGCAAGCGCCAACTTGGCAACGGTGAGGGAAGCGAATATTGTTGTTGAGCGCAGCTTCCAACACCGTCTCCCCTTCTTTTACTGGAAACGTAACGTCCATTGGTAGAAGGTGGACTTGATGACTCATAGAATACCTAACTGGTCCCAAATCTCATCGACTTTAGCCACAAGTTTAGGATCTTTTTTGATAGGCGTACCCCACTCGCGCGTGACTTCAGATTCGAACTTGTTGGTCGCATCCAATCCTAATTTGGATGAACTCTCAGTATTACCACGCACTTGAGTTGTGTCTCTATCTGGGTCCATTCGAGTTGTCACAGCCCAAATGATGTCATTCCAATCTCGTGCATTGACGTCATCGTCGCACAAGATAATGAATTTGTTATCCGCGTACTGAGCAAAGAAACCCCATAAATATTCCATCAATTCTTGAGATTGACCGGCTTGGTCTTTCTTCATGGTCACAACAGCAAATTGGTTGTTTGCTGTGGCTGGTAGATAGACATCAACAATCTCAGGACGTTGCTGTTTCAACTCATTCAGTTCTGCTTCGGTAATCGCTTTGCTGTCTCGCTCAGTGACCTCGGTTCGTGTCACCAGCTCAGCATCCCATTTAATGGTCGCATCCAAGCCCATCTTAGAGCCAAGCCCAACCACTGGCGAAGCAAAGTCGAGCGAGTCGATTGGCGTGTTGTCTATCATCAAGGTATCACGTACAGGATCCATATGCTCTGACATGGCTTTAACGACATCATTCCAATCTCGTGCGTTTACCGATTCATCGCACACAATAACAAACTTGGTATACATGAATTGACGTAAGAAAGACCACACGCCCATCATTACGCGCTTGGCATGTCCTGGGTACTGCTTCTTCATGGTGACGACGGCCATTCGGTACGAACAACCTTCTGGCGGAAGATAGAAGTCTTCAATCTCTGGGAATTGCTTTTGCAGAATAGGCACAAACACTTCGTTTAATGCCACACCCAATACAGCTGGTTCATCTGGCGGACGACCTGTGTAGGTGCTGTGATAAATAGGGTCTTTACGCATAGTAATGTGCGTAATAGTAAATACGTGGTGCTTTTCTTTTTCGTTATAGTAGCCAGTATGGTCACCGTAAGGACCTTCATCAGCAAACTCGTTCGGGTCGATATAGCCTTCCATCACGATTTCCGCGCTTGCTGGCACTTCCAAATCATTGCTGACTGACTTCACGACTTCCGTTTTGCTTCCACGTAGCAAACCTGCAAATGCGTATTCCGATAGCGTATCTGGCACTGGTGTTACTGCGCCAAGAATGGTTGCTGGGTCTGCACCAAACGCGACCGAAACTGGGAAAGGTTTACCTGGATTGGTTTCCATCCAATCGCGCAGATCAAGCGCACCACCACGATGGGCTAACCAACGCATGATGATTTTGTTCTTGGCAATTTTCTGCTGACGGTAAATGCCTAGGTTCTGACGTTTCTTATTTGGACCTTTGGTTACGGTTAAGCCCCAAGTAAGCAGCGGCGCTACATCTTCTGCCCAGCAGCTCATTACCGGGATTTTGTCCAAGTCGACTTCATCACCTTGCCACACTATCTCTTGGCACGATGCTTTTCTTAAGCGCTTGGCTGGCATGTTCAATACTTGCTTGAACACTGGCAATTTTTCCAATGCGTCTTTGAAGCCTTTTGGTGGCTCAGGTTCTTTCAAATAAGCCAGCAGCTTACCGACTTCTCTTAATTCTTTAACATCTTCACGTCCCATACCAATCGCGACACGCTCTGGTGTACCAAATAGGTTGGTCAAAACAGGTACGTCGTAGCCAATTGGGTTCTCAAACAACAGCGCAGGTCCACCAGCACGCAAGGTGCGGTCACTGATTTCTGTCATTTCGTAAGCGGGATCGACTGGGTGAGCAATGCGTTTAAGTCGACCTTTCTGTTCTAGGTGGTCGATAAATTCGCGTAAATCCTTAAAACTCATAGGCCTTCATGACTGGCTGATTAAACTGTCCGCAGTATAACAAATAGGAGGACGCTAAGATCCTCCTATTTTGTGTGGGTATGTGAGCCAGATTACTTTAATACTTGCTCTATCTGCCGGGTCTTCACTTGATGGTTGTTAGAGACTAACTCTTCCAACCAGGTTTGATGCCCTTGCTGCGCCAGCTCTCGAGCGACCATGGTAGCTTCTTCCGATAGTGCCATTTTGCTCACTAGAAACTGTTTCACTTGCGGAGATAAAGGGTTGGATTTTGTGAGTAGACTAATGGCTTCTGGTTTGAGTGACGGATTGACGGTGGAGTTCATCAATTGCTGAATTGAAAAAACGTCCCCAACCGTAGCTAAACGCTCGAGTTCGGACTGGCTATTGTAATCCGCTCTCATCCGCCAGAGTAAGTTGTACACTTCCTCATCTTGACTTACTTGCGCTAATCTCACGATCACGGCTGTCGATGGTAGCCAACTGGTCACATTCGCTTTGGTTAACTGAGTGGTTAATGCGGCAAGCGCATGCGGTGATAAGCTGTCCAACTCTCGAATCAAAAGTGCTTCACGCGCCTGAGCTTGTTGAGATGGCCCTGTAAGCCATTGCTTTAAGTCGAGCTCTTTCCGCTCAGCTTGTAGTACAAAGTCCAAGGTACTTTGGTCTTGCTTCCAACGCTTAATCAAGCGGCTTGCAATGGCAGGAAAGTTAAAGGCAGGCACACTAAACTCATACCCGTCCCCTCGCTCTAGAACCTGATAAGTAGGAGTCATACGGATCTGAGACTCAACAAACAGAGCCATTCTAGGCGTGAGAATCACATCTTGCTTCTCAAGCTTTTCCAATAACCGAAAACGCACGACCTCTTGTTGAGGTAAAGCTAGTCGATCAAGGGCAAATTTAAGCGAGTCGACCTCATCCCTGACAACGTAATCAAGCAGTTCAGAGACTTTAGCCTGTATTTGAGTATCCTGAAGCCACTGTTCTACTACAGACTCCTGCATTTCCTTGGCAGATAACGTCGCGGGTAGTGTGATAAGTGACAAGCTCAGGAGTAATGACGACAACATTCCTTGTTGCATGTTAACCTCCCGATAACATTTCTCCTCATTCTGATGCTTCCATCGGGAGAAAGCAACAAAAAAGCCACCGTTAACGGTGGCTTTTTTAGAATAAGGACTCAGCTATTACTGACGACGCATCGCATCGAAGAACTCATCGTTGGTCTTCGTCATCGCTAGCTTATCAATGAGGAATTCCATCGCGTCGATTTCGCCCATTGGGTGAACGATCTTACGCAGAATCCACATTTTCTGTAGTTCATCAGTCTTCGTCAGTAGCTCTTCACGACGTGTACCTGAACGGTTGAAGTCAATCGCAGGGAATACACGCTTCTCAGCAATCTTACGGTTCAAGTGCAGTTCCATGTTACCTGTACCCTTGAACTCTTCGTAGATAACTTCATCCATCTTAGAACCAGTATCTACTAGTGCCGTTGCGATGATCGTTAGGCTACCGCCCTCTTCAACATTACGTGCTGCACCAAAGAAACGCTTAGGACGGTGTAGTGCGTTTGCATCCACACCACCTGTCAGTACTTTACCTGATGAAGGTACTACGGTGTTGTAAGCACGAGCGAGACGAGTGATAGAGTCAAGCAGGATAACCACGTCTTTCTTGTGTTCAACAAGACGTTTTGCTTTCTCGATTACCATTTCCGCTACTTGTACGTGACGAGATGCTGGCTCATCGAAAGTCGACGCGACTACTTCACCTTTAACTAGACGCTGCATCTCTGTTACTTCTTCTGGACGTTCGTCGATAAGAAGTACCATCAACTCACACTCTGGGTGGTTGTATGCGATGCTTTGAGCAATATTTTGCAGAAGCATTGTCTTACCCGCTTTTGGCGGAGCAACAATCAGACCACGTTGACCTTTACCGATAGGCGATGCCAAATCTAAAACACGTGCTGTGATGTCTTCTGTAGAACCGTTACCACGCTCCATTACCATGCGTTCATTTGCATGTAGAGGGGTAAGGTTTTCAAATAGGATCTTGTTACGAGCGTTGTCTGGTTTGTCGTCGTTAACGGTATTGACTTTTAGAAGGGCAAAGTAGCGTTCACCGTCTTTTGGTGGACGAATTTTACCAGCGATAGAGTCACCAGTACGTAGGTTAAAGCGACGAATCTGACTTGGTGATACGTAGATATCGTCCGGACCCGCAAGGTATGAACTATCTGCACTGCGTAGGAAACCAAAGCCGTCTTGCAGAATTTCCAGAACCCCATCGCCAAAGATGTCTTCGCCGCCTTTAGCGTGCGCTTTTAAAATCGCGAAGATGATGTCTTGTTTTCTTAAGCGAGCTAGGTTCTCTAATCCTAAGCTTTCGCCCAGTTTTACAAGGTCAGACACAGGTCTGTTCTTCAGTTCGGTAAGGTTCATGGTGGTGGATTCTTGTTTAGTCAAAATAAGATCTGTTTTCTAGTTAAGATGGATTTGGTCTCAGGATCGACCAAGAAGAGAAATTTGTTCAATTAACGCGCGATAAGTTAGCACTAATTAGTATTCTAGTCCAGAGTTAGAAAAACAAAACCGTGCGTTGTTACTTTGCACGGTTTTATCTGTAATCACTTGGTGATTATAAGTTTGCGTCCAAAAACTCTTTTAGTTGAGTTTTAGACAGAGCACCAACTTTCGTTGCCGCTACGTTGCCGTCTTTGAATAGCAGTAGCGTTGGAATGCCGCGAATACCAAACTTAGGTGGTGTACCTGCGTTATGGTCGATGTTTAGTTTACCGATAGTGAGTTTGCCTTCGTACTCGTCTGCGATTTCGTCCAGAATAGGAGCGATCATTTTACAAGGACCACACCATTCTGCCCAGAAATCCACTAGAACCGGGCCTGCAGCGTTGATTACATCGTTTTCAAAACCGTCATCAGTTAGCTGCAAAATCTTATCACTCATCTTCCACTCCAATGTGTTTTTCGAAACTGGTTGGATGATAACCAGTAATTAGATGCCCTATTGGAATGTATTTACTTTCGTATTGCAAGCTTTAGCTGATATTCTATAGCCATGAAAAAGACGCATATCACAGAGCAAAAGTTCGCCGATTTGGGCTTAAAGCCCCAAGTTATTGAAGGATTGGACAAAAAAGGGTTCGAATTTTGTACCCCTATCCAAGCCTTGGCGTTGCCGGTCCTGCTCACCGGCCAAGACATCGCAGGCCAGGCCCAAACGGGTACTGGTAAAACGCTCGCGTTTCTTACTGCTACATTCAACCACCTTCTGACGACACCAGAGCATGAAGGTCGTAAACCTACGCAGCCACGCGCAATCATTATGGCGCCAACACGTGAGCTTGCTATTCAGATTTACAATGATGCAGAAGCATTAACTGAGAGCACTGGTCTAAAAACCGCTTTGGCTTACGGTGGTGAAAGCTACGATAAGCAATTGAATAAGCTGCAAGATGGTGTCGATATTCTGATTGGTACGACAGGTCGTATCATCGATTTCTACAAACAGCGCGTATTCAACCTTAACAACATTCAAGCCGTTGTTCTGGATGAAGCCGACCGCATGTTCGATCTTGGCTTTATTAAAGACATTCGCTTCTTGTTCCGTCGTATGCCTGAGCCAAAAGAGCGTTTGAACATGCTGTTCTCAGCGACGCTTTCTTACCGCGTTCAAGAACTGGCATTTGAGCACATGAACACCCCTGAGCATGTTGTGGTAGAGCCAGAACAGAAAACTGGTCACCGCATTCAGGAAGAACTTTTCTACCCTTCTAACGAAGATAAAATGGCCCTCCTTCAAACTTTGATTGAAGAAGAATGGCCAGATCGCGCCATCATTTTTGCGAACACGAAACACAAGTGTGAATCGGTTTGGGGTCACTTGGCTGCCGATGGACACCGTGTCGGTCTTCTTACTGGTGATGTACCGCAGAAGAAACGTGAAAAGATTCTTGAGCAATTCACCAAAGGTGATGTCGACATTCTTGTTGCAACTGACGTTGCTGCGCGTGGTCTGCATATTCCTCAAGTGACGCACGTTTTCAACTACGACCTTCCTGACGACTGTGAAGATTACGTTCACCGTATTGGCCGTACAGGTCGTGCTGGTGCAAGCGGCCACTCAATCAGTTTTGCTTGTGAAGAGTACGCAATTAACCTGCCTGCAATCGAAGAATACATTGAGCACACTATCCCAGTTTCAGAATACGATTCGTCAGCGCTGATCCAAGATCTGCCAGCGCCAATTCGTATGCGTGCGCCACGCAACCAACAGCGTCGTACGAATACTGGCGGTACTCGTTCAGGTTCAGGTAACCGCAAGCCGCAAGGACGTCGTCCGCGCCAACCGCGTCAATCGGCACCAAAACAATCGTAAAAGGAAACTGAGTTCGTTTATGAGTCAAGCAGGATCATCGCCGCTATACGCCGCCATCGACCTCGGGTCGAACAGTTTTCATATGCTCGTTGTGCGTCATATCGATGGCAGCGTTCAAACAATGGCTAAAATTAAGCGCAAGGTTCGTCTAGCAGCGGGCCTAGATGAACATAATTCTCTTAGTATGGAAGCTATGCAGCGAGGATGGGACTGCTTAAGTCTATTTGCGGAACGCTTGCAGGATATTCCTAAACAAAACATTCGTATTGTAGGCACAGCCACTTTACGTACCGCCACGAATGTAGATGTCTTTCTGGAGAAAGCGAACCAGATTCTTGGTCAACCAATCGACGTTATCTCCGGTGAAGAAGAAGCGGCCACTATCTATAAAGGTGTCGCACACACTTCTGGAGGCAGCGGTCGCCGTCTTGTGGTCGATATTGGTGGTGCAAGTACAGAACTCATCATCGGTGAAGGTTTCGAAGCCAAAGCACTGACCAGTTTAAAAATGGGTTGTGTGACTTGGCTGGAAAACTTCTTTAAAGATCGCCAGTTGAATGCGCGTAACTTTGACGCAGCAATTGAAGGCGCGAAGCAGACTATCCAGCCAATTCTAGAACGCTATACAGAAATCGGTTGGGATGTGTGCGTTGGCGCATCAGGCACCGTTCAGGCATTGCAAGAAATAATGCTAGCGCAAGGTATGGACGAAGTAATCACTCACTCCAAATTGAAACGCCTGCAGAAGCAAGCCATGTTAGCCGATCATTTAGAAGAGCTCGACATTGAAGGCTTAACGCTTGAGCGTGCGTTAGTATTCCCTAGTGGCCTATCTATTTTGATTGCCGTTTTTGAATTACTGGAAATCGACGCGATGACACTCGCTGGCGGCGCACTACGTGAAGGCTTAGTCTACGAGATGGTTGAAGAGCTACGTCAAGAAGACATCCGTGCTCGCACAATTGCCAGCGTACAAAATCGTTATCAGCTCGATCACCAATACGGTGAACAAGTTGCGACACTGGCAAGCAAACTGTTGGAGCAAGCCGGCGGCGATGAGTGGATTACTGAACCTCAAGGCAAGATATTGCTTGAAACCGCCGCAAAGCTGCATGAAATCGGCTTAACGATCGATTTCAAAAAAGGCGGTGAGCACAGTGCTTACCTACTCCAGAATTTGGATTTACCTGGCTACACTCGCGCGCAGAAGTTCTTTATTGGTGAGATTGCCCGTCGTTATCGAGAACAACTCACCTCACTGCCTGAGCAACACGCGTTATCAGGCTCAAGTGCCAAGCGCGTACTGCGGTTGTTGCGCTTAGCGGTGTTGTTGACTCACCGTCGCAACCAAAACTTAGAGCCAAACGTCGTATTAACGGCTGAAGGTGACAACCTAACATTAAACATTGATGCACAGTGGCTAGCGGCCAACCCGTTGACCGCCGCTGAGCTAGAAATCGAATCCAACCGTCAAACTGATATCGGTTGGCCATTAACGATTACCTCTGATTAATGGTTGTTATTCCATGACAAAGGCTCCTTCTGGAGCCTTTTTAATACCCGTTATTACCCTATGTACAACTCATAGAGTTTTGAGACACCGATGATCTAAATACTCATTTCGCTGTACATTTGCTTTAGAAACAACAAAGCCGCTATCAAAAGCGGCTTTGTTGCTATTAACTGATGAAAACTATGCCGTCGTCGTAACTTTAAAGTTAGGGTTCACTGCCGTTAGCTTCTTAATTAAGTAATTCAGTAGTACGCCGTACATAGGCACAAACAGACCAAGACTAATCACTAACTTAAAGCCGTAGTCCACCAGCGCGATTTCCGTCCAATGCTCCGCCATAAATGGATCTGGACTTTGGTAGAACGCAACCGCGAAGAAGGCGATGGTATCCAGTGCATTACCAAAAAGTGTTGAACACGTTGGGGCCACCCACCACTGTTTCATTTGACGTAGGCGGTTGAACACGTGCACATCCATAATCTGACCAAGTAGATACGCCATGAAGCTAGCAATCGCGATACGAGCAACGAATAAGTTAAATTCCCCTAAGTGACCCAAACCTTGGAACTGCCCCTCGAAGAACACCACCGATAAGAAGTAAGAGACAGCCAAAGCAGGCAACATTACTAAGAAAATGATCTTACGCGCCAACTGAGCACCGAAAATACGTACGGTTAAATCCGTCGCAAGGAAAATAAATGGGAAGGTGAATGCACCCCAGGTGGTATGTAAGCCAAAGATAGTAAACGGTAGCTGAACTAGGTAATTGCTGGATGCAATAATGACTAGGTGGAATAAAACCAGATAGATAAGGGCGTTGCGCTGCTGCACAGGGGTAAAGTTACTCATGCGATACCTTTTTAGTTTGGTTTGGGGGCGAGGGAACCCAAATCGAGCGTTTTCTACAGAGAAAAGCGCTCTTACCAACAATGTAAAAAATGACGATTAAACTAACTTAACTCATTCAGAGTAAAGCGGTGGGCGATTATACATTAACCAATTTTACTCACAAGCGGTGTTTTATACGCAAACGTTTCTTCGCGAACATCACATCAAAACCAAGGGCTTTGATGCAAAAATAAGAAAGGGTGTTTCATGTGAAACACCCTTTAAAGAATAGATAACTTGAATTTAGAAGCCGCGTTGGAACAATCCGGCTAAATAGTCGAGCTCTTCCCTACTCTCTTCTACTGTTAGCGCTTCAAACCAAATCGCTTCGCTGTAGTGCTCCGCTTTCATAAATAAGCGGCAGCCTTCAAAATCGATCAACCAAGAGTGAATATCCGCATCCCACTGTTTTTCTACCACTGACGCAGATAACAATTCTACCAAACGCTCACCCAATGCCGGAAAAGTATCGAGGTCGAAGCTTGGAGCGGTAATAATAAGACGCCCTTCTTCAACAATGTAATCAGCGAGACCAAATTCCTTGTGCATATGGATTCCTTATCCGTGGTGAGTAATGTGTTCTTGGATCAGATCCAAGAATGGATCGGCGTATTTTTCTAGTTTACGTTGACCAACGCCACTAACCGCTAACATTTCACCGTATGACGTTGGCAGCATTTCTGCCATATCAATCAAGGTCGCATCACTGAATACCACATATGGTGGTAAACCATCTTCATCGGCGATCGACTTACGTAGCTTACGTAGTTTGGCAAACAACTTCTTATCGTAGTTTTTGCTGGTCAGTTTGTCCGACTTCGCGGCACGTGCAGCGGTATCTAAACGTGGAACTGCAAGTTCTAAAGACACATCACCACGTAGTAATGGACGTGCTTCTTCGGTTAATTGCAACGTCGAGTTACGAGTGATGTTTTGAAATAGCAGCCCTTTATGAATTAACTGGCGGAAGATACTCACCCAGTAATCATGGCTGTGATCACGACCAATGCCGTAAGTCGAAATTTTGTCGTGGCCGTGTTCGCGCACACGAATGTTTTGCATCCCACGCAGCACCTCAACCACATACGTCATACCAAAACTTTGGTTGACGCGGTAAACACACGACAACGCTTTGCGCGCTTCTTCGGTCGCATCAAAGTGTTTTGGTGGGTCCAGGCAGATATCGCAGTTACCACACGGCTTTTCGCGATACTCTCCAAAATAGTTGAGCAGTACCTGACGACGACAGGTTTGCGCTTCCGCAAAAGCACTCATCGCATTGAGTTTGTGGCTTTCTACCTGCTTCTGCGGTCCATCATCTTTTTCATCCAACATACGACGCAACCAACTGATGTCGGCTGGGTCATACAACATCATCGCCTCGGCAGGCAGGCCATCTCGCCCTGCTCGACCAGTTTCCTGATAATAGGACTCGATGTTACGTGGAATATCAAAATGCACAACAAAGCGCACGTTTGGCTTATTGATACCCATGCCGAATGCAACCGTCGCAACGACGATTTGAATGTCATCACGTTGAAAAGCTTCCTGAACGTAAGCTCGCTCTTCAGTATCCATCCCTGCATGATAACCAGCAGCGCGGATATGGTTGTTGCATAGCTTCTCGGTCACCATTTCAACTTTCTTACGACTGCCGCAATAAATAATGCCGCAGCTTCCCTTTTGGGTGGCTAGATAGCGAATGATTTGAGAAACCGGTTTGTGCTTTTCTACCAAGGTGTAACGAATATTGGGACGATCAAAGCTTCCTAGATACACCTGAGGCTCATGTAAGCGTAAGCGTTCTAGAATATCACGACGCGTCGCATCATCGGCAGTGGCAGTGAGTGCCATAAAGGGCACATGCGAAAAGTGTTGCTTTAACTGACCTAACGCCGCGTATTCTGGGCGAAAATCATGTCCCCACTGAGAGATACAATGTGCTTCATCCACGGCGATCATAGATAAGGGTAAGTTTTCTAAACGCTCAATAAAGTCACGCATTAACACGCGCTCTGGCGAGACATACACTAGCTTAAGCTGACCAGAGTGCATGCGATTATACACACTCAGTAGCTCTTCTCGATTCATGGTCGAGTTCACACACTCCGCTGCTACACCATTGGCTTTCAGTTGATCAACTTGGTCTTTCATCAATGAAATCAGCGGTGAAATCACCAAGGTAATCCCTGAGCGCACTAACGCCGGAATTTGGTAACAGAGAGATTTACCGCCACCAGTCGGCATGATGACCAAGCTGTCTTTGCCTTCGATAGCGGCTTCAATCACTTCTTGCTGACCATCACGAAACGTCTGGTAACCGAATACTTCCTCCAACACACGTTGAGGCGTTACAGGCGTATCTGATTGTTCGGCTAGCAAGGTTGAGGTCATGAATAATCTCAGATTGAGTGATCGTAGAAATGCTTTTGCATGCCCAGGCACACAAAGTGAGGGCACATTGTAATGGGGTTTCGTGGTGAATAAAACCGCAAATTGCTAGGTGTTTCGCATCACGACTCGTATACTGATTTTCTGCTCTATAAACACACAATTAGGTGACACCTCATGACACCAGAAGACGAACAACAACGCGCTCGGCAAGGTATCTTGCTGGCGATTGGTGCCTATACCATGTGGGGCATTGCGCCGATGTATTTTAAATCCATCGCACAAGTATCCCCTTTGGAGATTCTGAGCCACCGGGTGATTTGGTCTTTCTTTTTGCTTGCCGCACTCCTTCACTTTGGCCGTCACTGGCGCTCGGTTTACTACATCGCGAAAGACAAAACGAAGATCGCTTACCTGATCGCAAGTTCTGTATTAATTGGCGGAAACTGGCTGATTTTCATCTGGGCGGTCAATTCCAATCATATGCTTGACGCGAGCTTAGGCTATTACATTAACCCATTAATCAATGTCTTGCTCGGCATGGTCTTTTTGGGAGAGCGACTTCGTAAGTTGCAATGGTTTGCTGTCGTATTAGCGGGCTGTGGTGTACTGGTCCAATTGATTGTATTCGGCTCCGTGCCCGTTGTTGCGATGGCGTTAGCAATGAGTTTCGGCTTCTATGGCCTCTTAAGGAAGAAAGTCAGTGTCGATGCAAAAACAGGATTGTTTATCGAAACATTACTTCTTCTGCCTGTCGCCGCCGTGTATCTGCTGTTTATTGCAGAAACCCCAACGTCGAATATGCTCACTAACCCGTTAGCATTAAATAGCTTGTTGATTGCAGCAGGGGTGATTACCACACTGCCCCTACTTTGTTTTACGGGTGCGGCAACAAGACTCAAATTATCAACATTGGGCTTTTTCCAGTACATTGGCCCAAGCTTAATGTTCTTACTTGCAGTACTGATGTATGGCGAACCCTTTACCATGGATAAAGCGATTACCTTTGCCTTTATTTGGGGAGCGCTAGTCGTATTTAGCTTTGATGGACTGCGCAACAACCGTCGCTCACGCCGAATCGTTCAGCCACAGTGATCGTTTTTTACAAGACAAGTTAGAAATTGCCAGATAAGCTTGGTCATAATGTGACCAAGCTTTTTTGTATGTAATGGAACAGATTCAATACTACGCAACCGACCATGATCAGCTGAGCCTGATCGAGGCGAAATACCAGAAGTTTGCTTTTCAAAGGCACTATCATCTGGATTTTCACCTCGGTCTGATCACGCATGGCACGCAAAAGTTCCAATATCAAGGCTGTAGCCATCAAGTGGGTCATGGCCAAATCGTAATTATGCCGCCAGATGAACTGCACGATGGGCACTCTAAGCTCGAAAGTGGCTATGAAGTGAATGTATTTGCGATCGAGCCGCACCTACTCAGCGATCTTGCCGATCTTAGTCAAAATGGTCAAATAATCCGCTTTAATGAATTGATCATCTCCGATCCACAGATATTTTCACAACTTAGTAACTTGCATGCTCTTCTTCGCCGCGAGAACCTCAGCCAACTCACCAAAGATTGCCTTCCTTTTGAAGGATTTAATCAACTTTTTGATCGCTACGGATCACTCGCGAGGCAAAAAGTGGTCCCTCTTGGGAAACAGTCTTTGCATACCTTAAAAGATTACTTAATGGCGAATCTCGACCAAACGGTTCGTTTAGATGCACTATCAGAGCTCTGCCAACTGAGCCCCACGCAATTTCAACGCCATTTCAAAGCGCAAACGGGTATGACTCCCTACGCTTGGTTTGCTCGCTTGCGATTAGAACAAGGAATGAAACTACTCCAAGCAGGATGGTGTGGTACGGACGTCGCCTATCAAGTGGGCTTTTATGATCAGGCCCACTTTAGTAAAGCGTTTAAACAAACCTATGGCGTCTCGCCTTCACAAGTGGCACGCTAATATCTCATACGCTGTGGTATTCAGTACTGCTAGTTTTTTACAAGCACTACCGAATAAGAATCACGACAATAGCTCATATCCACTATGTTTTGAGATGTGTTATGAATGAATCGACTATCCTTTTAACGATTGCCAGTATCCACTTCATTGCCTTAATGAGCCCAGGTCCGGATTTTGCGCTTGTGGTACAAAATGCCACCCGTCATGGCCGTCAAACTGGCTTATACATTGCGCTTGGCTTATCAGTCGGTATTTTGCTGCATTCTTTATTCAGCATAACGGGGGTTAGCTATTTAGTTCACCAGCATCCTCTGCTCTACTCCGTCTTACAATTGCTTGGGGGCAGCTATCTGTTGTATTTGGGTATCGGTGCACTGCGCGGCGTGATCGCGACGATCAAAAACCCACTTTCTGATCAGCCAAGCAAAAACAGTAACCTTGTGATCGGTAATAAACGTCAGGCGTTTACCAAGGGGTTCGCAACCAATATTCTCAACCCCAAAGCCTTAGTATTTTTTGTGAGTTTAATGTCGAGCCTTGTCCCAGTGGGCATGTCGGTGACAGGAAAAGGAATTGCTCTGGTGATTTTGTTTGGTTTATCGCTACTCTGGTTTTCTAGCCTTGCATGGATGCTGTCAACGCAGCGCTTGCAAACAAGATTGCAGCAAGCCGGCATTTATATAGATGGTTTATGTGGTGTGGTATTTACCCTAGTTGGCAGCAGTATTTTAGTGCAAACCTTCCGCTCCTTTCTCGATAACTCTCTGATTTAAAAGCGTCGCACACTCGACATTTCTTTAATAGGAAACTCGACGACTATCTCCGTGGCTGCCAAGCTGAATAACCTTAGTTGGCAACATGGAGAGTCATCATGCAATGGACATTTAACCGACTCGTACTCTCGGGTCTTTTTCTTACTTCCCCTTTCACCTTCACTGGACAAGCCTTCGCTAACCAAGCTGCAGATTCGGTCGCACCAGAGCACAGCACTGGCATTGAGCAAAAGCAACTGGTCAAAGCTAAAGATTATATGGTTACCGCTGCTAACCCATTGGCGACTCAAGCGGGTGCAGACGTACTTGAGCAAGGCGGGAATGCGATAGATGCCATGGTCGCGGTGCAATTGATGCTTGGCTTAGTTGAACCCCAGTCATCAGGTATTGGTGGCGGTGCGTTCTTAGTGTATTGGAATAGCGAAAAGCAAAAACTGACCACTTACGACGGGCGTGAAACCGCCCCCCTCGCCGTAACGCCAAAGCTATTTTTAGATGAGAACGGTCAGCCATTGCAATTCTACGATGCCGTGGTTGGTGGACGCTCTGTCGCAACACCAGGCACCGTGAAACTATTGTGGGATACCCACCAGAAATACGGCAAGCTGGAATGGAAAAAGATCATTCAGCCTGTTATCTCGCTTGCGGAGCAAGGATTCAAAGTCAGTCCTCGCCTAGCAAGCTTGATAGAAAAAGACGCCGAGCGTTTATCACGCTTTCCAGTCACAAAAGCCTATTTCTTTAACTCGGATGGCTCGCCAAAAACCGAAGGTACGCTATTAAAAAACCCTGAATACGCACAAACGCTGAGTGCTATTGCTAAGCAAGGCGCCCAAGCCTTCTACCATGGGGACATAGCCAGAGACATTATCAAGACGGTACAAAACGCGCCAGGCAACCCCGGCGTATTAGCCCAACTCGACTTTGATACCTACCAAATCAGACAACGTGAGCCGGTTTGTGCAGCATACCAAAGCTATGACATTTGCGGCATGGGACCACCAAGCTCTGGCGCGCTCACCATTGGTCAGATTTTGGCGATCACTGAACAGTACGATCTCAAAGGCTGGGGGGCTAACAGCATTAAATCTTGGCAAGTACTCGCCGATGCATCGCGTCTAGCGTTTGCTGACCGTGGTAAATACATGGCAGACCAAGATTACGTGCCGATGCCAACGCAAGGCTTGCTTGATAAAAGCTACCTCCAGCAGCGAGCAGAGCTGATCCAAGTCGGCAAAGCACTAAGCAAAGTTGAAGCGGGCAATCCTCCGTGGTCGCACGCAATGAACTTAAGCATGGACGAGTCCATTGAACTCCCTTCCACCAGCCATTTCAATATCGTCGATAAGCAAGGCAATGTGGTTTCCATGACGACCACCATTGAGAATGCGTTTGGCTCGCGCTTAATGGTGCGTGGCTTCTTGCTCAATAATGAACTGACCGATTTTTCTTTCCGTACTCATAATGACGGAATCCCAATCGCCAACCGCATAGAACCAGGCAAGCGTCCACGATCTTCAATGGCCCCGACCATTATGATGAAAGATAACAAACCTTACATGGCGATAGGTTCTCCGGGTGGCAGTCGAATCATCGGTTACGTGGCGCAAACCATCATTGCCCACACGCAATGGGATATGGATATCCAACAAGCAATCAATCAACCACGATTACTCGACCGTTTTGGCACCTTAGATATTGAACAAGGTACCGCTGCAGAAGGCTTACAGCCAGAGCTGGAGAAGATGGGCTTTAAAACCAATGTTCGTGATTTGAATTCTGGACTGCATGCGATACGCATAACAAAAGATGGACTAGAAGGTGCCGCAGATCCTCGTCGAGAAGGAGCAGCAATCGGCAAATAGGCCTGTTTTGCTCGACTCCTTGTGCGAGATCTCTCACAAGGAGTGGAGCAAACCTCTCTTTTTTAATGGTAAAACAGCCCACAAATAACCATAAGACATTGAATAATATAAACATGTTTATTTTTCAAACGCTTTTAATTGAGAAAAATGTGGGCTTCGACCATTGTTGAGAATCGTGAAGAGCGTAATATGAACCTTGTCGGAAGGATGCTGACACGGAACAGGAAACACCACGGATTTGGTGAACTTCAGGAAGAAGAAACGGGTATTCAGGATGAATAGTCGGGCATGGATTGCAAAACTGGACATTGAACGGAATCAATAGCAACTAGGACGGTTGCTACTAAGGACGGGAAATGGACACCTCTGGACGAGGAAAGGACTGAACATCAGGATGATGTCATGGACACCGCTCAGGGAACAAGTGATGAGAGCTAACGAGGATGGTTAGCAGACCAGGATAAGGTCAAGGACACCGCTAGGAAGGCGACGAAAGGATTAAGCTGAAGGAATGCAGCACGCTATCAAGGATTTGATGCATGGAGCACTTTTAGTAGCTGGATTGCTGCGAGTAAGACTATAACCCCGACGGGCGTAAGCCCTCGGGGTTTTTCTTTGTCTAAAGATAAGCGATTTAGACCAAGAGCCTTTTCGAATAGCGTCATTTAGCTCCCTATCTTTCAGCATTTTGTTGATTCCAAACAGCCAAAACAGAAAGAGCCACCGAAGCAGCTCTTATGTTCATTTTTTCACAAAGCCCTACAGCTTCTCCAGTCTCGCGTAAGCGGTGACTAACCATTTAATGCCTTCACCGTTGAAAGCAATCTGCACTCGGCTTTGTGGGCCACTGCCCTCAAAGTTGATGATCGTTCCTTCACCAAATTTCGGATGCATCACACGAGAACCTAGTGAAAAACCAGTCTCATTGAAGTTTTCTTTTACTGCGGTTTGGCTAAAACGTCCACTACTTGAAGGGCGACTCACTTGCGCCTTCATGCGCACTTCATCCAAACACGTTTCTGGTAATTCACGAATAAAGCGCGATGGTTTGTGGTATTTGTCCTGGCCATATAGGCGACGCATTTCCGCGTAAGTAATGTAGAGCTTTTGCATCGCGCGCGTCATGCCCACATAACACAGGCGGCGCTCTTCTTCTAAACGCCCTGCCTCTTCAGCGGACATCTGGCTTGGGAACATACCTTCTTCCACACCGACCATGAATACCAATGGGAATTCCAAACCTTTCGCACTATGCAGCGTCATCAGTTGGACTGCATCTTCAAATTCGTCCGCCTGACCTTCGCCCGCTTCCAGAGCCGCATGCGTTAAAAATGCCGTCAGCAGAGACATTTCTTCCGCTTCTTCTGGTTTTTCGAATTGGCGAGTGGCGGTAACCAGCTCCTCCAAGTTTTCTATGCGAGCTTTAGACTTTTCGCCCTTCTCTTGCTCATACATCGCAAACAAACCCGAGTACTTGATCACGTGGTCCGTTTGCTCATGCAATGGCATTTCTAGTGTATCGTCTTCCAACGCGGTGATTAATTCGACAAAACGACTTAACGCACCAGCTGCTCGACCCGTTAATACTTGCTCATCGAGCATTGCCAGACTGGCTTCCCACATAGTGCACCCTCTATCACGAGCTGCACGACGGATAGTCTCTAGCGTCTTATCGCCCAGACCACGTGTTGGGGTATTCACGACACGTTCAAACGCGGCATCATCGTTGCGATTCGCCATCAAACGCAAGTAGCTCAACGCATCTCTGATTTCTTGACGCTCGAAGAATCGCATGCCTCCGTAAATACGGTACGGTAAGCCTGCCTGAATTAATGCTTCTTCCAAAACACGAGATTGCGCGTTGTTACGATACAGCATCGCAGCATCATTCAATGCGCCGCCATTCTCTTGCCACTCTTTGATTTTATTGACCGCAAAGCGCGCTTCGTCAAGCTCGTTATAAGCGCTGTAAACCGAGATCGGCTCGCCCACATTGCCATCCGTCCACAGCTCTTTACCCATACGTTCAGTGTTGTTCGCAATCAAGGTATTGGACGCTTCAAGAATCGTCTTGGTCGAACGATAGTTTTGTTCGAGACGAATGGTGTTCACGCTCGGAAACTCCAGCGTGAACTTCTCAATGTTCTCGACTTTTGCACCGCGCCAACCATAAATTGACTGGTCGTCGTCACCAACAATCATCACGTGACAATCTGGGCCAGCCATCATGCGTAGCCAAGCGTATTGAATGTTGTTTGTGTCTTGAAATTCGTCAACCAAGATATGTTTAAAGCGTGCTTGGTAGTGTTCACGCACAAACTTGTTGTCACGCAGTAGCTCATGCGCGCGCAGCAAAATTTCCGCAAAGTCCACTAAGCCAGCACGATCACACGCTTCTTGGTAAGCGGTATACAGCTGCAAATAAGTTTTGGTCACTGGATCGTGATAAGCGTCGATATGCGATGGGCGTAATCCTTCGTCCTTCTTACCATTAATCCACCATGAAACTTGGCGTGCAGGCCACTGCTTTTCATCCAAGTTTTGTGCTTTGATCAAACGCTTTAACAAGCGCTGCTGATCATCGCTGTCTATGATTTGGAAATCTTCCGGTAGCTTGGCATCAAGATAGTGTGCACGCAAAATGCGGTGACAAATACCGTGGAAAGTCCCATTCCACATGCCAGATGCACTGCCCATCATCAACTCTTCAATACGACCACGCATTTCTGCTGCCGCTTTATTGGTGAAGGTGACCGACATGATCGAGAAAGGAGAAGCTTGCTCGACTGACATAAGCCAAGCGATACGGTGAACAAGAACGCGAGTCTTACCACTCCCTGCACCAGCAAGGACAAGTAAGTTTTCTAGAGGAGCTGCAACGGCTTCACGCTGTTTATCGTTTAGACCGTCGAGTAATAGAGATGGATCCATCATGATGAGCTACTGGTTATTTATACATAAAAACCGATTATAACCTAAACAGCTGGGTGCTGTTTAGACAAAACTTGATAAAAAATTCGTTGTTTTTTTAATCTTTCATTCAAAGAGTTAACGAAGGTAATCACTCCAAAACCATTCGCGAGAGTTATTTTTATGAAAGTTTTTCTGCCTCATCTCTATCTTTTAATTTAAGCAGGTGGATAAAGGTTGTACGCCAAACGGCGAATCGACTTGCCGAATGAAAGTAAAAGGAAATCACTCAGAGGAAATTATGATGAAAAAATCGAATCTTGCTGTTACTGCTGCTGTTACTGGCCTTCTTGCTCTCGGTGGCACCATGCTCACCGCAGCCCCTGCTGTCGCAGCAGAAAAAGAAAAGTGTTATGGCGTGGCGAAAGCCGGTAAAAATGACTGCGCAACGAAAAACAGCTCTTGCGCGGGCACCTCTAAAGAAGACAACCAAAAAGATGCTTTTGTTGTCGTTCCTAAAGGATTGTGTGACAAATTGGCTGGCGGTAGCACCAGCGGCTCATAACTCAACATCACAAGTTTCTGTGGGGCGCGTTGCACTTTAACCAACGCCCCCAGTTACTCGCCAATCAGAAAAGGAGTTTCACGTGAAACATCACTCTTTCCATCCTCTTGCTGGCGTCGGATTACGTTCCCCTCATCTCGATTATTTTAGCCAACACAAACCTGAGCTGTCGTGGCTAGAAATCCACAGCGAGAACTACTTTCAGCCCAACTCAGTAGAGCGCCATCAACTACAAGCATTACGCGAGCACTACCACATCAGTTGCCACGGTATTGGTTTATCGCTGGGCTCGGTGGAACGTGTGAATACGAAACATTTAGCGCAACTAAAAGCATTGATAAATACAATTGACCCGCTCTTCGTCTCTGACCATTTAAGCTGGAGTGAAAATGGTGGTCACTACTTCAATGATCTACTTCCCTTGCCTTACACGGAAGAAGCGCTGCAAGTCTTCACTCGTAACGTGCTTGAAGTGCAAGAATACCTACAACGTGAAATCTTAATTGAGAACCCATCTAGTTATGTGAAGTTTCACCATTCAACCATCAGCGAATGGGATTTTCTTACCGAAGTGCAAAAGCGCACCGACTGTCGTTTATTACTCGACTTAAATAACGTATATGTTTCCGCCTTCAATCACGGTTTTGATTGCGACACATACCTAGATGCGATTCCAGCCGACAAAGTCGACGAGATTCATTTGGCAGGTTTTACTATTAAGCCGTTGGATAAAGGTGAGATTTGGATTGATACTCATAGCCGCCCCGTCAGTGATGAAGTATGGCAGCTGTTCGTCAGTTGGACACAAAAACACGGCCCTCGCCATACGCTGATTGAATGGGATTTGGATATTCCTGCACCAGAAATACTTCTTGGCGAAGCAGAAAAAGCATCCTCACTATTGCAGAAAAATCATTTGATTGACCAAAAGAGCAAAAGGAAAGCGTCATGAATCTTGCGACCTTGCAGAGTCAATTTGCTAAAGCCCTACATTATCAAGCGCTCGGTGAAGAATGCGACATTGTGAGTGATAAGTTTACTGCAGATGAACGCATACAGATTTACCGCAATAACTTTATCATCAGCTTGAGTGAGGTATTGGCAGCGACCTACCCAATGGTTGAAGCCTTAGTTGGAAAAGAGTGCTTCGATCAAATTGCTCGCCAACACGTACTTTCTCACCCCTTAGCTGAAGGTAATGTCGTACATTATGGTGCTGGCTTTCAAGATACGATTATGCAGTTTAGTCAGGTCATGACCCAAGCCCCGTACACTCCTGAAGTCGCAAGGTTTGAATGGCATATGGACTTAGCTCGACAAATACAGAATGAGAAAGTCGAAAAACCAAATCGAATCCCTTTATCTGCACTTACCCAAGTGACGGAAGAACAACAACCTCAATTGGTGTTTCATTTGCGCACTGGCAGTCGCAGCTTTGACTCAAACTACGCCGTATTTGATCTCTTTCATGCGATTCAATACCAAGAGTTTGAACAGCTCAATATCAATCAATTACAGCGAGGTGTCATCTCGATTCAAGCTAATGGAGAAGCTCAATGTCACGCACTCGATACCGATGTTTTTCAACTGCTGCAATGTTTAGAGCAGAAGCAGAGTTTGAGCGAAATACCCGAAGCTTTGCTCGTTCACCTTAATAGCATCATGGCACTCGATCTCGTTGACGGCTTTACATTGAAATCAATCTAAGGAGCACTCTATGACGAATACAGTTAAAAACTTAGTCAATCGGTACGACGACTTGATCAATACCTTACAAGCTGGCTTTGTCCCTTTACTACTTCTCTTTTGTCGCTTATGGGTTGCATGGGTGTTCTTCAATTCAGGGTTAATCAAAGTTTCTTCTTGGGATAGCACGCTGTATCTATTCGAATTGGAATACCAAGTACCACTTTTGCCTTGGGAGTTAGCGGCCTACATGGGAACGGCTGCCGAGTTGATTCTGCCAGTATTTTTAGCGTTGGGATTAATTACCCGCCCGATGGCTGCGATTCTATTTGTGTTCAATATCATCGCGGTCATCTCTTACCCGGTACTGTGGGAAAAAGGGTTCTATGACCATCAGTTGTGGGGATTCATGATTTTAGTGGTCATCGTATGGGGACCGGGAGTTATCTCTATTGACCATGTTATAAAGAATAAGTTGACGCGATAAAAAAATCCCCGCAGTGGCGGGGACTTTTTATTGTTTATTTAAGTAAGCAAGAAGCTCATCAGCTGAGATGCCCTGTTGAGCAAGATCTTTTGCCAACAGCTCAACTTGTTCACCTTTGCGCGACTCAATCACTTGCTGGAATTGGTACACGATATCACGCAAAATTGGCAGAGGTACTTGTTTAGCCGCACTACGAATACGCTCGGAGCTTTGATTACCCAGCTCATTAAGCAACTTGCCAAACATCACCTTTTCTGGTGAATCTTCCATTTGCTCTAGAATACGAGCCATTTCATACGTGGTTAACGACATTACTTTTTGAGTTCCGTTATGGTGTCAGGAAAAGTCTGAACGACAAATATACACGCCTTACTTACATTGGAAAATACTAAATTACACTGTTTTACGCTTTCGCAAAGCTTGAATGCCAGTTCTTACCTGCTTTTGTAAACAGAACCACCAACGCAGGCAATAGAACCCACATATGAATTGCGATCAGTGTTTGAGGCTCCAAAGATAAACGCTGCAACGTACCAACCAACAAACCAGAGCCACTCATTTGGAACAACCCAAGCAGTGCCGCAGCCGTACCCGCTTTGTCACCAAACGGTTCCAATGCTTTCCCTGCCGCTGCACCCAGAATGAATGCAAAACCCACTGACGACATGAAAATAGGTAGCATGAAAGAAAGCGCTGTATTCTGACCATTCATCACTAGCATGATCACACCTGCGAGGCCCAGAGTTGAGATCCCGGTGACCAAGGTGTTGTGCGTGCCAACGCGCTCCATAAACTTAGGCGCCAACATACATGCCGCAATGTTTATCACCGCATTCACACCAAACCAGAAAGTGAATTCATTCATCGACAGCCCCATCCCCGTCATCAATACCGACGGTGCTGAGGTAACGTAAGCAAGAATAACCGCCATCGCCATCAAGCATAATGACGCATGGAAAACAAAAGATGGCGTACTAAGCACTGCCCAATAACGGCTGAGCTTAAACACGGCTTGCTTTTCCGTTGATGGGTTAGTCTCTTTCATCATGAAAAACATCAATGAACCGGACACAACGGCAAAGCCCGCCATAAAGCTGAAGTTAGCTCGCCAATCAAATTGCTGAGTTAACCAACTACCTAGAATTGGAGCTAATGCCGGAATAAAACAAATCGCGCCGTTAAGATAGCTGATCATTTTGCCGCTTTTTTCCGGGCCAAAGATATCGCGAACTGTTGCAAAGGCTGCTACCGATGTCGCACACGCACCTAAGCCTTGTAGCAGTCGGGAAACCAACATCCATTCAATATTTTGAGCACTCCACGCCAATAAAGCGCTCATCGCATAGATAGTGATACCGCCCAATGCAACAGTTCGACGTCCGAGTTTATCTGCCAAAGGGCCAGCAAACAGTTGCCCTACACCCATCGCAAATAAGAACCAAGTGATTGTGTCTTGTGCTAGCGCATTATCGACCTGAAAAGTGGAAGCAATAAGAGGTAAAGCAGGTAGATAAATATCAATCGCAAGAGGACTGAAAAGAACCAAAAGGGTCAATAACGCCATCTGTTTTTTACTATTAGAAAACTGGCTAGGCACACAACACTCCGAATTGGATAAAGAACTTTGGATAGAGCTTAATCATCTGATGATATGAATGGAAATGATGTATAATCATGAGCATTATTCCTTAAAGGAAATTCACCGTGAACGTCGAAAAACTGGCTCGTATCGATTTAAATCTATTGGTCTGTTTTAAAGTTTTGATAGAAGAGTTAAATGTCACCCGAGCCGCCCACCGACTGTGCTTGAGTCAGTCTGCCGTGAGCAAATCACTGGCTAAACTGCGCATCCAATTTGATGACCCGCTTTTCACCCGAAACTCGCATGGATTAACACCAACGCCGCGCGCATTGTTTCTTAAGCCGAAACTGGATCTGTTGATAAACCAGTTAGAAGTACTGACTCAACCAGAAGAGTTCTCTCCACAAAGTAGCGAATACCGTTTTCAAATAGCAGCGGTTGAAAGTGTTTACCCTCTGATTCTACCCCATTTCTTACCGGCGATTTTTCAGCAAGCCCCTGGGGTAACGATCAGCACTCACCCTTGGTCCGATAATACTTTTAAAATGCTGCAACGTGGAGAGCTAGACTTAGGCTTAACTGGAAAAGATATCGATATTAATGATGCCAAGCTGACTCTGCTGCCACCCGATGACATATGCGAACTGGAAATTTATCGAGATCACCAGATGTGTATTATTCGCAAAAATCACCCAGCATTAAAACAGCCTTGGAACCTCGAAGCGTATCTCGCCCTGCGTCACGTACAAGTGCGTTGTGACGGCAACGACCGTTGGCTGTTAGATTATCGCCTTGCCGATATTGGAGCCGACCGGGATATTGCCGTCACCGTCCCCGACTTTAATAGTGCCGCAAGTTTATGTTCCTACACTGACTTTATTTTTACCGCTCCAAGCCATTTTGTGCAGCTCGCTGCTAAACAGCTTGATTTGGTCGTACTACCACTCCCGCTAGAATTTCCACCTATGGCATACACTTTATTCTGGCACCGAGACAGAGAAAACGACCCTGCATTGGGTTGGCTACGTACGATGATCACACAAAAAACCGATCACCTTAGATAAAAATACCGCTCTCAATTTGCGCTTAGCGGGTAAAATGAGTAGCTTAACTGTCGTAGTCCTTTTTGGCTCATCTATGGCCTAGTTGTACTCCGACTCAACCTAAGTCATTGCAAACTTGCGTTGATCATAAACTGCATGAAGCAGAAGGAAACAGCTCCCACACCTGAGCATGAAGGAGCGATAATTTGAAGGAATAAAACAGATGCACAACGAAACTCTCAGCCGCGTGAATGCGATTCGCGAATGGCTTATACAACATAATATTGATGCCCTACTGGTTCCGCACGAGGACGAGTATTTGGGTGAATACGTCCCAGCGCACAACGAGCGCTTACATTGGTTAACAGGCTTTACAGGCTCTGCTGGTGCCGCCGTCATCACCAAAGAGAAGGCAGCTATGTTTGTTGATGGCCGCTATACCGTTCAAGTCACCAAACAAGTCCCTGGTGACCTATTTGAATATCGTCACCTTATTGAAGAGCCAGCTTTAGATTGGGTTCTAGACAACCTGCCAACGAACGCATCTGTCGCAATTGATCCTCGTATGCACAGCTCAGCTTGGCTAGACATGGCACAAGCTAAACTAGCTGGAAAGCTTGAGCTAAATATTCTGACCAATAACCCAATTGATGAGTTGTGGCATGACCGCCCAGCGCCTGTTGTCTCTGATGTTCGCCTGATGCCAACAGAAGCCGTCGGTCAATCAAGTGAGAGTAAGCGTCAAGAGATCGCCCAACTGGTAAAAAAAGCGGGTGCAGATAGCGCTGTGATCACAGCATTAGATTCTATTTGTTGGCTGCTGAATGTACGTGGTTTGGATGTATCACGCCTACCAGTTCTGCTTTCTCACGCGATTCTGCATGCCGATTCAAGCGTGGAATACTTCCTCGATCCTGCTCGTCTACCTGCTGAATTTGCTGCTCATGTTGGTGCGGGTATGACCGTTCACCACCCAGAAGCACTTCAATCTCGCCTTGAAGCCATGACAGGTAAAAAGGTATTAGTTGACCCTGCAATCAGTAACGCTTGGTTTAAGCTAGTACTACAAAACTCTGGTGCGTCCGTGATTGCAGCAGCAGACCCATGTCTGATGCCAAAAGCGGCGAAGAACTCGGTTGAAATTGCCGGTATGAAGGCGTGTCATATCCGCGATGGCGTGGCAATGAGCAAGTTCCTATGTTGGTTAGATGCGGAAGTTGCTGCTGGTAACCTGCATGACGAAGCGACATTAGCAGACAAACTGGAAGCATTTCGTAGCGAAGACCCTACGCTAATGGATCTCAGCTTCGATACCATTTCAGCGGCAGGCGGCAACGCGGCCATGTGTCACTACAATCACGAGAACCAACCTGAACCTGGTAAGTTAGAACTGAACACGCTTTACCTTGTGGACTCAGGCGGTCAGTACCTCGATGGCACTACCGATATCACGCGTACTATCGCGATTGGTCAACCTTCTGCAGAAATGAAGAAGCAATTTACGTTGGCGCTGAAAGGTCATATTGGCGTTGCTCGAGCTCGTTTCCCGAAAGGCACACGTGGTTACCAAATCGATACACTAGCTCGTCAGCACCTATGGGCGGAAGGCTACGATTACGATCACGGCACTGGCCACGGTGTGGGCCACTTCCTAAGTGTGCATGAAGGCCCAGCAAGCATTTCGAAGAAGCAAATTGATGTGCCTCTATTAGAAGGTATGGTGCTATCAAACGAGCCAGGTTACTACCGTGCAGATGCGTTTGGTATCCGTATTGAGAACCTAGAGCTTGTTGTTGAAACACCGACTAACGGTGACTTCCCTGTCCTGTCATTTGAGTCGCTAACACGCTGCCCAATAGACAAACGCAACATCAACGTTGATATGCTAACTCGTCCAGAACTTGCTTGGCTGAATGAGTACCACCAAAAAGTATGGGATGAGATCAGCCCGCTAGTCGAAGGTGATGTTAAAGAGTGGCTTCGTCAGGCAACGCTACCTGTAGCACACAGCTAGAAGCTAGAAGCTAGAAGCTAAAAGCTAAAAGCTAAAAGCTAAAAGCTAAAAAAAGTAGAGGGTTGATGTTTTGCATCAACCCTCTTTCTTTTCCTATGTTTCACGTGAAACATAACGATGACCAGTGGCTTTATTTGCTGATTAACCAGAATACGCCGAGTGCCAATCTCGCCATACAGGATCAAAGCCTTTGGCTCGAATCATATCTTCCACAGAACCAGCACTTCGCTCATCACTGATCTCAAACTGCTCGAGTTCAACATCATCCATCGCATAACCACCCGGCTGAGTTTTAGATGCAGCAGACATACTGGTGATACCTAACGGTAATGCATTGTCTCTGAACTTTGGTGATTCACGAGTCGATAATGACAACTCCACTTCTGGATTCAACAAACGATAAGCGCAAATCAACTGAACAAGCTGCTTATCCGTCATGACTGATTTGGGTTGGAGCGCGCCCTCACAAGGACGTAAACGTGGGAAAGAAATTGAGTAACGAGTCTGCCAATACGTGCGCTCGAGATAGTCCAAGTGCGCTGCCACATAAAAGCAGTCGGTACGCCACTCTTCCAATCCTATCAAAGCGCCAATACCGATCTTATCAATACCCGCTTTTGCAAGACGATCGGGTGTATCTAATCGGTATTCGAAATCCATCTTATTACCACGCAAATGGTGCTCGGCATACGTCGAAGGATGATACGTTTCTTGATAGACCATCACCGCATCCAAACCCAATGTCTTTAGCTCTGCGTATTCGTCTTGATCTAGCGGCTGCACTTCCATCGCCAAATAATTAAAGCGTTGCTTAATCATCGGCACCATTTTGCGGAAGTATTTCATGCCCACTTTGGTTTCGTGTTCGCCAGTCACCAGCAATACGCTATCGAACTTCATGCGTTTAATGGCTTCAACTTCTGCTGCCACTTCGTCCCTATTCAAGGTACGACGCTTGATCTTGTTCTCCATTGAGAAGCCGCAATAAGTACAAGCATTGGCACACAAGTTGGAAAGATACAATGGAATGTAAAGCGACATGGTATTGCCAAACCGCTTGCGAGTTGCTGAGTATGACAGCTGAGCCATTTGCTCTAAATATGCTTCAGCCGCTGGTGAAATTAGCGCTTTAAAGTCTTCCAAATCACGCTTGGGTTTATTCAATGCTCGCTCGACATCTTGTGCCGTTTTCGCGTAGATCGACATCGAAATGTCATCCCAATTCAGCTGCTTAAATTGTTCAACGAAGCTCATGTTTTCCTCGCTTAATAGCTAAACCAATCTAGGATTAAAGCTCATCTAGGAATGACGTCAGTGGACTCGACGCAACCGCATGAGAAACCTTACCCGCAAGTCCGGCTTCATAAGCCATACGCCCCGACTCTACCGCCAACTTAAATGCCTTCGCTATCGCAACGGGATCGCTCGAAGCTGCAATCGCGGTATTGACGAGCACGGCATCCGCGCCCATTTCCATCGCACGCGCGGCATGTGAAGGAGCACCGATACCCGCATCCACAACCACAGGAACATTAGCTTGGTCGATGATGATCTCTAGGAAATCGTGAGAAACTATCCCTTTGTTAGAACCGATCGGCGCACCTAATGGCATGACCGCAGCACAACCTACTTCTTCCAGTCGTTTACATAGAACCGGGTCAGCATGACAATAAGGAAGCACAATGAAACCTTCACGAACCAGTTGCTCAGCGGCTGCTAGTGTCTCAATAGGATCGGGCATCAAGTACTTCGGGTCTGGGTGAATTTCCAGTTTTAGCCAGTTAGTCCCCAACGCTTCTCGCGCCAGTTGTGCAGCAAACACAGCATCTTTAGCATTCTTTGCACCTGAGGTGTTCGGCAATAAGTTCACACCCGCTTGTACTAGCGGCAGCAAAATATCGTCTTGTTGGTCGTTCACATCCACACGCTTCAACGCCATGGTCGCAAGTTGAGATCCCGACACTTGAATCGCTTCTGCCATTAATCGGCTGTTGGCAAACTTCCCTGTTCCCGTGAACAGTCTTGATTCGAATTGTTTATCACCAATTTTAAGCATCGACTTTAACCCCCTGCGATCGCTTGAAACAAAGAGATGCTATCTCCCTGTGAAAGAACTGTGCTAGCCCACTCACTGCGCGGCACAACATTGTTATTAATTGCAAAAACACAGCCCATTTCAGGCAGCGCAAATTGACTAATGATTTGCTGTAGATTCGACTCACTGGCAACTTGATGTGACTGGTCATTGATGACAATAGTGATCACATCTAAGTCAGCAGCGGTCATTTGTGTTGTTTGTTGTTCTGATAACGTCATTGCTTCCAACTCTCTTAACTCTGCCCATTACTCGTAAGCTAAATCTGAGCACACACTTGGCACTGTTTGTCTTTGCTTATCGCCATGGTTTGCCATTGCAGCTTCAATCCATCGAACAGGTGTAACTTGGCAGTCTCGACATGAAACTTTCCCGTCGCCAGTTTTTGAATTGCCGCTATCGCTTGGTAGTTGCCAAGTGTGCCCACCACCGGACCGACGACACCGCTCTCACTGCACTTTTGCGTTTGCGGTAATTCGTCGAACGGATACAAACAGCGGTAACAGGCTTTACTCTGCGCTTCTTGTTCACTTGGTGTTTGGTAATCAAAGACAGCGAATTGTCCTTGCCAACCAATTGCCGCTGCTGAAATGAGTGGCGTATTTTGCACGAAACAAACTTGGTTAATGAGCTGGCGCGTTGGCATGTTATCGGTGCAGTCGAGCACCACATCCGCTAGCATCACCTCAAGCTGCAGCTGTGCTTTGTCTAATCGCTTATTGAGAGCACGAACTTGGACCATAGAATTAAGTTCAGTGAGTTGCTTTACAGTCGCTTCTGTTTTCGCAACTTGGAGGTCTTGTTCACGATAAATGATCTGACGCTGTAGGTTACTGCTATCAACTTCATCGTCATCGACCACAACCAATTTACCAACACCCGCTGATGCCAAGTACAAACTCGCTGCGCTCCCTAACCCACCACAACCGATGATCAGCACATGCGATTTGCTCAAACGCTCTTGCCCAATTTCGGCAATTTCAGGCAGAGCGAGTTGGCGCTGATAGCGAAGGAACTGCTTATCCGTGAGCATGCTCGCCTCTCTTGGTATCCGCCAATTCATCATTCTGATCAGTAAACGTTAGCTGTCTTTCCTTCATCAGTTGTGCGAAGAACTCGATGACGGACTGAGGTGATTCTGCCAACGTAATAGCACGCACAACTGCCAAACTAGAGACGCCCGTGCGCCAAACTTGGTCTGCATTAGATTGGTCAATACCACCAATCGCAACCGTCGGAAAGCCAAGCACATAGTCACTACCTACTTTGTCTTTTGAAGGACGGAAAGCAGCCTCTGTATTTGTATAAGGAATGCTATCAATCAACTTTTGATACAAAGCCAAGCGCACCAAACCTTGTGGTTTCGATGGCATCTGTTTAGTGGTGGTTGGGAAAATATGCCCTAGCGCGATGTAACTAGGATGAATTTGTACGATGCGCAGTAGCTCATAATAACCATGAGTAGAAAGACCAAGACGAATGCCGGCTTTGGTTAGCTGAGCCAAGTTCGATTCTTCTATGTCTTCTTGTCCTAGGTGAACGCCATAAGCGCCATGCTTGATTGCCAACTGCCAATAGTCATTGATGAACACTTGTGCTTGATACTGACGACCTAGCTCAATTGCTCGAATGATCTGTTGTTCTAAATCGGCTTGTTGTGGGTTCTTGATTCGCAGTTGAATAGTGTTGATGCCTAAAGGCAGTAAACGCTCAATCCAAGCAACATCATCAACGACTGGATAGAGCCCTAGACTTTGCTTAGTTAGAGTTGGAAAGCTAACGCTCTCGCCTTGTGCAGACCAACCAACTTGAATACCTAGTCGGTTATCCTCCAGTACAGGTGTGGGGAAATCATCAAATTGGTCAGCCCACTGAGTAGATCGTCCCTCATCAAGGTTGTCATTCAACAGTGTTTCACGTGAAACATTCGCTTGTTGAGTTAGCATTCCTCGAGCAAGTGTTAACGCATCTTCGATAGGAAAATCGAGTACTGTCAGCGTTACTATCCAAGCAAGGTGATGTTCAGGATCGAACATTGCGTTGAATTTGGACTTAACGGAAAGCGCTCTCACTTCGTTGTTAATTGGGTGACGCCAGATATCAAGCTGAAGCATTTTCTCCTTTTCATCGGATACCTGAGTATCAGCAATACCAATATAAATCGCTTTCGACGGTTGCTTAGCACACGCTTCTACCGACAAAGCAGAACGGTAATAGAGCACAAATGAACTCTCATGCTCAGAGTCATAACCATCAATAAGATCTGTCGTTATGCGTGTGGTCTGTTGGTCGCGAACAAGCTGAATAGATTGAGTTGGGCTCACACCCAACTCAATGTCTTCGATGCTAAAACCCTGTTCTCTCGCCAACAACAAACATTGTTGAACTAAACCTGTTAGCTCAATCAATGATGACGGAATAAGGATTTTGCTCATTAGTCACTTACCTCGGCATGTGCTGCTGGGTGGTATAGCTCGGAGCCTGACTCTCTAAATTCTTGCGATTTCTGACGCATCCCCTCAAGAGGATCATCCAGCATTTTGATTGAGATAGCTTGGTCCGCAGCAACTTGCTCAGTATCTTTCGCGTATTCTCGAACCTCTTGCGAAATCTTCATCGAGCAGAACTTTGGTCCGCACATCGAACAGAAGTGAGCAACTTTTCCCGACTCTTGAGGCAAGGTTTCATCATGGAAAGCGCGAGCGGTTTCTGGGTCGAGTGACAAGTTGAATTGGTCTTCCCAGCGGAACTCGAAGCGAGCTTTAGAAAGCGCGTTATCACGAACTTGTGCGCCTGGATGCCCTTTCGCCAAATCAGCAGCATGAGCAGCAAGCTTGTAAGTGATCATGCCTACCTTCACGTCCTCTTTGTTTGGTAAGCCAAGATGCTCTTTAGGAGTTACATAACAGAGCATCGCACAGCCATACCAGCCAATCATGGCAGCGCCAATGCCTGAAGTAATATGGTCGTAACCAGGAGCAACGTCTGTTGTCAGTGGACCAAGGGTGTAGAACGGTGCTTCATGACAGTGCTCTAACTGCTCTTCCATATTCTCTTTGATCATATGCATTGGAACATGACCAGGACCTTCGATAATCACCTGTACGTCGTATTCCCACGCAATCTTGGTTAACTCACCAAGGGTACGAAGCTCAGCAAATTGCGCTTCGTCGTTCGCATCGGCAACCGAACCAGGACGCAGACCATCACCGAGAGATAGTGCGACATCATACTTAGCACAGATTTCACAGATCTCTCGGAAATGGGTGTATAAGAAGCTTTCTTGGTGATGCGCTAAACACCATTTCGCGATGATAGAACCACCACGAGAAACGATGCCAGTAACGCGCTTTGCAGTCATTGGCACATAGCGAAGTAGTAAACCGGCATGGATAGTGAAGTAATCAACGCCCTGCTCTGCTTGCTCAATCAGAGTATCGCGCATCACTTCCCAGTTAAGATTTTCGGCAACTCCATTCACTTTTTCCAGCGCTTGATACATAGGTACGGTACCGATCGGAACCGGGCTGTTACGCAGAATCCATTCTCGAGTTTCATGAATATTGCGACCTGTGGAGAGATCCATAACAGTATCGCCACCCCAGCGTGTCGCCCAAACGAGCTTCTCAACTTCTTCCTCAATCGAAGACGTCACCGATGAGTTACCGATATTGGCGTTCACTTTGACCAAAAAGTTACGGCCAATGATCATTGGTTCGGATTCTGGGTGGTTGATATTAGAAGGGATAATCGCGCGACCTTCGGCAACTTCTTTGCGAACAAACTCGGCGGTAATGTCTTTTGGAAGATTAGCTCCAAAGCTTTGACCAGGATGCTGTTGATTCAGCACATCATCACGGTACTTGGCACGACCCATGTTTTCACGCAGCGCGATGAATTCCATTTCTGGGGTGATAATACCTTTGCGAGCATAGTGCAGTTGAGTGACGCATTGCCCATCTTTGGCACGTCGAATACGTGGTAGATTACCGTAACGAAGATCGTCTAGTGTTTCGTCTTCTAAGCGTTCTTTGGTGTACACCGAGCTTACTTCATCAAGTAACTCTGTGTCACCACGCTCTTCAATCCAGCTTTCTCTTAGCTTTGGTAAGCCGCTATAAAGGTCAATATCGTAGTTCGGATCAGTATAAACACCTGACGTATCGTAGACTCGGACGGCTTCATTCGGCTCGAAAATAGGCGCCTCTTTTGTGCCACCAATCAGACTATCTGCTAGCGCTATTTCACGCATAGGTACACGAACATCTGGACGTGAACCTTCTACATATACTTTTGTGGAATTTGGGTACGGCTGTACCGAGAGTGTTTCAATAAACTGTTTTGCTTCCAGTCTCGCTTGTTTGCGACTCGACATAGCATTTTTCCTTGCTTTGTTATACTAGATAAAAAGTAATTGGATAAAAATGCTTGGCGGATAGATGCGACAAGAGGAGTCAAATTAAGGCTAAATAAAGCTTAAGTAATTTGCCTATAACAACATTCGACTATTTGATAGGTCAACCAGAAAGAACTCCGGTATAAATATCTTCTCTTGTTCCCTTCGCAGATTCTAATCTGATCAGGTTCAACGGATCCCGAATTAACGGTCTCAGCCTTATGGCACTCCGACAAGTGATATCAGTATATAAAAACGGCCTGGTTAAACCAAGCCGACCTGTTTAATTTTTAACTACTTTGCTAGCTGCGCATCAATAATTGGAAACCGATCCACGCAGCAGAGATGCTCAGCACCACATTTAATAAAATATTTAACCCCATCTTAAAAAATGCACCTTGCTGCATAAGTAAAACATTATCCATAGAAAAGGTGGAAAACGTCGTCAGTGCCCCTAAAAATCCCAAACCAATCACTTGTCGCCAAGGTTCTGTTGCCAACAGTTCATTGTCGAACGCAGCAATCAACAAGCCCATTATAAATGAACCAACCACATTAACGGTTAACGTACCGTATGGAAAACCACGCCCCAATAAAATGACACACAGTTCAGATATCAAGTAACGAGAACACGCACCAAAAGCACCACCTAGCGCAATAAAACCAAGAATGGAAAACTGCCCCATAATTCCCCCCAACACTATTGATGACGATATTGTAACCAAAACTAAAGCGATATTGATGGTGAAATTTTAGAATTCGACAACGTATTGCATTTAAAACACGCTGAGATTAAAAAAGTTACAGGAGTCACTTTACTTCAATATACCCCATCAAACCGGTTTTCATATGCTCAATAACATGGCAGTGATACATCCAACGTCCAGGGTTGTTAGCAACAAAGGCAGCTTTGGCACTGCCATTTTTTCCAAGTAAAACCGTATCGGTATGGAACGGTTCGTCAAGTTTCTTGCCATCTAACTCAAGAACAGTAAATGTATGCCCATGAAGATGAATAGGATGATGATATTGAGTAACGTTCTTCAAATTGAAGATATAGGTTTTTCCAAGTTCCAATTTTGAAAGTGGTGCTGGGATATTATCTTTACTCATTCCCTCCCAAGCTCGTTTGTTCATCAGCCAGAATTTAGGTATCGCTTTGCCCGATTTATCGGCAGGAGTGATCGCCCCCTCCCATTCAAACACATAATCGATTTGCTCCGCATTTTCCAAATCAAGATCAGGCACAGGGTTGAGAGGCAATAAAGGCAGTTTCTTGTTGCTTGGCAGGTCAGACTCAACAACTTCAAACTCACACAAAGAGAATGGGAAGCGCCCTTTCATTTGACGCACATAAACACGCTCTCCAGCCTTCGGAGCAATCAATCCGATATCCAATCTCATTCCCGGACCAATTTTGTGTTGAGTGAGCCTATAAGGCGTTTTAACTGGATTGCCATCGATAGCAATAACCCAAGCCTCTGTGCCTTCAATCGCGATCGGATAGGTAATGGTGTTATCGACATTAGCAATTCTTAATCGCGTAGTCGCGTTCTGCTCCAGCGTATAAACAGGCTCATGAATACCATTGACGCTACTCCACTCTCCTGGCGTTCCCATACGTGCACTCAAGCGCGGCACCATTAGGTTCTTCCACTGTCCTTGCTTGTCTAAATGCCAATGCTTGAGGACGACTTCATGCTCTTCATCAAACTGAACAGGCTCAGCCTCTTCAACAATTATTAGCCCAACCAACCCCATACCAAGCTGCTTAACGCTGTTCATGTGTGGGTGATACCAAAACGTACCTGCATCTGGCGGTGTAAATTCATAAACGAATGTTTCACCCGGCATGATAGGCGGCTGACTTAAGAAAGGTACACCATCCATTTCAATGGGGATTCGCAGGCCATGCCAGTGAATTGTAGTTGGCTCTGAAAGCTTGTTGGTAAATCGGATAATAACTTTCTCACCTTGGCGACAGCGAATCGTAGGCGCTGGAATCGAACCATTAAACGCGAGTACGTCTGTGTTAAACCCTGGGACCAATTCTGCAGTAGAAGGCTCTGCAGTGATATCGTATATATGTTGCCCCTTATTAGTACTCCGAGATAGAGAACATGCAGGTAGAACGGTAAGCGCGGAGATTGCTAAGGATGATTGAAGGAAGCGTCGACGAGATATATCCATACATAGTTACCCATTAATCCAGATCGGTTGAGTGTAACTAAATATAAATAATGATTCTCAATTATTACTAACATTTCGGAGCACTTGCTTATAACGAATAGTCTAATTGGTTGGTGAGTCCGAGTAGCTAATAAATACTTATAAAGAACAGCAGGTAGCAGAAAGGCATATAGGTAGGATGAGAGGACACATGCATAGTGGCAAGCAGATACANTGACCTAAGTCAGAGCCTTGATATATGGCAGGGGTGGAGAGATTCGAACTCCCAACACGCGGATTTGGAATCCGCTGCTCTGCCAATTGGAGCTACACCCCTGTAGAATTCTTATATTCTAGATTTGACAAAACCTCGCATGGGCGAGGTTGTCGATATTAAGTGGCGGAGTGGACGGGACTCGAACCCGCGACCCCCGGCGTGACAGGCCGGTATTCTAACCAACTGAACTACCACTCCGCAGTGGTATCACT